>CAYSGG010000129.1:0-1001 GCA_964430775.1 uncultured Clavibacter sp. | reverse complement strand
GATGTTCTGCCTGACTTCTCACGTCAGATCAAGCAGAAATTGGCTGGCTGATTAGCTCGCTAACTACTACCGGAACCGCTCCCACCTCAGGTGGGAGCGGTGCTCGGCCGACCTCCAAGAAGCGCAAGAAGAGGGATGCTGGGATCTATTACTTGATGGGCCTACCGGCTGCAATCCTCTTTGCTGGGTTCTATTTCGTTCCTTTCATTGCCAATCTGCGTTACTCGCTTACTAAGTGGGATCGCATCACCGAGCCAGAGTTTGTGGGCTTACGAAATTTCGTTAACTTGCTTACCAACGATGACCTCTTCTATAAGGTTCTTGGTAACAATCTTCGCTTCACCTTCTTAGTAGTCGTCTTCCAGACGCTCTTCTCTCTGATTTTTGCGCTATTCCTTGTGAAGAACTCCAAGGCAAATATCGCTCTTCGTACTCTCTTTTTCTTCCCAACCATTCTCTCCTCTGTCTCAGTAGGAATGATCTGGCTATTTATGTATGACCCGAACTTTGGGGCAGTCAATCTTTTCTTTAACAGAATTGGGCTTGAGGGCTTTGCACTTAATTGGCTCGGCAGCGAGAGTTCAGCTCTGTACGCAATTGCTTTCACACAAGTCTGGTTCCACACGGGACAGATGATGGTTATCTATATCGCTGGCTTACAGCAGATTCCGCAAGAGCTCTATGAGGCTGCTGAAATGGATGGAGCATCGCGTTGGCAGCAGTTCAAGAATGTGACATGGCCTATGTCTATCCCGACCACCATTGTCGTCATGGCCTACACAACAATTCAGTCCTTCAGAGCCTTTGACTTGATCTTCTCGATGACTCAAGGTGGGCCTAACAATTCATCGAATATTTTCGCGGTATTGATTTATCAGACAGTCTTCAGTGAATTGCGAATCGGATATGCCGCAACACAATCAATCTTCTTCATCCTGGTCTTGGTATTTGTGACTGTTCTACAGCGCAAATTCCTCAATAGTCGGTATGAGAAATAGGGG
>CAYSGG010000128.1:0-1021 GCA_964430775.1 uncultured Clavibacter sp. | reverse complement strand
CAAGGACGTCACCCCGGTACCGCACAACGGTTGCCGTCAGCCCAAGCGTCGGAGGAGCTAATCATGGCCCGTTACACCGGACCGAAGGTGCGCATTTCGCGTCGCCTCAACACAAACATTTTCGAAAACGCGAAGGGCTCAAAGGCTCTCGACCGTCGTCCATTCCCACCAGGTGCACATGGTCGTACTCGCCGTCGTAACGCAGGTTCTGAGTACCTGGCACAAATGCAAGAAAAGCAGAAGGCCAAGTACATCTACGGCGTTCTCGAGCGTCAGTTCCGTCGCACCTACGAAGAAGCAAACCGTCTTGCAGGTCCAACCGGCGAAAACTTGTTGCGTCTTCTTGAACAGCGTCTCGACAACGTGGTGTTCCGTGCAGGTTGGGGTTCCACCCGTCCGCAGGCTCGCCAGTTCGTTAACCACGGCCTCATCCTTGTCGATGGCAAGCGCGTTGACATTGCGTCGTACCGCGTAAAGCGTGGTCAAGTTATTTCTTTGTCGCCTAAGGCAAAAGAAATGATTCAGATCCAGCACAACATCGACACACTCGATCGTTCACTCGTTGGTTGGCTCGAAGCCGGTGACAAGCAAGTCACCGTGCGCGACCTTCCTCAGCGCGAACACATCGACGTTCCCGTCCGCGAGCAGCTCATCGTCGAGCTTTACTCCAAGTAATTTTCACAGCCGTTTCATAGCAGAGCACCATGCTTGTCATCCAACGTCCTTCAGTCGAAGCAATTGGCGACGACCATCCAACACGTCAGCGTTTTGCTGTCGGCCCACTCGAGCCAGGCTTCGGCCACACCATTGGTAACTCGCTTCGTCGCACATTGCTGTCATCGATTCCAGGTGCAGCAATCACCACCGTCAAGTTCGACGGTGTCGAGCACGAGTTCACCACCATCAAGGGCATGACCGAAGACATCACAGAGTTCATCATGAACTTGAAGGATGTTGTGGTTGTGTCGCAGAACGACGAACCAGTTGTTCTTCGCGTCGACATCTCCGGTCCTGCAACGTT
>CAYSGG010000127.1:0-1026 GCA_964430775.1 uncultured Clavibacter sp. | reverse complement strand
TCAGGAGGAGCGCTGCTAACCAAGCTACGTAAGGCTGGCAACATGACTCTTGATCGTGGATACAGTGCTCCAAAGTTGAAGTACTACGGAGAATAATCCGCAGTAATTCACTCAAGTAATGTGAGAAGAGGGCCCGAGAAATCGGGCCCTCTTTTTTTTGTCAGATTCAGCAAACGTTCACTCAAAGACCCTAGATTTATCAGCGAATAGCGTTATCTTCC
Organism: uncultured Clavibacter sp.; assembly: GCA_964430775.1. Taxonomy (GTDB): domain Bacteria; phylum Actinomycetota; class Actinomycetes; order Nanopelagicales; family Nanopelagicaceae; genus MAG-120802. The sequence continues at coordinate 805 of CAYSGG010000127.1, read as the reverse complement.
TCGTTATGGCGACTGTTGCAGAACGACGCAGAATCGCCAGATTAATTCATCGCTTTGGTTTCGGACCTCGTCCCAATGAATTTACATCGCTTCTTTCGGCGGGGTTTTCAAGCGCAGCCGAGAAACTCTTAACCTCACCCACAACGGATGCATTCGCGGATTCACAAACGCCTCCAAAAGTTAGTGATCAAGGGAAGCGACCCGCTCCCAACAGCGCAGGAATTGTTTCGTATGCCACAGAAAAGAGAGCGCAACTAAGTTCATTGATGCTCTGGTGGCTCGATCGGATGGTGCTCTCTGAGCATCCGCTACGCGAGCGTATGACCTGGTTCTGGCATGGACATTGGGCCACCTCGTATCAGAAGGTTGATGACGCTCTGCCGATGTATTTGCAGAATCAAACTTTACGTAAATTCGCGCTAGGAAACTTCGCTGATATGTCGCGAGCGATGGTTAATGATGGCGCGCTCATTTTCTGGCTCGATGGTCAGACAAATACCATCAAGGCACCCAATGAGAATCTCTCCCGCGAATTGATGGAACTCTTTACTTTAGGGGTCAATCGATATTCTGAAAGCGATGTTCGAGAGACGGCGAAGGCGCTCACTGGATATAAGGTTGATAAATCAAGTGGCGCTGTAACTTTCTTGCCTAAGCAACACTATTCATCGCCCATCTCCTTCCTCGGAACTCGGGGTACATTCGATGCCAGCTCTTTGAGTAACTTCTTGGTAGCTCGCAATGATTGTGCACTGTTTATTACTGAGAGGCTCTGGTACCGATTTATCTCGAGTTCACAACCACT
>CAYSGG010000126.1:0-1034 GCA_964430775.1 uncultured Clavibacter sp. | reverse complement strand
GTCTTCGCCACCTGCATATATCACGTATTTTGCGTCACACTGCGCAAGAATAATCTCATCAGTTAATGGTGTTCCAAGATCCTCAAAGTAGCAAACATCCCAACCCTGACTCGTGAGAACATCAATATCAACATTTTTTTGCGGACCTTCTGGATAATAAGCCGGATCTGCCGCCGCAAGTGATTGCCCGACAAACATAAAAGCACTGGCGATGAGGGCTATCTTCTTGATTCTTTTTTTCACACATTCCCCTTTAATGGAATTGAATAGAAACCGCACTTGTCTTACTTGGGGGAAGTAAGACGGGCCCTGACTCTCTATTGAGAATCAGGGCCCGCCCTGTACTACTTCTGGCTTATTAGGCCTTTATCTTCTTTGCAATCTTGGCCAGTGTTGCAGCCACGTTTGCGATAGAAGCTTTCATACTGGTTCCGAAGCTCTCAATTTCTTGAGTGAGCTTCTCGATCGCAGTGTTAGCAGCTTCGGCTGCGGCTAGCGCATCCTTGGCTGCAGCAGTTGCGGCATCAGCAGCGTCTTTTGCAAGCTTGGCAGCTTGGATTGCAGCTTCTGCTGCATCCCTTGCTTCACCCGCTGCATCAGCGATGACAGATACCTCCGCTGTTGTGGCCACGACTGGTGTCGGCTCGTTAGCGATGGCAGGAGCCACGCTAAGAGACAGAGCCAATACAAGGCCAGAGATCAGTCGTGTTGATTTCATGGTTAGGCCTTAACCTTCTTAGCAATCTTGGCAACTGTGTTAGCCAAGGTTGTGAGCTGAGCCTTGAGGGCTGCCATCAATGTGGCGACCTGTGTGGAGAGCTCTTCAACAGCAGCAGTTGCAGCATCTGCAGCATCGCGTGCTTCTTCAGCAGCGACTGTTGCAGCATCTGCAGCTTCAGCAGCAAGGTTTGCAGCATCGGTTGCAGCATTTGCTGCATCGATAGCTTCAGCGGCAGCATCTGCTGCAGCCTCTACTTCTTTACCGGTACCGATTGCCTTAGCAAGCTCAAGGAGAGCATCTGCGGTTGAGACAG
>CAYSGG010000125.1:0-1054 GCA_964430775.1 uncultured Clavibacter sp. | reverse complement strand
TTCCTTACCATGGAAACGCTCTACCGACTGAGCTAGGGGGGCAATAGAAAAGCGAAGCGAAGAATACCTGATTATCAGGCCCCAGCTTCATCGGTATTACGCGCAGTGATGCCAGTTATTCAGCTGGATTGAGCACGATCTTGCCGACGGTCTTTCGAGCCAGCATCGCTTGATGCGCTTCAACCGCACGCGACAATGGATATGTCGCACCAACTACTGGCTTCAATTTTCCGGTCATGATCAAACCAAATAACTCAACGAAGACATCCTGCATTAATTCTTTCTTGCCCAAACAATTCACTAACCAGAATCCTGCGATGGTCTTTGATTTACCCATCAAGGTTGCTGGATGAACTGGGGTTGGCATTGTGCGCGAAGCCATTCCGTAAATGACGATACGACCAAACATTGCGAGCGCTTCCAGTGATTGATCAAATGTCTTTCCGCCCACCATCTCAAGAATCAAATCAACGCTCTTACCGCCATTGGCTGCACGGAGCGCTGCGTTCATATCTTCGACATTCGCATCAACTACGACATCGGCGCCAAGTTCGAGACATAACTTCTTTTTCTCTTCCGACGAAGTCACAGCAATGACAAATCCGCCCCACAACTTTGCAAGTTGAATTGCTAATGAACCGACTCCGCCTGCACCCGCATGGACTACGACTGATTCGCCAGCCTTCATATGTCCGAGCGTCTTGATGATGTGATACGCCGTCAATCCTTGAACCATCATCGATAACGCTGCACCATCTGAAACTTGATCCGGTAGTGGAATTACTTGTTTCGGATTTACCAAAGTCTTCTGGCAATAACCGCCGCCCGCAGCGAGCGCCAATACCCGTTGGCCATTAGGAAGTCGCCCTACAACTTCCATCCCTGGAATCAACGGCAGAGTCTGCTTTGAAAGATAAGAATCCTCAGTCTGGTGCGTATCTGCGTAATTGATACCAATCGCAGTCACATCCATCACGACATCCTCGCCAGATGCAACAGGGTCTGGCAGATCTACATATTTCATGACTTCAGGTCCGCCGAATTGAGTGATTTG
>CAYSGG010000124.1:0-1060 GCA_964430775.1 uncultured Clavibacter sp. | reverse complement strand
TCCACAGAACAATCGCTGCACATTCACGAATAGACAGCTTGGCTTTAAGGACACTTACACATTCACAGTTGTTGCAAATAGTTCTGCGGGTTCAGGTCCAGTATCAGCCGCTTCTAACGCAATCAGACATGCGTCGATTCCATGGGCACCTCAGATTCCACTAGCAAAAGTTGTAAGTGATACTGCAATTGATATTGCGTGGGTTCCAGATGTTAATGACGGCGGCGCGCCACTGTATGGATACCGAGTCAATGTCTGGCAATCACAACCAAACGGCGATCCTGGAGCAGTTGCACATTCCAGCGTTGCTTTGAAACCAAATCTCTCGGTTACGAATCTCAAACCCAGCACGCTGTACATCATCAATGTTGCATCATGCAATGCACATGGTTGTAATTCAGCAGACAAATGGACCTATATTTCTACAACAGGTGCTGCAGGAGTGAGCACGATTCGCCCACCGCGTGTTCTTAGTGGTGGAAGTGCGACTACAACATGTTGGGATCGCACCGTAGATGCTGGAAATGCGTCGTCAACAGGGGTAACGATCACTCGTAGCGCTTACAAGTGCACAGCGCCGTACGTAGATCCTGCCTCTTATCCAAAGATTGATCCAACAGCTACGACGCTCAATCCAACTCAATTACCTACTCGTTTTGCTCAGCGCGCGAGCTTCGGTAGTTGGTCAAAGACATACTCAATGAAAGAATGGTCAAAATCAGGCGGTAACGCTTGGTTTGCGTACTTCTTTACTTCTTCTAAGCATCCGACTCTTGGTTTCACCATTGCACCACTAATCGTTTCCAAGAGCCCGACAGTCTGTTCTGTCGATGGGAAGTTCATCAGGTTCTTAGCTCCCGGCGAATGCTTGCTGGAAGGCTCTGTTGGTGGAGATAACGTGTGGCTTCCATCAAATGTCGCAACAAGCAAGTTCACAATCCTGCCGTAGCAAGTACTCGAACAAAGGAATAATTGGCGTGAAGGCAAAGATTAAGAATGGCTTCACGCCAAAGGTCTGCGCGCATTGTGGACGCGAATTTGAGTGGCGGAAGAAGTGGGC
>CAYSGG010000123.1:0-1082 GCA_964430775.1 uncultured Clavibacter sp. | reverse complement strand
GCCCACGCCCGAAGGGCATAAAGGGCCTTGGATGTGCGTTCTAGCCTGTGGACAATTTATAATATAGCCATAGCCAAATCCCCGTGGCTGGCAAGTAACTCTGACAAGTCGTCAGTTCAAAGCAAAGGACTATTTCGTGCCTGTATCGCGTGCGCCCAAAAACGCAAGTAGCAAGAAGAGTCCTGCCAAAACGCCAGCAAAGAAAATTACCAAAGCTGCTCCAGCTAAAAAGAGCGCTAAGAATGTAGTGAAGAAAGCGGTAAAGAAGCCAGTCAAGAAAGCAGGCCCGCGCCTTTTCCCAACCAAAGCAGAGTTGGAAGCTCTCAAAGTTGCGAAAGAAAACAAGACCAAGGTTGAAGAGAAAAAAGGTCCGCGACGTTTCCCAACCAAAGCTGAATTAGAAGCCATGAAAGCAGCTTCCTCGGGAGTTGCAACACCTGTCATCGCTGCGGCCGGTACTGCCACAACAAAACCTGGTGGCAAGAAGCTCGTCGAAAAGATTGATGGCGAAGAAGTCGAACTCGAAGAAGTAGAGCTAGAAGATCTCGAGAAGCTCGTTGCAGACACTGGTGAGGAATCAACTGAGGCTCAATCAGATGTCCGCGTCGTTAACCTCAATGAAGAAGCTAAGCAAGAAGAGGGTGAGTTCACTCTTAAGGATTCTGAAGAGGACGATGCTCCACCGCAGACTGTTCTCACGGCAGGTGCAACTGCGGACCCAGTTAAGGACTATCTCAAGCAGATTGGCCGTGTTGCTCTCCTCAATGCAGAACTTGAAGTTGAACTTGCGATGCGTATTGAGGCGGGACTCTTTGCAGAAGAACGTTTGAATTCAGCGGACAAGTTAGAGCGTTCATTGAAGCGCGAACTTGAATGGATCGCCGAAGATGGAAAGCGCGCCAAGAACCATCTCCTTGAAGCTAACCTCCGCCTTGTCGTATCGCTTGCTAAGCGTTACACAGGCCGCGGAATGCTCTTCCTTGATCTCATTCAAGAAGGAAACCTCGGACTTATCCGCGCAGTAGAAAAATTCGATTACACCAAGGGCTACAAGTTCTCGACATATGCAACGTGGTGGATCC
>CAYSGG010000122.1:0-1082 GCA_964430775.1 uncultured Clavibacter sp. | reverse complement strand
GCCTGCGTGTCGCAATTCATTTTTTGAAAAAAATGTGCATCTCGAGTTTTTTGGACTCGAAATCGGGCTCTTTTTACGCGTGAAAACCGCATTTTTTCATTTTTTAGCAATTTCCAATCGAATTTTCTGTCAACGCTACCCGGGGGTAGGGGGAAAAATTTTTTAGATTTTTTCCCGATTTTGACGAATTTTTGCCTGTTCGACCGCAAATTCATTGGTCCGAACATCGTAGGTACGGAACTTCGGCATGACAGAAGCAATGACGGCAACGAATCCAATACAGAGCAGACCGCCTCCGACGATGGAGGTTCGAAGGGAAGTCATCGCGGCCATTCCGCCGGCTCTGGCCTGTCCTCCCAATGGTCCAAGGAGGTAGGAGAGCATCTCGATGCCTGCTAATCGACCGCGTAATTCGTCGGGAATCGATTGGTTCCAGATGAATCCGCGGAAGAGTGCGCTGACTTGATCAAATGCACCTGCGATCACAAGTGAAATGATGACAACGGTAAGTGAGTCAGAGGACCCAGCAACCACGATTGCCACGCCCCAACCCAAAGCTCCGATAACAACGGCCCGACCATGGTGCGGGTAGTTGCGCATCCATCCGCTGCCGAGGGTCACGATGACCGCCCCTATGGTGATAGAGGAGTAGAAAAATCCCAGGGCATACGGAGCGCCGATTGCATCTGCCCAAAATGGGAAGAGCGCCATCGGCATTGCAAGGAACATTGCCGCGAGATCGACAACGTACGTTCCCAGAAGATCTTTTCGATTGTATGCGTATCTGATTCCCTCCATGAGGGCAGCAATGGATGGTGGTGTTGATTTGCTCAAGGGAGGAACGCTGCGCACTTGCCATAGGAGCGCCAACGAAATTACGAAAGTCGCGCAATCAATGAGATAGCCGGCACCTGCACCATACGTTGCGATGATGAGACCTCCAGCAGATGGTCCAACGATTCCGCCAAATTGCCAACGCAGACTCATCAGCGCGCTAGCACTGGGAAGATCATCATGATTAACCAACCGCGGCAAAATCGCATCTTGGCTAGGGCGCTTAAGTCCACTCAGGGCAGCGAAAA
>CAYSGG010000121.1:0-1085 GCA_964430775.1 uncultured Clavibacter sp. | reverse complement strand
ACGTGCATTGCGTGGCAAGGTTCTTGGTTGTACGACATGTGATTACAGAGAAGAGTTGTTAAGCGAGCGAAAGTTTGTGGAACCTGCAGAGTGTGAGATCTGCAATCCTTAATCGTCTCAGACTAATTATCTTTGACGAATTTTTCTGGGGCAGAGTATTTCGGTGCAATATCGCCGAATTTTGCAAAGTGAAGTAGAGATGCAACCGTAATCGTACGAGTTGGTCCGTTACGGTGCTTAGCAACAATCAGATCAGCTTCGCCAGAACGGTTCTGGGAGTCATACATATCATCGCGGTGTAGCAAGATAACAACGTCAGCATCCTGCTCGATAGAACCAGATTCACGGAGATCAGAGAGCATCGGTTTCTTATCCGAACGCTGTTCAGGCGAACGATTGAGCTGAGAGATAGCGACGACGGGAACATTGAGTTCTTTGGCGAGCAACTTCAATTGACGCGAGAATTCGGAGACTTCTTGTTGGCGGTTTTCAACGCGCTTGCCAGAAGTCATGAGCTGGAGATAATCAATAACAACAAGTTTGAGGTCATGGCGCTGCTTGAGGCGGCGGGCTTTGGCGCGGATTTCCATCATTGAAAGGTTGGGTGAATCATCAATAAATAGCGGCGCTTCGCTGACTTCGCCCATACGGCGAGCAAGACGTGACCATTCTTCATCGCTGAGGGTTCCGGAGCGGATGTTGTTGAGAGCTACGCGCGCTTCTGCAGAGAGCATACGCATTGTGATTTCAGAGCGGCTCATTTCAAGAGAGAAGATGACTGAGCAATCACCATTGTGAATCGCAGCATGACGCGCGATATCAAGACCTAGCGTTGATTTACCAACAGCGGGACGTGCAGCGATAACAATCATGTTTCCGGGATGGAAACCATTAGTGAGTACATCAAGATCTTTGAAACCAGTCTTGATACCTTCAGCGATATCACCAGATTGCATCTTCTCAATCTGATCCAGAGCTGCTGGGATTAATGAATTAAGTTGGACGAAATCTTCACCAGCGCGACGTTCGGTTACTTGATAGACCTCTTGTTCGGCCATATCAACGATGCCATCAACATCACCTTC
>CAYSGG010000120.1:0-1086 GCA_964430775.1 uncultured Clavibacter sp. | reverse complement strand
AGCGCCTTATCTGATGCCAGGATTTCCTTCACCATCGGCACGACTTTTGTCGCATAGAGCTCGATTGACTTCATGAGTTGGCTATGAGGCATAGGCCCATTCGAATATTTAAAGTCAAAGCGTTGTACTCCAACAGAGCGGATCGCATAAGCCATTTTCTTCGCAACTGTTTCGGGGGTGCCCACATAAAACGAGCCGTGCCGAACTTCGTTGATGAAGTGAGCCTTGGATGTTGGGCCCCAGCCACGTTCGCGACCAATGCGGCCAAACATCGCCTCATAGTGTGGCCATAACTCCTCGATTGCCTGCTCGTCACTATCGCTGATGTGCCCCGGAGAGTGAATCGAGATTGGAAGTAAATCGTGGCCAAACTCTTTCATCGCGGTCCGATAAAGATCAGAGAAAGGTGCGAAGCGTGCTGGGTCTCCCCCAATAATTGCAATTGCTAATTTCGCATTGAGGCGCGCTGCACGAACCACCGACTCCGGAGTTCCGCCCACACCAACACGAAGTGGAATCGCGCCACGCTCTGTTTTGGGATAGATCTCTTGATTCTTCAGAGGCGCTCTCGTTGTTCCAGACCATGTCACAGCATGTTCTTTCAAAATTTCTACGAGTAATTCTAGTTTCTCTTCAAATAGAACTGCATAATCAGAGAGCTCATAACCAAAAAGTGGGAATGACTCGATGAATGATCCTCGACCTGCGGTTATCTCCGCTCGTCCATGTGAGAGTGCATCAATGGTTGCAAACCTTTGGTAAACACGAACCGGATCTTCGCTCGATAGAACAGTGACCCCTGTTCCTAACTTGATTCGACAAGTTCGGGTTGCAATGCCAGCCAGCACTGTGTCCGGAGCAGAAACCGCGAAATCGTCACGATGATGCTCACCAATGCTGAAGTGATCAAGACCAAGTGAATCTGCAAATACCGCTTGCTCTACGACATTGCGAATCGTCTGACCTGCAGAAATTGGTTTACCCGAATCGTCATGCTGGGTATCACCAAATGTATCCAGGCCGAACTCGAGCTTTTCAATGTCGATCATGGCCCTACCCTATCAGTAATAGTTGAACTTTCAACTA
>CAYSGG010000119.1:0-1107 GCA_964430775.1 uncultured Clavibacter sp. | reverse complement strand
TTCCGCGGATCTTATTTACCACCAGAGTTGCAAGTGCTTCGCCTTCAATATCTTCAGCGATAATCGCAAGTGGCTTACCAGCCTGCATTACCTTCTCAAGAATAGGTACGAGATCCTTAATGTTGGAGATCTTCGAATTGCAGATCAATACATAGGCATCTTCCAAGATTGCTTCCATGCGTTCGGTATCTGTGACCATGTATGGCGAGATGTAACCCTTGTCGAATCGCATACCTTCAGTGAGTTCGAGCTCGAGTCCGAATGTATTGCTCTCTTCAACAGTGATAACGCCTTCTTTGCCGACCTTATCCATCGCTTCAGCGATCATCTCGCCGATGGTTGAGTCAGCTGCAGAGATTGATGCGGTTGCAGAAATCTGTTCTTTGGTTTCGACCGGCTTTGCCATCGCAGAAAGTTCGGTAGAGATCGCCTCTACTGCCTTCTCGATACCCTTCTTCAACGCCATCGGATTTGATCCAGCGGCTACGTTACGAAGTCCTTCACGAACCAGAGCTTGCGCAAGAACTGTCGCGGTGGTTGTGCCATCGCCTGCGACATCATCAGTCTTCTTAGCTACTTCTTTGACGAGCTCTGCGCCGATTTTCTCCCAAGGATCATCAAGTTCGATCTCTTTTGCAATCGAAACTCCATCGTTGGTGATGGTTGGTGCGCCCCACTTCTTTTCGAGAACGACATTTCGTCCACGTGGCCCGAGGGTTACTTTGACCGCATCAGCCAGGGTGTTCATTCCGCGCTCAAGACCGCGGCGTGCTTCTTCGTTAAAGGCAATCATCTTTGCCATGGTTTCGTGACTCCTGTCAGTTGACCTATTAGTTAAGAATCGGACGACCTGTTATCACTCTCGTCCGGCGAGTGCTAACGCCTAGCCTAGGGGCGACTATTCCCGTTCTCAAATCCGAGGAACCTTTAGTCTGGTTTCTCCTCAACTCGACCCCGCAAACCGACCTCGCTGGCGCTCGGCCACTGTTTGCTTTCCGGTCGAGATTTCGGGAAAGCCGACTCTGAGGCTAGTAAAGGACTAAAGAGAGCGGGAAGAGACGCGGGCTTCGCGGAGGCGACGCAGGCGCTTGATAAGCAGGGGCGAGG
>CAYSGG010000118.1:0-1132 GCA_964430775.1 uncultured Clavibacter sp. | reverse complement strand
CTGGCGCAGTTGTGGGCGTTGCAGTTGCTTGTGCAGTAACCACTGGTGTTGGAGTCGGTGTTGGAGTTGGAGTAGGCGTTGGTGTGGGAGTGGGAGTTGGAGTGGGAGTTGGAGTGGGTGTTGGTGTTGGAGTTGGAGTGGGCGTCGGTGTGGGAGTTGGTGTTACAACTGCGGCCGGGGTGAACTTGAGAGTTCCACGCTTAACTTGGAAATCTTGCGCCCCCATACGGCTCTCTTGCGAATAATAAATTCGGTAAACGCCACTTGAAACTTCATATCCAGTTGGATCTAAACCATAGACGCCAGTTCCGATAAGCATTTCTGGGTTAGTCCACGTTAAACCATCTTTGGATGTACTAATGAAAAGCTCTTGGCGTCTTGAGGGCGTACATGCAATGTCCGCCATAATCATTAACCAGTCGCCATCTTTGGCGCGCAAAATTTCAGTATCAACATAGCCACCTTCAAATCGCCAACCAGTTTCTTTGGTGAAAGTCACTCCATCGTTAGAAATGTATGACGCAATCTTTTCGGTGCACTTACCGGGTACTGGACTCTCAACAATGTAGATACGTACTTTTCCATCAGGCAACAAGACAGGATCTGGGACTCCCCAGGCTCTCATGGACGAGGGAACTCGCATCTCACTACTTGTGGCTGTTCTACTGCCGACGGATGTACATCCAGCATCTAAACACGGCGCTGAAAACACTTGTTGGAATTGGCCATCTACATCTTTGAAATATGCGCGTTTAGTTCCATTTGAGAAAGTCACAACTGCAAAGTCATTTCCCAATCGGCTGGGCGCAGGGACATTGACACAAACTCCGGCATCATTGCAATCACTTATCACTGTGCCAGAAGGTCCATCCGATCGCCAAACGCGATCAGTGCCATTAAGTCGATCAACGTGCGGTGAAACGCCATTGATTCCTAGTGACACTGCATCCTGTGTCATCGTCCACTCTGCTGCCTTAGCAATATTGCTTGGAGCAACAAGGAGTGAAATACAAAGTGCGGTTACAAGGACAATAGCTCGTTTCATGCCAAGAAAGTACATGCGAAGGCCAAAAAAATAAACCCCGCCGCGGTTAGGCGACGGGGTTAATTCCGAGAATCAACGATTGATTCA
>CAYSGG010000117.1:0-1143 GCA_964430775.1 uncultured Clavibacter sp. | reverse complement strand
CGATACAAGTTCTCGTCACCTTCAAGATCTTGAACCTTGAGGTTCTTGAAGCGAGTCCAGACTTCCTCGAGACGATCGAGTTCTTTCTGGGAGCGATCGCGGATGTTCTTGAGTTCGCGTTCGCCAGATTCACGGACCTTACGACGTTGGTCAGCCTTTGCACCTTCGTCTTCGAGTTCAGCGAGATCGTTCTCCATCTTCTCTTGACGAGCAGCGAGATCGTTGTCGCGCTTGGTCTCGATCTTCTTACGATCAGAGTGGAGCTTCTTCTCTAGCTTCGGTAGATCCTCTTCACGAGCTTCGGTATCAACCTCAGTAATCATGTAAGCAGCGAAGTAGATGACCTTCTCAAGATCTTTTGGAGCAAGATCAAGGAGGTATCCAAGACGTGATGGAACACCCTTGAAGTACCAGATGTGAGTTACTGGAGCTGCAAGTTCGATGTGGCCCATACGTTCGCGACGAACTTTTGCACGGGTGACTTCGACGCCGCATCGCTCGCAGATAATTCCCTTGAAGCGTACGCGCTTGTACTTACCGCAATAGCATTCCCAGTCGCGAGTAGGTCCGAAGATCTTCTCATCGAATAGGCCATCTTTTTCTGGCTTGAGTGTTCGATAGTTGATGGTTTCTGGCTTCTTGACCTCACCAAATGACCATTCACGAATGTTGCCCGCAGATGCGAGACCGATTCTTAGTTCATCGAAAAAGTTGACGTCTAACATTTTCTCTTATCCCCCTGTCACACTTCTTCTACTGAGCTTGGTTCAACTCGTGACAAGTTGATACCTAACTCTTCGGCGGTCTTGAATACTTCTTCATCAGTATCACGCATCTCGATAGCAACGCCTTCAGATGAAAGCACTTCTACGTTGAGGCAGAGTGATTGCATTTCCTTAACAAGAACCTTGAATGATTCTGGGATTCCTGGCTCAGGGATGTTCTCGCCCTTCACGATCGCTTCGTAAACCTTGACGCGACCAAGAACGTCGTCCGACTTAATGGTGAGAAGTTCTTGGAGTGTGTATGCAGCGCCATAAGCTTCAAGCGCCCACACTTCCATTTCACCAAAGCGCTGTCCGCCGAATTGGGCTTTTCCGCCGAGTGGTTGTTGAGTGATCATTGAGTAAGGACCAGTTGAAC
>CAYSGG010000116.1:0-1153 GCA_964430775.1 uncultured Clavibacter sp. | reverse complement strand
CAAGTCTCGATTTGGACTGGTCGCAAATTTGAATGGTCTATCGCTGGAGTGATTCTCTCCATGTTAGGAATGCAATTAGTTTCAACACCGACCTATCTGCTAATTCTCCTTCCAATTTTGGGCTTTATCGGACCTGACTTGTTGTTGTTTAGCCGAGGAAAAGAACGCGGTGAGCGCATCGCAAGGGCACTTCCAGAGACAATCGATTTGTTGAATATGACTGTTGGTGCAGGTCTGGGATTTCAAGCCGGCTTAGACCGAATTTCTCGCTCCGAAGGAAATCCACTCAGTGATGAGTTTCGACGCGTTCTTGCAGAAATTCGCCTCGGAGATAGCCGTACCCATGCCTTTACCTCTATGGCGGAGCGGATTAATCGTCCAGAGATTTGGAGTTTCACAAATGCAATATCTCAAGTGGAGAAACTTGGAATTCCAATCACCAGTGCATTAAAGGATCAAGCCAAGATGATCCGTGCTGAGCGTCGCGAGAAGGCTCGAGAGATAGCCCAGAAGCTTCCCGTGAAAATTCTAGCGCCAATCATGTTGCTCTTACTTCCATCTGTCTTAGTTATTGTCTTGGGGCCGGCCATCTTTACAATCATGGGATCGCTGTAGTCATCGATGAGCAACATAATCCCAACTTTTCTTTTGCTTCCGATACTGACAACAATAAGTTATATCGATATTCGTGAGCGTCGGATTCCCAATCGCATAACATTTCCATCTTTGCTTGGTTTCGTCACTCTACTTTTTGTTATGGCTATCTTCTGGGAAATGGATCCCAATTTTTCCCGAGCGATGGTAGGGGCGATATTTGCGTTTCTCTTCTTCTTCTCACTTCATGCGATGTATCCATCAGGAATCGGTATGGGTGATGTAAAACTCTCTGCTTTGGTCGGACTACTTCTGGGCTGGAAGTCCTTTGACGCTTTGATGTATGGAATCGCAGCAACCTTCATCTCTTCATCGATCTATTCCATCTTCTTGGTAATGAAGAGTCGAGAATCGCTAAAGTCCAGTATCCCATTCGCGCCATTTATGACATTGGGTTACGTTTTCGGAATTGCGTTTTTTTAGAACCGACAAAGCTAGAGCGCAAGCGCCTTATCTGATGCCAGGATTTCCTTCACCATCGGCACGACTTTTGTCGCAT
>CAYSGG010000115.1:0-1154 GCA_964430775.1 uncultured Clavibacter sp. | reverse complement strand
CGCTCTATCTACCCGAAAATAATCATGGCGTTTGCCATCAATCATCGTCACGGGCACCTCTTCGCCATAAAGCTTCTCTAGCTCTGGATTGCCATCAATAAAGACAATCTCTAACTCAAAATCTGCCTCATTTTGTGCTGATTCCACAACGCTTTTTGCCACTTCACATAGATGACAGTTGTGGCGCGAGTAGATAGTCACCATTCTTTGCGAATTAGGCATACCCGAAGGCTACCTCTAGGCTTTCGGCCTATGTCAGAGATTGCAACCACTTTTACCCGCGAATGGGTGGAGTTTCCTAATCCAGAGAACCCCTCTGAGATTTTTAAGTGCGACCTGACCTGGCTAACCTCGTACTGGAACTGCATCTTCGGTAATGGCTGTGAAGGTATCGATAAGGAATTTCCCACACATGGATGTTGCAGCGATGGCGCTTATTACTACAGCGAAGAAGATGAAGCTCGCGTCACCGAAGCTGCCAAGCGACTTGAACCCGAGATGTGGCAGAACCATAAAGTCGCTCGCAAAGGTGGAAAGTTCAGCATTACCGAACTTGGCTACGACAAGGATCGTAAGACCAAGAAGGTTAATGAAACCTGTATTTTCTTCAACGAGAAAGAATTCACCGATAAATACTTTGGTTGCGCTCTTCATCACTTAGCTCTCAAAGAAGGCAAACACTTTGTCGAAACCAAACCTGATATTTGTTGGCAATTGCCGTTGCGCCGCTCGTGGGAGAAGCGTGAAGTCGGCGATGCACATTACGAAGTGATTGTCATTGGCGAATACACCCGTGAAGCATGGGGAGAAGGCGGTGAAGATCTAGATTGGTATTGCTCTTCAAATACCGAAGCGCACACTGGTGCAAAGCCGGTCTACATCTCAAACAAAGTCGAACTTGTCGCAATGATGAATCAGAAGGCTTATGACCACCTTGCTGCGCTATGTGATGCGCGCATGGCTGCAATAAGCAATCGCAAGACCAAGTACTTGCCGCTCTATGTCATCCACCCAGCCACTGCTGGAGCAAAAAAGTAACCACCTATGCATCGCGAAGTTCTCGCCTGGTTTGAAGAGAACAAGCGTGATTTACCCTGGCGCAAGAGCACCCCGTGGGGCGTTTTGGTCAGTGAATTCATGCTCCAGCAAACCCC
>CAYSGG010000114.1:0-1171 GCA_964430775.1 uncultured Clavibacter sp. | reverse complement strand
CCTTTCGAAATGGGGTCAATGAAAAGAGATCACTTACTTCGGCGCCTAGCTCTTGAGCAATCTTGAGGGCCAAGGAAAGGGAAGGGTTGTATTCACCGCGTTCGAGATAGCCGACAGTTTGATAATGGACCCCGACAGCATCGGCGAGCTGTTGGCGGGAGAGCCCCTTTCCAAGTCGGGACTCTTCAATGCGATTGAAAATTGGTTCTTCTGGTTGTCTACTCATGTTGAAAGTAGCATATATGCTATGTAGTATAAATACAACATTTAGTTGAAACGTGTCGGTATCTTGTTCAACTTTCAACTAAATGGTTTTTCGCGTACTCTAAAGGCATGGCCAAAAAGAGCTCTCCACGTTGGTTAAATCCACGTGAAATGAAGGCTTGGCGCTCATACATCATTGCATCGCGCAGATTATTGGAAGCCCTCGATGCCGATCTCGACGGCCATGATTTAACAATGGCCGATTACGAAGTAATGGCTCAACTCTCAGATGCCCCAGGGCGCCGGATGCGTATGAGCGAATTGGCAGAACTTGCGATGCTCTCCAAGTCCCGACTCTCACATCGTATGAAGGTCATGGAGAAAGCCGGATGGGTACGTCGCGAAGAATGCGTCGAAGATCGTCGTGGTTATTGGGCAGTAATGACCGATAAAGGTCTTAAGGCGATTGTTGCGGCAGCCCCGAGCCATGTTGAAAGTGTGCGTAGGCGATTGATTGATCAGCTTTCGGTTAAAGAACAAGAGGCGCTTGCCGGAATCTTCGGCCATGTCACTGAGGAGCTGCGAAAGCAGTTCGTGGAAGAGAGCTCCGAGAAGTAGATCTGAGTTGTGCGGATTTAAAGTCTAGAGAAAGAGAAAAGCCCGGCGCATATGCAGCCGGGCTTTATCTGTAATTCTGGTGCTAACTTACTTAGCAGCCTTCTTACGACGACGCTTTGGAGCAGCAGCCTTCTTAGCAGCAGCTTTCTTGCGGCGCTTCTTTGGAGCAGCAGCCTTCTTGGCAGCAGCTTTCTTACGGCGCTTCTTTGGGGCAGCAGCCTTCTTAGCAGCAGCCTTCTTACGACGCTTCTTTGGAGCAGCAGCCTTCTTTGGGGCAGCAGCTTTCTTTGCAGAAGCTTTCTTACGACGCTTTGCAGCCACGTAGTGTTCCTTTCAGAATGGTTCGATC
>CAYSGG010000113.1:0-1193 GCA_964430775.1 uncultured Clavibacter sp. | reverse complement strand
AATACCGCCATCAGAGTTCCGGTGCCGATTGAGCCCGCCAAATAAGCGCCAAGTGGGCCAACGCCGAGGCCGAAACCAACCGCGATTGGAGCCATAACTGCAAGGAGTCCTGGTGTTGCAAGCTCACGGAGTGAGTCGCGTGTACAGATATCTACTACGCGGCCGTATTCAGGCTTCTCAGTTCCTTTCATGATTCCAGGATGTAGTTGGAACTGGTTACGAACTTCCATAACCACAGCGCCAGCAGCGCGAGATACCGCGTTGATTGCAAGACCTGAGAAGAGGAATACAACCGATGCGCCGATGATGAGACCAACGAGGTTACGTGGATCTGCTATATCGAGAACGCCCTGGTATTGAAGAGCTTGATCAGCAACAACTTTGCCGGCTTCAAGTACGGAGTTCTTGATTGCATCAGTGAATGCACCGAAGAGAGCAGTCGCAGCAAGAACTGCTGTGGCGATGGCGATTCCCTTAGTGATTGCCTTTGTTGTGTTACCGACCGCATCAAGTGAGGTAAGGATCTTTGCGCCATCACCCTTAACATCGCCAGACATCTCAGCAATACCTTGTGCGTTATCCGAGATCGGACCAAAGGTATCCATTGCGACGATAACGCCGACTGTTGTGAGAAGTCCACAACCAGCAAGTGCTACTGCAAAGAGTGAGAGAACGATGCTTCCGCCACCAAGGAGGAATGCGCCGAAGACACCGGCTGCGATGAGAAGTGCTGAGTAAACAGCTGATTCAAATCCAACAGATACACCAGCGAGAATTACTGTTGCAGCACCGGTCTTGGATGAAGCAGCAACATCATTCACAGGACGCTTTCCAACTTCAGTGAAGAAGCCAGTCAAAATTTGAATTGCTGCCGCAAGAACGATTCCGATGATGACCGCGCCGAATGCGAATGTGCGAGGGTTAATTGTGATGTCAGCTTTGAACGCTGCATCGAGGCCGGAAAGTGCTGAGAAAGTGCTTGGTAGATAGGTATATGTGGCAAGACCTACGAGGGCTGCTGAGATAACCGCAGAGAGGTAGAACGAGCGATTAATCGCGCTCATTGCACTCTTATCGGAATCACGCAAACGAGTAAGGAAGATTCCGAGAATCGCAGTCAAGATACCGATCGCAGGAACGATGAGTGGGTACACAAGACCCATATCGCCAAAGCCTGCTTTACCGAGGATGAG
>CAYSGG010000112.1:0-1223 GCA_964430775.1 uncultured Clavibacter sp. | reverse complement strand
GCAGTATTAAGCGCTGCGCCTTTACGTAAGTTATCTCCACAGACAAAGAGATCAAGCGCCTTGGGATTATCGAGTGACTTACGCACACGACCGACCCATGTGGGATCAGTACCGACGACATCGGCAGGGGTTGGGAACTTGTAGTTCTCTGGATCATCAACCAACTTCACGCCGGCTGCGTTAGCCAAGATGTTCTGGGCTTCTTCGCGTGAGACTTCGTTATCGAAGACAGCATGAACTGCAAGTGAGTGTGTGGTGAGCACCGGAACGCGAACACAGGTCGCAGATACCTTGAGATCAGAAAGGCCAAGAATCTTGCGAGATTCATTGCGTACCTTGAGCTCTTCCGATGAATAACCATCGTTCTTGAGCGAACCTGCCCAAGGAATGACATTGAGTGCAAGTGGCGCCGGAAATGGGCCGTTGTCAGAAATGACTGTGCGAACATCACCGGGGTGATCACCGACAGCGGTACCAGCAACTTCTTTGATCTGCGCACGCAAAGTATCAAGACCTGATTGGCCGGCACCTGATGCCGCTTGATAAGAGGAGACAACTAATTCCTTGAGGGTGTACTTCTTATGTAGCGCGCCCATTGCAACAATCATCGAAAGGGTCGTGCAATTTGGATTAGAGATGATTCCTTTAGGACGCTTCTTCACATCGTCTGGATTTACTTCTGGGACAACGAGTGGAACTTCTGGATCCATACGGAATGCGCCAGAGTTATCCACGCAGATTGCGCCACGTGATGCAGCAATTGGCGCCCATTCTGCAGAAACCTCATCAGGAACATCGAACATTGCAACATCGATACCATCGAATGCTTCTGGTGATAACGCAACGACGGTTAACTCTTCACCACGGCAGATGAGTTTCTTGCCAGCGCTACGAGCCGATGCAATGAGGCGAATCTCGCCCCAGACGTTCTCGCGCTTGCTCAAGATATCGAGCATGACTGTTCCGACAGCGCCTGTGGCGCCAACGACTGCAAGTGATGGTTTTTTACTCATCGACCTGAACCACCATAGACAACAGCTTCGATCTGGTCTGCATCAAGATCGAACGCGGTATGAGCGGCTTGAACTGCGCGCTCGATATCAGCTTGGCGACAAACGATGGAGATACGAATTTCAGAGGTCGAGATCATCTCAATATTGACGCCTGCGTCAGCCATAGCTGCAAAGAATGTCGCAGTAACGCCGGGATGTGAGCGCATACCA
>CAYSGG010000111.1:0-1243 GCA_964430775.1 uncultured Clavibacter sp. | reverse complement strand
GCAGATGCCCAGACGCCTTCATCGCTCTCGGTGCGCATCGGCTTGTAATCGAAATGCTTTGGTCCTTCGTAGTTATAGCGCTCAAGGAGGTCGACTAAGAAGAATGCTGATTTCAGATCACCATGGCCAAAGACCAAATCTTGGTCGTACTTCGGTCCATGTTGTCCGTTGAGATCGATATGGAAGAGCTTCTTATGGAAGAGCGCTTGTCCGATACCGTGTACAAAATTAAGTCCTGCCATCTGTTCGTGGCCCACCTCAGGGTTTAAGCCAACGAGTTCTGGATGTTCCAACGAATTGATAAATGCGAGAGCGTGGCCAATCGTCGGCAAGAAGATATCTCCGCGTGGTTCGTTGGGCTTGGGTTCCATTGCAAACTTGATGTTGTAGCCCTTATCAATCACAAACTGTCCGAGAACATTAAAGGCTTCACGCATGCGCTCGAGTGCAACGACAGGATCTTTACCGATATCGGTTTCGGCGCCTTCTCTTCCGCCCCAACAAACATAAGTATGCGCACCAAGTTCGACCGCAAGTTCGATATTTGTCATCACCTTGCGAATTGCATAACGGCGAATATCACGATTGTTTGATGTAAACGCGCCATCTTTAAAAACAGGATGACTAAAAAGATTTGTGGTTGCCATCGGCACCTTCATGCCATTCTCATCGAGCGCTTTCTTGAAGCGAGCGATATGAGCGGAGCGATCTGAAGCAGATGAACCAAAAGGAATCAGATCATCATCATGGAAAGTAACGCCATACGCACCACGTTGCGCTAACTCGCTGACTGTGCGAATGGGATCAAGGGCAGGGCGGGTGGCATCTCCAAATGGGTCACGGGCTTGCCATCCCACAGTCCAGAGGCCGAAGGTGAATTTGTCTTGGGGCGTTGGATTTCTCATGCCGAGAGCCTAACGATTTTCGCCAGAGACTAGAATATGGAAGTGCTAGAAAAGTCTGAGAGGCCTTGGGGTTCATACGAAGTTCTCCAAGAGAGCAGCTCCCATAAAGTTAAATGCATCTGGGTCAAGCCTGGAAAGCGCCTCTCATACCAACGCCACCAGAAGCGCGCAGAACACTGGTTCATCGTCTCTGGTGATGCTGAAGTTACGATCGATGGCAACATCTCTCGTCTTGGGGCTGGATCGACAATTGATATTGGCACTGGAGTTCTGCATCGCATTCACAATGTTGGAGAAACTGATGTGGTCTTTATTGAAGTCCAGACCGGAACTTATTT
>CAYSGG010000110.1:0-1250 GCA_964430775.1 uncultured Clavibacter sp. | reverse complement strand
ACCAGTGTGAGGATCATTGAATCCAAGGTGAGCTACATATCCTTCGTCCAAAATTTGATAAATCTCTTGTAATTCTGCAACCGAACGATGAGGTTTTCTTCGAATTTCTCGAGGCTTTTCCGTCATGTTCACATGCTACCGAGTCTCTTTGTTTTCTAAGCAACCTTTAAGTGTCGTATTAAGCGCTTGATAAAGCAGTCTTTGAGTAACCTACGCGCCATGACTTCCTGGGGTCTCTTGTGACACAGACACGACAGAGAGATACCGCTCCTGATGTATTGAGAGGCTTTGCACTCCTTGGAATTCTGATCGTGAATATTCCCTTCATGGCACTCAATAGCCAAGAGGGTGCGCGCGGTGATGGCGTTCAGGGATTCGCCAACGGGTCTGCCGCATTCATTATGTCGGCAATTTTCTTGGGCAAGTTCTACTTGCTCTTCTCTTTCCTATTTGGCTACAGCTCTGGCTACATAGTCAGGGGCGAACGCGCCAATCGCAAGCGATGGTTAAAACGGTGCATTGTCTTGATGATTCTTGGCGCGATTCACTTCACTCTGCTCTGGCATGGGGACATTCTCTTTATGTATGGGCTCTTTGGACTTCTATTGCTTCCATTCTTCTTTAGAGCCGATAGAACGTTAAAGATTTGGACTCGGGCCATCTATGGCACATTCTCCTTTCTCCTGATTGTATTTGCAGCGCTCGTTTATATAGGCGAAAGATTTTTTCCAGAGGAGAGCTTGAGTGCAGACTCTCTCTCAACACTTGATGAAGTTCTTCGTGATGGAACTTTTCTTGAATCAATTGCTCCGCGCCTTGAACTCTGGGTCATTGGTATTTTGGGTTCTGGATTAGTGCTTCAAGGCGGCTTCGCATTTGCTGCATTCCTAGTGGGATTACGTGCCGCCCGGGCTAACTTTCTATCAGACTCAATAGATCTTGGATTAAGTTCCAAGATGATTCGTTATGGATTCTTCATCGGATTACCGATACAAGTTATCTTGGCGTGGATCTTGGTTCGGAACGAACAATCATTGAATGTATCTGAAGCTACTTTTATTGGCACGACCGTTCTCGCTTTCGCGGCCGCTCCATTGCTCTCTATGGGTTATGTCGGACTTATTTTGCGATTGATCAAAACTAAGTCAACGTTGGTGGCCTGGATGAGTCCTGCTGGCAGGATGTCGCTTACGGTCTACATATCCCAATCAATTCTTGCTTCGTTCATTTTTGGCCCATGGGGTCTAGGG
>CAYSGG010000109.1:1189-1288 GCA_964430775.1 uncultured Clavibacter sp. | reverse complement strand
CTCATCAGATATGAGTGAGCCTTTTTTGAGCGTGGCCTGGTTGCAGACCCTCCATAATTGAGACATGAATCAGCCTCAGAAACGGGTCTGGGTGGTCGG
>CAYSGG010000109.1:0-1179 GCA_964430775.1 uncultured Clavibacter sp. | reverse complement strand
TGCAATGATGGTTGAGCCGGGTCGGAGCTCTCGATATGAGTGAGCCTTTTTTGAGCGTGGCCTGGTTGTGAACCCTCCATAATTGAGGGATGAATCAGCCTCAGAAACGGGTCTGGGTGGTCGGAGAGGCCCTCATGGACTTAATCCCTGTTGCAGGAGGCCAGCGGCAGCCAATGGTTGGTGGTGGCCCGGCAAATACAGCGAAGGCGGTAGCCCGCTTGGGTTATGCAACCTACTTTGTGGGGGGAATTTCCTCTGATGCCTATGGAAATGCCATTAGCGCTGAGTTACTGGATAGCGGGGTCGATTTGTCTCTGGTGCTCCGATCAGATTTGCCGACGGGGCTGGCAATAGCAACGATTGATGAGAATGGACTTGCGCGGTACGACTTCGAACTTGAGGGAAGCGCCAGTTTTGCCTTTGAAGCATCGTGGTTGCCTCAAGATGAGCCTGACGTAATTCACATTGGCTCGGTAGCGACTTTGCTAGAACCTGGGGCAAGTGAATTAATGCGATGGTTGAGCGAAAAAAAGGCACCCATAGTCTTTGATCCCAATGTGCGCCCATCAATTCAAGGCGACAAGAACATTTATCGTGCGGCATTTGAGCGATGGCTTGATTACGCGACGATTGTGAAGATGAGTGAAGATGATCTGACGTGGCTTTACGACCAGGATGAAAGAGAGCTCGTAGATTCGTGGATTAGACAAGGTGTTGCGATTGTTGTCGTCACGCGAGCCGAGAAGGGATTAACAGCGTTTTCCGCTGATTTTGAAGTGAATATTCCTGCGGTCTTGGTTGATGTGGTGGACACGGTGGGGGCCGGTGACACCATAGGTGCGATATTGGTAGAAGGCTTGTTGCATCACGGTCTAGCGGGCTTGAATGTGCAGACTATGGGGATGGTGCTTTCTAGGGCCGCAAAAGCAGCGTCAATTACTTGTTCTCGAGCAGGGGCCAATCCACCTTGGCGTAAGGAGCTAGATCAGGTTTAAGAGAGTCCAGCTTTTTCAGCGAGCTCAACTACGGCGCTACGTGAATTGACGCCAAAAATGCTGTAAATCTTGATGATGTCTTGTTTGATGGTGCTTGAAGAGAATTTCAGGCGATCTGCCATTTGGTCTGTTGTGAGATCTTGCTTAAAGAGGTTAATAATCTGTTTCTGACGCGGCGTTAGAG
>CAYSGG010000108.1:0-1348 GCA_964430775.1 uncultured Clavibacter sp. | reverse complement strand
ACAGTGAAGGCAAGAACGTTGAGGGCTTATTTGCGATCGGGCCAATCCTCCTTGGCGAACGTTTCGAGACCACGGCCATTCCAGAGCTCCGCGTGCAGGCCAGAGATGTTGCCACCGCAATTGTCTAGTCCCTAATACCCAATAGTCAGAACTCTTAATTCGACATCGTTTAACTACTTCTTTTTGAATCCCTTCGGGCACTTGGGACTTACAGCGGTAACTTTCTTCGTGAGGTTACCTTTAACGCAGGTGATAGATACCTTCTTTTTCGCCGAATCCGCCTTGGCTTTTGCTTCGGCTTCTGCCTTGGCCTTTGCCGCCACTTCCTCGGCCGCAATTTGCTCGGCAACAAAAGCCTCTGCTTGTCTTATCAAATCTCTCTGCTTATAAATTTGCGAAGAATATTGGAAGCCGCCTTTTCCATCATAGCCTCCATTCATTCCACATCCGTAAGTCCAACCACCAGTTCCAATATTTGAGAGATACAGCAACTTGCCGTTATAAATTGTTGTAAGCGAGCCACCAGAATCTCCAGCACACATTCCAGTCTTTCCTGGACTAAAGAAAAGCAATTGATCTGCAAATCGCGCTGGTAGCGGATACGTCATCAATTGAGCAAAGTCGTTGGCAGGTCTCAGCGTTGCCTCAGCTGAACGTGGAACTAGTGATGATGTGAGCCTATTTGTTTTGCATGGCAAAGTTTCATTTGGTGCACAAAGGTCAATGTAATTTCCATAGCCATGCATCTTTACAGTCGCTCGCTTTTCGACAAGCTCTTTCTCAATCTCTGGAGTCATTAATTGCACAGGATCGGCCTTAATGAGGTCTCGCTCAAGTACGAGTATTGCAAAATCGTTCACATCTCCCTCGCGATCGGCTACATACCCGGCAGCAGCAAATCTCTTAATTACGCGGACGCCTGGTCCTGAGTTCGCCAAATTTGCGTTTGGTTTACCGACAGAAAGTTCGGAGCGAAAATCAATCATTTCTCCTTGAGCATTGAAAGTAACCGCTGTATGAGCGGAAGTGAAAACTATGCGAGATGAATAAAGGAATCCAGAACCGGCAGACTCTTGAGAGTTGGGAAATTGCAGCAGCGGAACAATCCGCTCATTTGTGAAGTCCTCATTCCCAGGAAGGCTCGCCTGCGCTGGGTAGAGAAGCGACGAAAGCACTAGCGCCGCGATGGCCGCCATTCGACTTGGTCTCACAAGCTTGATAGTAGTTTCTTGAAGCTTTGAACGCCGTAAATCCAATCTATGATTAGGCCGTGCCTTTGAGCGTGACAGACTCAGGGGGCAGTAGCTCAGTTGGTTAGAGCCCCGGACTCATAATCTGGTCGTCGTAG
>CAYSGG010000107.1:0-1386 GCA_964430775.1 uncultured Clavibacter sp. | reverse complement strand
GGACAATTCCCAGCATTTCGGCAAGGTCTTGATCATCATCAACGACCATCACCGATGTCATTAGCTACCGTGCTTCCATGAGTTGAGGTATTCGTCTTGAATTGCATTGAGGGTATCAATAGTTGCACCCATGCTCTTGAGCTTAAGTCGTGCAACTTCCTTATCGATTGATGTTGGAACGTTATGAACACCGGGAGTTAATGTCTTAGCAGTCTTGACCAACCACTCGGCCGTGAGTGCTTGATCCGCAAAAGACATATCCATCACGACGGCAGGATGACCTTCAGCTGCACCTAGATTGACGAGACGCCCTTCGGCAATGAGAAGTAAGCGATGGCCATTTGAAAGAACATACTCGTCTGTTTGGTGGCGAATCTTTGAATTCTTCTGAGCATTCTTCTCTAGCCATGCCACATCAATTTCGATATCGAAGTGCCCTGCATTGGCAAGAATTGCTCCATCTTTCATCAGCGCGAAGTGCTCGGCCGAAAGTACTGTTCTATTTCCGGTCACGGTGACGAAAACATCCCCAATTTTGGCCGCTTCAGCCATCGGCATAACACGGTAGCCCTGCATGAGCGCATCAAGGGCTTTGGTGGGATCAACTTCTGTAACAACCACATCAGATCCCATTCCCCGTGCACGCTCTGCAACACCTTTTCCACAGAAACCGAAACCTGCGACAACAAATACTTTGCCACCAAGAAGTTGATTTGTGGCACGGAAAATTGCGTCAATGGTGGACTGACCGGTTCCGTAGCGATTATCAAACATATGTTTGGTATCCGTGTCATTGACCGCAATCATCGGGAAGGTGAGTGCTCCGTCTTTTGCCATTTGGTGTAGGCGAATGACGCCAGTTGTGGTCTCCTCGCATCCACCAGAAATATTTGGAAGTAACTCGGTACGAGTCGTGTGCAAGGTATTGACCAAGTCGCAACCATCATCAAATACTTGGTGAGGTTCGATATCGAGGGCTGCATTGATATGTGCGTAGTAACCATCACGATCTACGGCGTTGCGCGCAAATACGCTGATCCCGTATTCGTGAACCAGCGCAGCAGCTGTGTCATCTTGGGTTGATAAGGGGTTGGATGCACACAGCGCGAGTTCAGCTCCCCCTGCCTTGAGGGCGCGCATGAGATTTGCCGTCTCCGTTGTTACGTGCATGCACGCAGCGAAACGGACACCTTCAAAGGGTCTCTCCCGTTCAAATCTTTCTCGAATCTGCGCCAGAACCGGCATGTTGCGTTCTGCCCACTCGATACGTTTCTTTCCTTCGGCAGCGAGAGCAGCGTTGGCAATGTCGTGCTTAGGTGTTGTGGCAGTTCCGAGATTCACGATTGAAGATCTCCTTCATAGAGCGGCAATAGAGGACCAGTTTAG
>CAYSGG010000106.1:0-1387 GCA_964430775.1 uncultured Clavibacter sp. | reverse complement strand
ATAACAACCACGCAGCCCACTAATTGGATTCCATTTAAGCTCTCACTGAGCCACCACCAGGCAAACATTCCAGCCATTACCGGTTCAATCATTCCAAATACACTCGCAGTTGATGCAGAAAGCAATTTCAAGCCACTGACTACAAGTAAGTAAGGCGCGATTGTTCCCATCACAACAATCCAGAGAATCAATACCCACCCTGGCAAGGTGTAATCACTAAAGCGTCCGAGTAATTGCATATCTTTACCAAATACTTCAGTCGGGAAACTCCAGACTGGCAAGATAAAGAACAAGACAGCACTTGCAACACCAAATCCCCATGTGGCAATAGCAGCGCTCGATTTAGTTTTTCCAAGGCGATCACCGATGAGGAAATATCCCGCAAGCGCCAGAGCATCAAGGAAAGCAGCAATCAAACCGATTCGATCTAGTGATAGACCATCCCAGATCTGCGTGATCATCAATAGCCCAGAGAAGCTGAGCAAGATCGCGTACCAAAGAGATGTCGGCACATGCTTCTTCATGACAAAACGTAGGAAGAGCAGAATCCAGATCGGAGCTGTGAACTCAATCAGAAGTGCAACACCGACATACATCCGCTCGATTGCCACAAAGTAGAAAGCCTGGACCATCGCCACACCAACAACGCCAAAGGCAATTAACCAAGGAAGCTCTGCCCGAGTCGGTTTGAGTTCACGTCGACGGAAGGTCGCATAGATTGCAAAGAGAATGAGGAAAGCGCCGCCCGTACGGATCTGAGTTAAGCGCCAAGCCGAAAGCCCATCGATGAGCACAATCTTGGAGATGATGCCGTTGAAGGCAAAGAGAAAGGCCCCAAAGAATAGGTAGATCTCGCCGCGGAGCTTTGTGAGCATCCGCGTACCTTACCTGCTTAGAAGGCGGCTTCTGAGACCTTCATGATCTCGCCATCTTCGCGCTCAACAATGGCGCGAGTAGCGGTGATCAATGGCAAGAAGTTATGAATGAAGTATCGCGCTGCGGCAATCTTTCCTTCATAGAAATCTTTCTCTTTACCGGTTGCGCTACCGATCTTGGTAGCAGCAATCTCTGCTTGACGGAGCAACAACCACGAGATGATGACATCACCAACCGCCATCAACAGGCGAGAGGTATTGAGTCCACACTTGTAAATCTCAGATGGATTCTCTTGGCTTGCAAGCGCGTGAGTAACAAGTTGTCCGATGATGCCCTGCATATCTTCCAGAGCTTTAGCAAGAGCAGCCTTCTCGGTTGCGTTGTTGCCACCGCTTGCAGCAACCTTGCCGATTTCTTTAGCAAGCTTGGTGAGCGCGCGGCCATTGTCTTTGATGATTTTGCGGAAGAAGAAATCCAAACCTTGGATCGCAGTCGTGCCTTCATACAAGGT
>CAYSGG010000105.1:0-1401 GCA_964430775.1 uncultured Clavibacter sp. | reverse complement strand
GCACTGCTGAGGTTCTTGCAACCATCTTTAGTGACAAGAACATCATCCTCGATACGCACACCGATTCCGCGGAATTCTGCTGGGAATAATGTGTCATCAGGCTGGATGTAAAGACCGGGCTCAACGGTAAGGATCATTCCTTCCTTCAAGATTCCTTCGGTATGTGCTTCTTTACGAGCTTGAGCACAATCATGGACATCCATTCCCAACATATGTCCGGTGCCATGAACAGTCCAGCGGCGATGTAATCCAACATCTGGCTTCAACGATTCTTCTGGTGCGATAGGAAGAACGCCCATCTCAGCTAAGCCGCGCGCTAAAACTTCGCTTGCTGCGACATGGAAATCGCGGAACTTCGCGCCAGGTTTTACTGCCTTCATGCCAGCTTCTTGCGCCTCATACACCAAGGTGTAAATCTTGCGCTGGGCTGGTGTGAACTTTCCATTGATAGGGAAAGTGCGAGTTATGTCTGCGGTAAACAGCGATTCAGCTTCAACACCTGCATCAATCAACACCAATTCGCCATCGCGAAGCTCGCCATCATTGCGGATCCAGTGCAAAACACAAGCATGTGAACCGGCGGCAACGATGCTGTCATAACCAAGATCGTTACCTTCAAAGCGTGCACGAGTAAAGAATGCGCCTTCAACCAACCTCTCTCCACGCTTTTTGCCAACTGCTGCTGGGATAGCACGGATCATGTCTTCGAAACCACGGTGCGTTGCATCAATCGCTTTCTGCATCTCGGCGATTTCAAATTCATCTTTAACTAGACGCGCCTCGGACAACCATGAAGCCAAAGTCGCATCATCGCTATGTTCCTTAACTCGTGAATCGATATAAGAATCTTCGCCACGAACAATCAAAGTTTCTTTTTCGTGGCTTAGAAATTCATCCAAAGAATCGATATGGCGCACAGAGATTTCATAAGCAAACTCTGTCTCTTCCAAAGTCATGCGACGGCCGATCCAAAATTCTCCGTGACGGACATTGCGATAGAACTCATCGCTATTTTCACGTACCGATCGGGGATGAATAAAGAGCAACGAATCATGCCCAGAGCCATGTGGTTCGAGAATCAAGACAGAGTCTGGGACCGCATCTGTTCCGTTGACGCCGCTCAACCATGAATAAGCAGTATGAGGACGGAAGCGATAATCAGAGTCATTGCTGCGAACTTTGAAAGTTCCGGCAGGAACAATCAGGCGCTTATGTGGAAAACTCTCCGAGAGCTTCTTGCGACGAGCGCCCGCAAAGGAAGCCACAGGGTTCTTCTTGAGACCTTCTAACGGAGATGGCGCCCACCCTTGTTCCATAAACTTCTTGAGCGGCTCAGGAGTAGGAATATCGTGTGGGCGAGAAGGAAGCTTTCGCTCTTTTCCGTTATCGAAAGTGTTCATA
>CAYSGG010000104.1:0-1409 GCA_964430775.1 uncultured Clavibacter sp. | reverse complement strand
TCTGTAGCGCTCTTGTCTTCAGTTCTATCCAGGCTTACTCAGCAAACCCTCCTAAGGCTGGATCTGTTTGTTCGAAGTCAGGAAAGACATCTGTTTACCAAGGTAAGAAATTTACTTGTGTAAAAAAGGGTAAGAAGCTTCTTTGGAATAAAGGTGTGGCTGTTAAGAGCGCGGCACCTGCGCCTTCTGCTACATCCACACCAGAACCAACTCCTAGCCCGAGTGTTGTTGCGACTCCGACGCCTACGCCTACGCCGAGTGTTAGTGCAACTCCGACTCCTACGCCATCACCAACGCCAACAAAGCAGGCAATTCCGCTAACTGATTTAAGTAAGTTCCAATCAATGTCTACCTGTGAGATTAAGTCCGCTATTACAGGAAATAGAAATGAACACTTAGGTTTTCCACGGCCACGGAATGTGACTGCTCATTTGGGCGAGCAGCGAGCAATAACACTCTTTGTTTACTTTGATGATCTGCCAGCAGAACAGAAACAGATTGATGAGTGGAAAAATAATCAGATTCCGACTTTCGAGAGATTTGCCGAGTCAATGAGCTATGGAAAGCTTAAGTACAAAGTTGATACCTTTGATCAATTCCTACATATTAAGAAATCTGTTCTCTCTTATAACCTCGATACGGCACACGATGCTCCCATGAAGCCTAATGCGGATGCAGCAGGACTCATTCGAGATGCTGTGGCCGTTGCTGATCCACTGGTTGATTTTTCTAAATACTCATTCGTCAATGTGGTCACCGCATCAACTACCAAGATTGGGTTTGAGGGCGTTCTTGGAGGCGGCGGGGATGGGTTATTCACCGCAGACGGTGTTCGGTTTTACGCTGGAACATTTGGGCCAATTCGAGAATATGTAGATGATCCAAGTAAGAAGATATGGCTGCTGCATGAAGCTGGACACTTGTGGGGATTGATTCATCCATTTAATACTGGCGGACAGTCATGGGGCAGGCCTGGTTATCCAAAATTTAGCGCGATGGCCAACGGTGCAAGTCGCGCACCAGAATTTCTGGCCTGGGAGAGGTTTGTGCTGAGTTGGTTTAGAGAGGACCAAGTTGCCTGCATCTCTGCTCCCACGCAAGATTCCTACACAGTGAAGGTAAGTGATCTCGCACCAAATACCGCAGGAATCAAGATGCTTACGATTAAGTTGAGTGACAGTGAGGTAATTGTCCTAGAAAGTCGTAAAGTTAGTCGAGATAGTCAGATCAGTCCTGATGAAGAAGGAATTTTTGCTTATCACATTAATGCCGACATACTTTCAAACCTTGGAACTGCACAAGTGATCTACCGAGACAATCCTCCACAATCAGGTTGGTACCCCTCGACTTTAGCCAAAGGTAATACTGCAACGTTTCGAAACTACACAATTGAAATTCTTGATTCAGAT
>CAYSGG010000103.1:0-1418 GCA_964430775.1 uncultured Clavibacter sp. | reverse complement strand
GGATACCGCTTTAACACAAGTCCTAAAGAGCAATCTCAATCTGATCTCACTGTCTGAAGACTCTCGTGATCACTCAGCTTGATCGTCTTGATTCATCGGTTCAACCTCAAGTCCTTGCCCTGATTGCCGCCGCTTCAGATCACGACGGCATTCCCCCGGTAAGTGAGCATGTTCTACTTCATTTACGCCATGGCGGAGATAAATCAGATACTCACTTCATCGCTACGAATGAAGGCAAAGTCGTCGGATATGCCCACCTAGATCTCACCGATAAAGTCGAAGGCCCCAGCGCAGAATTCGTGGTTCATCCCAGCCATCGCAAAGCCGGTATCGGACAATCACTTCTTAAGGCTCTTCAAGAATCAGCCGGCGGCACACTTCGACTCTGGTCGCATGGTGATCTTTCAGAGGCCAAGAACATCGCAGAGCGAAATGGTTTCACACGTGTGCGCACCGTTATTCAGATGCGTCGATCGCTCAATGATCCGATCCCCGAATTAGCCCAAGAGATCGCCATCCGAAATTTCCTACCTGGAATCGATAACGATGAGTGGATTGCATTGAACAATCGCACCTTCATTGATCATCCAGAACAAGGTAATTGGACCACGCGCGACCTTGAGGTGCGCACGAAAGAAGATTGGTTTGATCCGCAAGGATTTCTTATCTCCGAAGAAAAAAGTGTGATGACTGGATTCTGCTGGACCAAGATTCATGGTGGGCATACTCATAAGCATTCACATGATGAAGCTGAACATGACCATGATCCCATCGGAGAGATTTACATCATGGGAGTTGATCCCAAGCATGCAGGTAAAGGAATTGGCCGCGCAGTAACTATCGCAGGCCTTCGCCATATGCGTTATCAAGGAATCTTCAGCGCCATGCTTTATGTTGATGCCGATAACAGCGCTGCAATCAAGCTCTATCAATCACTGGGATTTACTGAGTGGGGACGCGATGTCCTCTATCGCTATACGATGCCGCAATGATGATCCTGCCTCATACTGATCTCAAGGTTCACCCGCTCTGCCTTGGCGGCAATGTTTTTGGGTTTAGCGCTGATCTCACTAATTCTGAAGTAGTCCTTGATTATTACTTCGACAACGGCGGAAACTTCGTCGATACCGCCGATATGTATTCTCAGTGGGCTCCTGGACATGTGGGAGGAGAGTCAGAAACTGTCATCGGAAACTGGATGAAAAAGCGCAGTAATCGCACGAAAATGGTCATTGCTACCAAAGTTTCAAAGCTCGATACTCGCCCCGGTCTCAAGCCCGCCAATATCGCAGCAGCCTGCGATGATTCCTTGCGTCGCCTACAAACTGATTACATCGATCTGTACTACGCCCACCAAGATGATCCCGATACTCCGATTGAGGAGACGCTAGGCGCCTTTGATTCATTGGTGAAAGCAG
>CAYSGG010000102.1:0-1423 GCA_964430775.1 uncultured Clavibacter sp. | reverse complement strand
GATTAATTGCAACACAATGCCAACCTCATCACGGCGCGCGGGACGAATATTCATGACGCAAACTCTAGTGAGGTACTAGACCCAGTCGCTATAGTTTCAAGTACTCAATGGAATGGAGCTCGATGTTTACCTGGGGAGTCGCAACCTCGTCCTATCAAATTGAAGGAGCAGCGCGCGAAGGCGGCCGCGGTCCTTCAATCTGGGATACCTTCTCGCGAATTCCTGGTGCTATCGACAATGGCGACAATGGCGATATCGCATGTGATCACTACCATCGCTACCAGGAAGACCTTGACCTCATCAAATGGCTTGGAGTTAATGCATATCGTTTCTCCATTGCTTGGCCACGAGTATTCCCCAACGGCGTTGGTACGCCCAATCAAATAGGAATAGATTTTTATGATCGCTTAATCGATGGCGCCCTCGAACGTGGAATAACTCCGTGGCCCACTCTGTATCACTGGGATCTGCCACAAGCGCTGCAAGACAAAGGTGGTTGGAATAATCGTGATTGCGCTTACTGGTTTGCAGATTACGCACATGTGATGGCTGAACGCTTTGCTGACCGAGTTAAGAACTGGACCACACTTAATGAACCATTTTGTAGCGCTTGGTTAGGGCATCTCTACGGAGTTATGGCGCCAGGCATCAAAGATCTTCAGACCGGAATCAATGCGGCACATCACCTTTTATTGGGGCACGGGCTGGCTACTAAGGCAATTCGAGAGAGTTCATCTGATGTAAAAGTGGGAATCGTTCTGAACTTTACTCCGGCAGTTGCTTTGCGCGATAACGCTGACGACACACTAGCTGCGACATTAGCTGATGGCTTTGATAATCGTTGGTTTGCAGATCCAGTCTTCAAAGGGAAGTACCCCCCAGATATTGTTGAAGGCTTTGCTAAGGAAGTTCCCATTCATGCTGGTGATATGGAGATTATTTCAACGCCACTAGATTTCCTAGGAATCAATTACTACACCCGACAGACCGTAACGCTAGATTCTGAAAGTAAACCTCTGCCATATAAACAAGTTAACGTTGAAGGCAAGGAGCGAACTGCGATGGGTTGGGAAGTTCATGCCCCTTCACTTCGAGACTTAATAATGCGAATTACTCAAGACTACGGACCTCAGGAAATTTACATCACTGAAAATGGATCTGCGTGGGATGATCAAATTATCAATGGAGAAATTGACGATCAGAATCGCTTAAGTTATCTAGCAAAACATCTTGCTGCCGTTATGGAGGCGAAATCAACTGGAGCGCCAGTAAAGGGGTACTTTGCATGGAGTTTGATGGATAACTTTGAGTGGGCTTTTGGTTACAGCATGAGATTTGGAATCATTCACGTCGATTACGCGACCCAGAAACGAACTCCTAAAGCGAGCGCGTATTACTATCGAGAGCGAATCAAAGAGTCTTA
>CAYSGG010000101.1:0-1423 GCA_964430775.1 uncultured Clavibacter sp. | reverse complement strand
TTGAAGCTGCTCTCACCGTTGGAACGCTTCTTGCGGTTGCGTTGCACTTTGTGGCGTGGCATCGCAGGCGCTTTCACCTTCGGTTCGATGATTGGAATCCCAGATGGTTCACGTGCTCCAGTGATTTTCACAAGCTTTTCATCCATTGGTGTAATGCCCATAACCCATGGTTCGACACCGGCGCGAGTTGTGATGCCACCGATTGCTCGTTGCTCGGAATGAGTAGCCAGAGTTACAACGCGTCCAGTTTGGCCAGCGCGAGCTGTACGGCCTGAACGGTGTAAGTAATCTTTGTGATCTGCAGGCGCATCGACATGAACAACGAGATCGATTCCATCAACGTGGATTCCGCGCGCTGCAACATCGGTGGCGATTAAGACCGCTGAATCTTGTTCCTTGAAGCGAGCTAGTGTGCGAGTACGCACTGCTTGTGACTTTCCACCATGCAATGTTCCGACCATAACTCCAGCATTGGAAAGGTTAGAAGCTAGCTTGTCTGCTCCGCGCTTTGTACGTACGAAGAAGATTGACTTTCCTTCACGTGATGCGATCTGAGTGGTGATATTTGCTTTATCGCCATGCTTCAAAACGAATACGTAGTGATCAGTCTTTGCTTTTGTGCCTTCAATCTCTTTGATTGAGTGTGACTTTGGCTCAGAAAGATATTGGCGAACCAGACCATCAACGCCACGATCAAGGGTTGCGGAGAAGAGCATGCGTTGGCCGCCCTTTTTCGTCTGATTGAGAATCTGCTTAACGACCGGAAGAAAACCCATATCTGCCATCTGGTCGGCTTCATCTAGGACTGTGATTTGCAAGGCATCAAAGCGGACTTCGTTCTTTTCAAGAAGATCAATGAGTCGTCCTGGTGTTGCAACCAAGATTGAGGTTGCTTTCTTCAGTGCATTTACCTGCTTGCCATACGGCATTCCGCCTGCGATAACGACAGAGTCTTGGCCGATTGCGCGAGCTAATGGACGCAGTACTTCATCAATTTGTTGTGCGAGTTCGCGAGTTGGTGCAAGTACAAGTGCAAGTGGTTGGTGAGGCTTTGCTTTCTTGCCATAAATGTTATTGAGCAGCGCGAGTCCGAATGCAAGTGTTTTTCCGGAGCCAGTCTGGCCTCGACCAAGAATGTCATGTCCGGCAATTGCATCCGGAAGAGTCGCTTCTTGGATCGGAAATGGAGTGGTGATGCCTTGGGCATCCAAAACTCTGACTAAATCAGGATGAATGCCGAGGTCTTTGAATGTAGATGGTTTTACAGCAGCAAGTGATGACATGAAAATACGTACCAATCAAGTAGACATGTATGTCTCAATTGACTTGACGTAATCACGAAAAGGTAAGACTTACATATAAGCCGGCAACTGCCGTGCTTTCTTTTTTATGATGCGGATGCATCAATAACGAAAGGTTACCT
>CAYSGG010000100.1:0-1675 GCA_964430775.1 uncultured Clavibacter sp. | reverse complement strand
TAGAGCAAGCGCCTCATCTCGAAAGGATAGTTAATTTCAATGGAATTCTCAGGTTTTTCCAATGGGAATACCTTTGAAAAGCAGCCATTTGAAGCCTACATTCGTCAAATGACCTATGAAACTCGGACACTGCTTAACTACTGGGCTCAAAAGCCATTCACACGTCGATCTCTTTTTGTTGCCGTGGCAGCTTCAGCTTTCGCTAATTCCAGTGTAGGGAGGGCTGTCGGAGCGACTGCTCCAGTCGCGAATGTAATTCTTGGACGCCCCACTAATAATTCAATTGCACTGAGCATATTGTCGAGCGAAAAGATTAGCGCCTACCTTGAATACGGATATACCAAGAGCAAGTACACCTCTAAAACTAATCCATTGACAATTTCCTCTGGCAATCCAACTACAATCGAATTGAAAAATCTCAAGGCCAGTTCAAGAGTTTATTATCGAATTCGTTACGCGGTCGGAACTTCAAAGTCTTATCAAGTCGGAAAACAGTTCTCATTCTCAACTGCGAAAAAAGCTTCATCTACCTTCACTTTCACGGTTCATGGGGATACACATCCCGAGCGAGCAGGAAAGATGTTCAATTCTGAGTTGTACTACATCACTATGGCAAATGTTGCTGAGCAACAACCGGATTTTCACATTCTGATGGGTGATGATTTCAGTATTGATCCACTGATTTCAAAAGGTCAAGCAAATCAAGCAAATGTTGAAAAAGTTTATCGAACTCATCGTGATTGGCTCGGCGTAATTGGTTCATCCATTCCAGTGTTCCTTGTAAACGGCAATCATGAACAAGCCGCGTCCTATTTATTGGACGGTACAAATACAAACCCAGCGGTGCTTGCTGGCAATGCACGACTTAAGTATTACCCACTTCCTGCTCCTAATGAGTTTTACTCAGGCAATGAAACAGAAGTTCCTGGTGTTGGATTACCACGTGATTACTACGCATGGACATGGGGAGATGCGCTTTTTGTGACGCTCGATCCTTATTGGCATTCTAAAAGCGCAGTGGATAACACAGCGGGCACCCTTGTCCCTGAGGATCAAGGAGGGAAGACAGGTGCAAAGAAGTCAGCAGGTGGGGGCAAAGCCAAAGACATGTGGTCCATTGGCATTGGTGACGAGCAATATGCCTGGCTTAAGAGAACTTTGGAAAGCAGTACTGCAAAATACAAGTTTATCTTTGCTCATCACGTGATGGGCACTGGGCGCGGAGGTGTCGAATTGTCATATGACTACGAGTGGGGCGGTAGAGACCCGAAAGGCGTAACAACCTTCGAGAAAGAGCGTCCCAATTGGGAACTGCCTATTCATGATTTGATGGTTAAAAATGGAGTTTCGATTTTCTTCCAAGGGCATGACCATATTTTTGTGACGCAGGAAAGAGATGGATTGATCTATCAATCCATGCCAAATCCAGCCGATGACACCTTCTCCTCATTCAATGATGCTGCTTACAAGTCAGGAACCAAGGCGCCAAATTCTGGTCACGTGCGTGTCACGGTTGGGCCGAAGGAGGCGCTTGTGGAGTACTTCTTGTCGGCCAGACAAAAGGATTCGGGGCGAAAGAACCTGCAAATAGCCCACAGATACTCTGTGGTACCAAGTGATTAGTTGAAAGTTCAACTATTACTGATAGGGTAGGGCCATGATCGACATTGAAAAG
>CAYSGG010000099.1:0-1714 GCA_964430775.1 uncultured Clavibacter sp. | reverse complement strand
TAGAGAAGCTCGAGAAGAAAATCGGCAACCCAATCCGTATCGTTCTTAAGCCATAGAATTACGGACTGAGATTCACCACTAACTTGTCAAAGGTTTTGGATTCAATCAGAGCAATCTTGATACCGTTCGTTACAAGTGACTCTCCCTCATACAAAACGAAGTTCAAATCCAAACGTCCATACTGAAGGTTCATGACACCGTGATTTACCGAATTGTTCCTGATGTAATAAGCAAAAGCCTCTGAGCTATCTATCCACTTATCACCATCGGGTTCTTCGACTCCATAGAGGGGCATTTTGGTCGTATCAACTTTGTAAACCATCACCCCACGAAAGTCCCTGGGTAAACCACCAAAACCTTTATAGGGGCTTGACCACTTCTCTCTTCGATGCGATTCAATGACCAAAACTTGACTCTTGGAGAGCTTGATCATGATTGACTTGTTACCAACTTGTTCCATCTCAAGAGGTACTAGTTGAATCTCATGCTGAGTCTTTAGGTCGTCTTTTTCTAAACAATACACATCATCTTCGCGCTGCCAGTCCAAAACAGTTGTGTCCCAGGCATTCAGAGCGAAGGATCCGCCCCATTGATTAGTCATGATTCCCATTGGAGATCCTTGATTTGGTGCATGGCCCTGAAGTCCTTGATTATGGAGAACTTCATGAACAACCCACGACCACAGAGGATAATTGTTGCGATACATGAATGCACCAGTAGCCATAATCCAAGTCTTAAGCAATCTAGGTTCGATTACTTTCTGTTCGAAGTAATTAGGGCCTTTACCCGGATGTCCTATACCTTGGTATGCACCATTTCTCACTATCAGATCCCAAATGTGAACTACATTCTTAGGATAGACAAACAGCACAGCATGAAGATTTTCTAGATCGAATTCTTTTTCAGCCAACTGGTAAAACTCCGCAGCGATCTGTACTGAATTGATTGATCTTCCAACGCGGCTACCAGGCAGTGGATTTCCCCTATCAAACTGAGGAGAATCTAGTGGCACGTAGTCGAACGAAGGTCTTGGTGCACGAATCCACTGTTTTCCTAGTTGCCATTGGTAAGAACTTTGGCCATTTGAAAACCAATTCATCCACTCGTCGATCTGTTTAACATCATCTGTGTAAATACTTTGTGGGGTCTCATCACCGATAACGTCAGGAAAATCGATTGGGATAACCGCAATTTTTACTGGGCCTCTAGTTGGAATCTGCGCGGATACCTCACCTGTCGGTATTGGGTAAGCAATGGAAGGGCCAGTCTTACGGTGTTGTGTTGGAGATTGATCCGGAATTCTACAAACATCCAGTGTCTTTGGTGACTTCCGCACAAGAAGCTTCTCAACTGTTGGTGTTGGTGTTGGTGTTGGTGTTGGTGTTGGTGTTGGTGTTGGTGTTGGTCGTTTAACAACACCCCACACATTCTTTTTGCCTAATTTGATACAGGTATAAGTGATTTTCTTAGACTTAGTTGTAGTGCCAACTTTTGAGCACTTATCGCCAGCTCTAACGGCTGAAATACTTGGTTGTGCTGACAAAAGTACGAAGACCAGTGCGAGAGCAATCTTCTTAAACACCTCAAAAGAATAGTTGCTTGGTTTGCTAAATAAAACAACCCCGACCATTTCTGATCGGGGTTGTTGAGGTAATGCTGTAACTAGCGGTTTTCGCCTACTTGGTAATCATCCAAGCGAACTGCTTCGCCGGAA
>CAYSGG010000098.1:0-1748 GCA_964430775.1 uncultured Clavibacter sp. | reverse complement strand
CGAATCACGCGAAGTTCTCTTGGCGAAGCTTGCTGGTGCTATGAAGGCATCAATGGCAAAAGCAGCACGCGCATTCGATGCTCTTCGTATCAAGAGAGAAGCAGAAGCTGGAGCGCCTGCACAAGCAGCTGCGCCAGTTGAAGCCGCACCCGCTGCAGAAGCAGCACCTGTCGCAGAAGCCGCAGCACCTGAAGCAACTTCAGAAGTTGTAGCCGAAGCTCAAGCAGAAACTTCTGCAGAACCAACAGCTGAAACAACAGAAAACGCGTAAAGAAAGAGGAATACAAAATGGCAAAACTCAGCACTGACGACCTATTGGGTCAATTCAAGGAAATGTCACTTGTCGAGCTCTCAGATTTCGTAAAGGCATTTGAAGAAGCATTCGATGTAACAGCAGCTGCTCCAGTAGCAGTCATGGCAGCAGGCGGAGCCGCAGGTGGCGAAGCAGCAGCCGCACAGGATGAGTTCACCGTCATCATTGAAGACGCAGGATCACAGAAGATCGCCGTCATCAAGGAAGTACGTGCACTTAACTCCAGCCTCGGCCTCAAGGAAGCTAAGGACCTCGTCGATGCAACTCCAGCCACCGTGCTTGAGAAGGCAGACAAGGCAACAGCAGATAAGGCAAAGGCAGCTCTCGAAGCAGCTGGCGCGAAGGTCTCTGTTAAGTAGTTCAGAACCCGTAAGCCTCGAAAGGGCCCTCCTTATACAGGGGGGCCTTTTCTATTTCCTCGAAATTCCCTCAGTTGGACATCGGCGTGTCGTGAGGGCTATCCTGACCCCTCGCACAAATTTCTAGGGTCAGGCATATAGCGGCTGAGGCCTTACGTTCGCTGTGCGGAAAGTCCGAAACATTTGTAGCGAAACTTTGGAAGGACATCTCTTGGCCGCGAAAACGAAATCAACTGCACCGCAACGTATTTCTTTCGCCAAGATCCGCGAACCACAAGAAGTTCCAAATCTATTAGCTCTCCAAATTGAGAGCTTTGATTGGCTGCTCGGAAACGATGCGTGGCGCGCGAGACTTGGTAAGAATGAAAGACCAGATCGTGGAGAAATCCCGAAGACATCTGGCCTCGAAGAGATTTTTGAAGAGATCTCTCCGATTGAAGACTTCCAAGGATCGATGTCGCTCTCATTCCGCGACCATCGTTTCGAACCTGCGAAGTACACCATCGCAGAATGTAAAGAGCGCGACATTACATACGCGGCTCCATTGTTCGTAACCGCAGAATTCACCAACAACGTCACCGGTGAAATCAAATCTCAGACAGTTTTCATGGGCGACTTCCCATTGATGACTCCGCGCGGAACATTCGTCATTAACGGAACAGAACGTGTGGTTGTTTCACAGCTCGTTCGTTCTCCTGGCGTTTATTTTGAGCGCACTGTCGAGAAGACATCTGACAAAGATATTTACACTGCAAAGATCATCCCAAGCCGCGGTGCATGGCTTGAGTTTGAAATTGATAAGAAAGATTTCGTAGCAGTACGTATCGATCGTAAGCGTAAGCAATCCGTAACCGTATTCTTGAAGGCTCTTGGTTGGACTAACGACCAGATCCTCACAGAGTTCGGCGAATACGATTCGATGAAAGACACTCTTGCAAAAGATAACGTCAACACACAAGACGAAGCTTTGCTAGATATTTATCGCAAGATGCGTCCAGGTGAGCCTCCAACAAAGGAAGCTGCACAAACCCTTATCGAAAACCTCTATTTCAACCCGAAGCGTTATGACTTGGCCA
>CAYSGG010000097.1:0-1814 GCA_964430775.1 uncultured Clavibacter sp. | reverse complement strand
GCTCGGCAAAAAACCGCCCACGCAAGTTAGATTCTTGGGTTAATTACTGAATAAGTATTTTGGCTAGCGAGTGCATGATTGGAATTCCCAGAATCAGATTGAATGGGAAGGTCACGCCTAAGCTGGTAGTAATCGATAGCGATGGATTGGCCTCTGGAAGCGCAATTCCAACAGCCGCGGGAGCGGCAATGTAAGAAGCGCTGGCGCAGAGAACTCCGAGAATTGTTGCTCCGCCAACCGAGAGTCCTGCAAGTGATCCGCCTAGTACACCGAGGGTTCCGGAAAGTATTGGGAAAAGAAGTGCGAAGATAAATAGCCCTGCGCCAGTTTCTTTGATGACATGGATGCGAACTCCAGCGAGATAACCAAGATGCATTAAGAAGAGCGCGAGGATTCCAGGAAGCAGATTGACGAAGAATGGTTCGACGCGCGCATATCCTGCATCGCCTGATATCGCACCGACAATCAATCCACCAACCAGAAGAATGACGGTCTTACCAAGGACGATTTCTTTGAGGGATTCTGACCATGAAACTTCGCGAGAAATATGTCGAGTTGCAAGGAAGATTCCGATGATGATTCCAGGGATTTCCATAATTGTAAGAAGTGTCGTCGCAAAACCTTCATATGAAACTTTCGCGTTATCGAGAAATACCAGAGCTGCAGTAAACGTCACGAGAGATGTCGAACCGTAGTGCGCTGCAATAGCACCGCGATCAATCTCATTGAGTGCCTTCACATAACGCAGAATCAAGAAAGCTAGCGCCGGAATGATGCAACCAAGAATGAGAGTGGCAGTGATGGGTTTAACCAGACCACTCGGACTGGAGTGTGTAAGTGATACGCCGCCTTTGAGGCCGATTCCAAATAGAAGGTAAACCGAGATTATTTGATAGACCGGATCTGGGATGCGGATATCACTGTTGAATCGGGCCGCAATGAACCCTAGAACGAAGACCAATACCGAGACTGATGTCAGGTTGGTAAAGGCAAGCTCTAAGGATTGGTTCATGTAGGGAGTATAAGATGTTTGATGAATCATGAACCTGCACCCTTATCGCGGCATCACTGCATCTTTTGCCACCAAGCATGAGAAGCAAATCTTTGTGGCCCCATATTTTGCAGCACTCGATATTTCTCTGATGGTCCCTGATATCGATACAGATGTATTGGGGACATTCAGTGGTGAGGTCGCCCGCGAAGGAACTCCAAAGGAAGTGGCGTTGAAGAAGGCGCGAATGGGCATGGAGGCTGCTGGACTGCCGCATGGAATCGCATCAGAGGGCTCAATTGGTCCTGATCCCATCATCCCCTTTATGAACTCCGACATTGAATGGATGGCTTGGGTTGATACCGAGCGCGGCATAGAGATCGTGGAGTTTCATCGGAGTCTAGATATCGTCGCAGCGCAGGCAGTCCTCGAAGGAAGTGAGGAGATTGAAGCGTTCCTGAAAAGAGCTGATTTTCCTAACCATGGCCTTATTGTGCGAGCAGAAAAAGGCGATGAGATATTCAAGGGAATTAGAGATCGCAAGGCATTAGAGGCTGCAATGAACGCTTTAAGTACAAGCAAGAAGATCATTGTTGAAAGTGATCTGCGTTCGCATCAGAGCCCTTCGCGTCAGAAGAATATTGCAGCGGTCACAGAGAAGTTGGTTTCAAGGCTCTCTACTTTGTGCCATCAATGTCAATCCCCGGGTTGGGGTGAGGTAGGAAATCTCTATGGTTTGGAATGCAGTGAGTGTAGAAACTTCATGGAACGTGCATTGCGTGGCAAGGTTCTTGGTTGTACGACATGTGATTACAGAGAAGAG
>CAYSGG010000096.1:0-1922 GCA_964430775.1 uncultured Clavibacter sp. | reverse complement strand
AAACTGGAGAAACTCGAATGTCGGACACGGTGATCAATCGCTCATCAGCAAAAGGTAAGCTCGGAAAAGCTCTCACTATTGAGCGCGTATTTAGTACTCCGGGTGTACACCCATATGACCTCGTCACTTGGGAGCGACGCGATGTAGTACAGACCAACTGGAAATCAGGCGAGGTTGTCTTCGAACAACGCGGCGTTGAATATCCAGATTTCTGGTCAGTCAATGCATCCACCATCGTCACCACAAAATATTTCCGTGGCGCAGTCGGTCACGACAATCGTGAATGGTCACTCAAGCAAGTTATTGATCGCGTAGTTCTCACCTATGTGAAGGCCGGTAAGGAATACGGTTATTTTGCAACTACTCAAGATGCAGAAATCTTCGAGCACGAACTCACCCACATGCTCTTGCACCAGATCTTCTCTTTCAACTCTCCAGTCTGGTTCAACGTCGGAACAGCAGCGCCACAGCAAGTATCTGCCTGCTTCATTCTCTCTGTTGATGACACTATGGATTCAATCCTCAATTGGTACCGCGAAGAAGGCATGATTTTCAAAGGTGGATCAGGCGCTGGTCTCAATCTCTCCAGAATCCGTTCATCCAAGGAACTTCTCAAATCCGGTGGAACAGCATCAGGACCTGTCTCCTTCATGCGCGGCGCTGACTCCTCTGCAGGAACCATCAAGTCGGGTGGCGCAACTCGTCGTGCAGCAAAGATGGTTGTTCTTGATGTGGATCATCCAGATATCGAAGAGTTCATCGAAACCAAAGTCCGTGAAGAAGACAAGATTCGCGCACTTCGCGATGCTGGCTTCGACATGGATCTCGGCGGAAAAGACATCATCTCGGTCCAGTACCAGAACGCCAATAACTCAGTCCGCGTCAATGACGATTTCATGCGCGCATATGAGAACAGCACTCAATACGGCCTCCGTGCTCGCTCAACCGGCGAGGTAATCGAAGAAGTCGATGCTCGCGCTCTCTTCCGCAAAATGGCAGAAGCAGCATGGGCATGCGCCGATCCTGGAATTCAGTACGACACCACAATCAATGATTGGCACACCAACCCAGAGACCGGTCGCATCAATGCTTCCAATCCATGCTCTGAGTACATGTCACTTGATAACTCCTCTTGCAACCTTGCATCTCTCAACCTCATGAAGTTCCTCAAGAGCGATGGCTCCTTCGACGCGAAGAACTTCGTCAAGGCGGTCGAAATCATCATCACTGCCATGGATATCTCCATCTGCTTCGCAGATTTCCCAACAGAGGCGATTGGTGACACGACTCGCAAATATCGCCAACTCGGAATCGGCTATGCAAACCTCGGAGCTCTCTTGATGGCTTCAGGTCTTGCATATGACTCCGATGGTGGCCGCGCTCTTGCTGGTGCAATCACTTCGTTGATGACCGGAACTTCATATCGTCGTTCTGCAGAACTAGCAGGCATCGTCGGTCCTTACGAAGGTTACGCCCGAAATGCAGCGCCACACACTCGTGTTATGAAGAAGCACCAAGCAGCGTCACTCTCAGCGAAATCAGTTTCGACTCTGGACCGTGATGTTTGGACCGAAGCTAACAAGCAATGGGACTCCTGCCTCTCCATCGGTGAGAAGAACGGATGGCGCAACGCGCAGGCTTCTGTTCTTGCTCCTACAGGAACAATTGGCTTGATGATGGATTGCGATACCACTGGTATCGAGCCTGATTTCTCACTTGTTAAGTTCAAGAAGCTTGTTGGTGGAGGATCACTTCAGATCGTCAACCAGACTGTTCCACAAGCGCTCCGTAAACTCGGATACACCGAAGAAACTATCGAAGCGATTGTCGAGTACATCACTGCAAATGGTCACGTAGTCGATGCTCCTGGTCTCAAACCAGAACATTACGATGTCTTTGATTGCGCTCTCGGAGCACGTTCA
>CAYSGG010000095.1:0-1942 GCA_964430775.1 uncultured Clavibacter sp. | reverse complement strand
GATTTCATCTCGTCTCGATCGCGAATTACGAGCTGGCTCCATTCCTCATACTTTCTTGGCATGAAGCCAAAGTGTTTGCTGAATGCGTCTTGGTGGACAGCGTGAAAAGATTGCAATTCATCGTGATTATCGAGATCAATCTCTCGAATAGCGCCTTCAGATAACTTCGAGCTCTCGCTCTCTGTAGGTAGTGCAACCTCCAGCATCCAATACTTGCGAAGAATGGAAAATTGCCGATTTTCGAGAAGGTTTTTGTACTCGTGATCGTTGGACTGGACCCCTAACCAGAATTGGTATGAAGGGTCATGTTCACTTGCTAGTTCTATAGCTAATTGCAGTGAGTCAGAGAGGGTACTCGCCCCAGGTCGCGTGTAAATGTCCACATAGAAGCGTTTGCGGGACGCGTCTGGATTGATTGTTATGAAACTCTGCCAATCATCTTCATCGTTATGTTTTGTCAGCCGAGTGATAGCAGGATCAAAGAAGCCTCGAATGAATTCGTGAGCATCCCCCTCGCTGATCTTCTTCTCACGTGGGTTGAGGGCTTGAAGGTTCGAATTAGCGATCCCTTGAATTATGGATGTATCTTCTTTAGTCGCAACTCGGGAGATGAGGCTCACAAGTGCAATAATACCGAAGAAGCGTCGCTCAGAATTTAATGTAACAACTAGCCGATTATTACTTGCCCACGAGTAACTTTTACAGGTACGCGAGAGAGACGTTTTGTGGCTGGTCCAAGAATCAAATCACCATCTGGTTCAAATTGTGAGTTATGCGCGGGACAAACCCAGCCACTTGCATCACGGATAACGGTGACTTGTTGATGCGGACACTTCAAGCTAAACGCAACGTAGGTTGAAGTTCCTGTACGGGCCAAACCAATGGGATTGCCCTTGAAAGTACCAACACGAACAGCGCCACCAACGTCAGCTAGATCGGGGACAGAACGAACACGCACCGAAAGTCGACCGTCAGGAAGTTTCTTCACTGCAGTTGAAGCTACAGAGGGAAGGTTTGAGCCTCCCAGAAGCACCAGTGCGCATGCTCCTGTAATGAGCGCACGACGGCTTATCGGCTCCATCAACCTTCCCCCTGACCGTAATTAACTGCTTACTAATGAATCTCTTTCAAAGTTACTTCCGTGAAGCCTTTGCATTGAGGGTTACATCGGCACTTCCGAAAACTATGCCATCTGGTAGCGAACCTTCAGGCAGTCCTAGAAGCGTTGCAAGAGTTGCACCAACACCAGGAGCGATGGTTAGTGCAGCTCCAGAATAAACAGAGGTTCGCAATCCAGCTTTACGATCTGTTGAGTTCTTTGGCTTGAGTTGAGCTCCATTAGTAATCGTCAGAACAGTGATGGATTGATTGGAAGCTTGCGGGATTGTCGCGGTGACAACTCCATTCTTGAGATCAATTATTGGATTACGTAGTTGCACCTGCTGATTATTTGTCGTATTGAAGAAGACGATGTTGCTGCCAACATGCTGTACACCCGACTTAGTACCTGTTACAGGAATGTGAAATACCAATTGACCATTTGCGGCTGAAATTGAATCACCGATTACAGACGCTGTGGCTCCACCCTGGACATAAAGAATTACACCTGCTGATTCCAGTGTCGCAGCAAGACCTGCAGCAGTCTTCATGTGGGTCATGCTTTGACCAGGTTTAGCTGAATCTGCAAATGAGGCGCTCGATCCAGCGCTGAGTGCAAGCGCAAGTGCTGAGAGTGTTGCAATTATTTTGCGACGCATGATGAAGACTCCTTAGGATAATAACGAACCTGGGTCATGAAGGTATTGCTGACCGCGCATGCTCGCAACCTGAAACACAAAGGTTTTAATATGAATTGAACTTCACAGGATTATCAAAGCAAGATCTTGCATGGAGCCCCCCGTCAGGATTGAACTGACGACCTTCCGCTTACAAGGCGGATGCT
>CAYSGG010000094.1:0-1946 GCA_964430775.1 uncultured Clavibacter sp. | reverse complement strand
AGCACTCGTCCATCAGAGAGTGCGTACTCGATCCCAACTACATTTATCTGGCCCACGCTAGCCTCGAGAGATTTTCAACGTGGCATTTGTTGAAGACAATGAGGTAACTTCAATTCTAACTCCGTCAACTGTCACTATATCTCCCGACCTTAGTGCAGCATCTGTGAAATCTTCGCGGGTAGAGCCGGGCCGCCTCTGTGTCGACCAACCACCACGAATAGAACTAATTTTCATATCAACAGTGTAAACAAGCACGCCTTCATTTGCTGGTGGAAGGCGGTCGAGGCCACCGCTAATGCGATACTCCATCACAAGAATTTTTGATGCACTCAAACGTATAAATTGAGCCTTCTTGCCCTCAACCTTATTGACCAGCGGAACCAAGTTTCGAGTCAGCGGTGTAATTGAAAGCGAATCAGAAGTCACGCAATCAATCTGATCTTCTTTGAGCCAATCTAATATGTATCTATTCCATGAATTTAATTCGATAGCTTGAGTGCTCCAATTCAAGGACATTATGTCCCAAGATCCATAAGTACCTTTTTGGCCATCAGTTGTATAAAGGTCATGAAGTCCAAACAAGTGGCCCGTTTCATGAGAAATCCACTTCCAATCAGCGCCCGGGAAGTTTTGATAGGCATCAGCACCAGAAATAGAACCATTCAAGACATAGCCATCACTGGTCTCTACTAGCATCGGGAACGCAGGACCATAGGCGATTGAGCTCCACGGAATATTTCTCGGACTAAGTACATACACAACGTCAAATTTCGAGTAATCGACTAATGAATCTGCTCTTTCTATTACCGCCTTGTAATAACC
The DNA here is from genome assembly GCA_964430775.1 of uncultured Clavibacter sp. Lineage (GTDB taxonomy): Bacteria > Actinomycetota > Actinomycetes > Nanopelagicales > Nanopelagicaceae > MAG-120802. The sequence continues at coordinate 1,124 of CAYSGG010000094.1, read as the reverse complement.
TACTGGATCGCCAGTATTCCAAGTTCCAAGGTTGTAATAGTTGGAAGGAAAATCAAGACGCAGATACCTAGGAAGAATCTCGAATGAAAATGAGACCTGTTCATCTGACATCTTCCGAAAGAAGTCATCCATACCTTTTGCCATGTCGTAATACATCTCGCTCGGATCGCCTGATCCAGTCACATCCGAAAAATCAACGGGAATCATAAGGGCGCGAATTACACCTGATGTAGGAAGGCGTTCACTTCGATGAGGGAAACCACTATTCATACCCGTATTTCCATCTTGCCCAAGTAGCTGGCATTGATTCTTCGGCACAAATGTCGGACTAATCGGTTTTAGAGTGACAGTTACAGTGAAAATTCCTAGTGAATTACTTTGAAGTCCCGTAAATGAAACAGAACCTCGTTCGTCAACACTAAATGAGTATGTTTTTCGCGAATATTTCACTGTGTTGCCATTGGGTTCTACTGTGTCAAGAATGTAATTGCCAGCAAATAATTTCAAATAAAGGGTGCCGTCGCTGTTGGCGCCCACAAAGGTCCAATTTCCGTCACTGCGTTTATAGAAGATACCTGGTGAATTGAGCGACTTACTGGGTATCTCTGGATCAAATATCCACAACTTCAAATTTTGATCAGCAATTGCAGATGCTGGCGTAAAAGTAAGTTCTGCACTTCTTTTCGTTAATGAAACAGCTCCCCCACCACCCTGATAAATTTTTAGGGAATTTGCACTCGAGGATGGTGTTGGAGTGGGTGTTGGAGTGGGTGTTGGAGTGGGTGTTGGAGTGGGTGTTGGAGTGGGTGTTGGCTTGATAACGGGCGAAGTTCTCACCCAAACCTTTTTCTTACCTTGCTTTACACACTTAAAGGAATTCTTACTTTCCTTTTTTACAACTCCTACCTTGCTGCATTTGGTACCAGCCTTAATGGGCGCAGCGTTAATGGCATACGAGGAGGTAAAAATTAAAACACCTACAAGAGCTTGAAGCGATGCGCTCCGTAGTAATTTTCTCATTTCTTACTCTTCATCTCGTCTACGGATTGTGATCTCTGCACGAGATTTAAGGTGCGCATCATCTGGGTATTCAACTGCAACCAACGTCAATCCGCGTCCTGGAA
>CAYSGG010000093.1:0-2056 GCA_964430775.1 uncultured Clavibacter sp. | reverse complement strand
ATTGAAGAGCGCGCCCGTAGGGATTCGAACCCCAAACCTTCTGATCCGTAGTCAGATGCTCTATCCGTTGAGCTACGGGCGCAATTGCCTGCGAATATTATCATCAAAAAAGTGGTCCAAATTTGGCTGATACCCTGCGAATATGAAGCGGATTGCGCTGCTAATTGCGCTTTTTACTCTCAACTCCGGGGTCGTCTATGCCGTAGATGTTCCACTTACTTGCGCTGATCGAAAGAGTTTTGAATTACGAATCTCTAATGTGATTGATGGTTGTTATGAAGAGGAAGTCTCTCTTGGCGCTGGCCCCTTACCTATTTCAAATCTTCCGAAATATGAACTGGATGAGACTCTGGAATTTCGTTTTCTCGCTGCACAAGCGGCCGCAAAGTTAGATGGTGTTCGTTTACAAATTACCTCGGGCTTTAGGACTTACTCACGGCAGAAGTATCTCTTTGACCAGGCTGTTGAAAAATACGGAAGTTATATGAAAGCTGCTAAATGGGTTGCACCGCCTGAGGTATCACATCACCCGATGGGTCTTGCAATTGATGTTAATTACCCGGGCGATCCAAGTGCTGCAAAATGGCTAGAAACTCATGGTTACAAATTTGGACTTTGCAGAATTTTCAAGAACGAGTGGTGGCACTTTGAACCAAATATCGCACCAGGATGGAAATGCCCAAAGATGTTCAAGGATGCTCGAGCTTTACTGAAGTCCTAACATCTCTTCACGTTTAGTGAATTTCAATCGTGGTTTTCCAACAACTTCACCAGCGCTGACTTCAGCAGCGTTGATCTTCTCCCATTGACCTTGCGAGAGATGCACCACGCCTCTTGAAGACAAGAGACTAGACAACTCTTTCTTGGGTTTTGCATCTTCTAAATCTTCAATGAGTAATTTCATGACATCGGTAGAGTCGCTCTTATTTGTGCCGATAACTCCAGATGGTCCACGCTTGGCCCAACCTACGACATACGTATTTGTGTTCTCAATCCGGCCATCCTGATTCTTTACTCGGCCGTTCTCGTAGTTCAACCCGGGAATTTCCACGGATTCATAGCCAATAGCGCTGATTACGAGCCCGCATTGAATTGAGAAGGTTTCGCCAGTCGGTAGAGCCTTGTCATTTTCGACGCGGTTGATGCCAAAAATGACTTCTTCTACCCGCCCGCTGCCTTTGATCTCTAAAGGAGTGGCAAGAAAGTGGAAGTACATTGAGCGTTCGTGGTTCTTCTTCTCAGCCTCGGCGATTGCCAACATGGCATCGAGGTTGGATTTGAGGTCCTTTGGCAGTTCACCTTGGGCTTCTGCTCGCTCTTTTGCTGCCGTTATTTGATGCGCATCGATATGGACATCGGTGTGCTCAAGCTTTGGGAGTTCGCGTAGTTCAGGGGATGTGAATGCCGCATGCTCTGGGCCTCGTCGACCAAAAATATGCACTTTTCGAATCGAAGATTGATGCAAGTTAATGAGGGCGTGTTCGGCAGTATCAGTTGGGTCGAGTTCGTGTGGTTCGAGCGCCAACATGCGTGCGACATCCATCGCAACATTTCCTGCGCCAATAACGACAGCTGTCTCGCAATCTAGTTGTACATCGACTCCTACATAATCGGGATGCGCGTTGTACCAAGGAACAAAGTCTGCGGCTGATAGTGAACCTGGAAGATCCTCGCCTGGGATTCCAAGTTTTTTTCCACGACTTGATCCCGTCGCAATCACGACCGCGTCATACATTTCTTGTAATTCAACTAGCGAGATGTCCTTGCCTAGTTCAACATTACAGAAGAGCTGAAAACCTTCAGTGGTTGCAATTTTTTCGAAAACTTTCGATACCGTTTTAATTTTTGGATGATCTGGCGCAACACCACTTCTTACCAAACCCCAAGGAGTTGGAAGCCTTTCAATCATGTCGATTGAGAATTTGAGGTCTTCGGTTTGAGCATTTTGTAAGGCTTGAGCAGCGAAATATCCGGCTGGGCCTGCGCCAACAATTGCAATATGAAATTCAGTCACGCGGAGACGAGAGGATTTGAACCTCCGATTCCCTTTCGGGAA
>CAYSGG010000092.1:0-2102 GCA_964430775.1 uncultured Clavibacter sp. | reverse complement strand
AACCTGAGAATTCCATTGAAATTAACTATCCTTTCGAGATGAGGCGCTTGCTCTATATCCCCTTCGATCACCTTCATCGTGATTACGGAGTTCTCAAGAGTGCTGACCCCTCATCTGATGTCATCGTCTTTGTTGAAAGCCAGCGCATGCGCACGGGTCGAAGCTGGCACCCCGAAAGACTCTTCTTCCTCACATCCAGCGCACGCCACTTTGTTCAGGATCTGACAGCCGAGGGTTTTACTGTCGAATACATCAAAGCACCCACCACAATCGATGGCTTAAAGATGGCGCAGAAAAAATTCCCCAAACTTCCCATTGAATCTGCTCAGCCATCATCGTTTCGTCAGAGCGAAGCTCTTCAGGCATTCGGTGTTAGCTTTCATGAGAATGATTTTTTCTTGACTCCACGATCGCTCTTTGCCCAATGGGCAGATGGACAGAAGTCGTATTTGATGGAGAACTTCTATCGCAAACAACGAGTGCGCCTTGGTGTATTGATGGATGGAAACAAACCAGAAGGTGGTGAGTGGAATTTTGATAAGGACAATCGCTTGCCGCCGCCAAAGAACTACACCTGGCCCAAATACTTGGAACATTCACGAGATGAGATTGATCAAGAAGTTGCAGCGGAGCTTGGTTACTCACCAAAGAATTATTGGGCAACAACAAGAGCTGGGGCGCTCAAGCAACTCGATTACTTCCTCAAGCATCATTTCGCTGCTTTTGGTCCTTATGAAGATGCTGTCACTACCGAGAACTGGGCGCTACATCACTCCTTACTGAGCCCCTATATGAATAACGGACTTCTACATCCGTCAGAAATAATTGCCGCTGCTATCAAACGCTACAAAAAGGGCGATATTCCCATCGCTTCGGCAGAGGCTTTTGTGCGACAGATTATTGGTTGGCGCGAATACGTCAACGGGATGTATTGGCACTTAGGTGACTCGTATCGCGAGAACAACAAGCTAGAGGCCAAGCGGAACTTGCCACTTCTCTTTACAGATCCCACATCAACCACGATGAATTGTCTCCGAAGCACAGTGGAAGACATTCAGGAGCGTTCATGGGTGCATCACATTCCACGTCTGATGATTCTGAGTAACTTCGCACTCATTTCAGGTATCAACCCCCAGCAATTCTTAGATTGGATGCGAGAAGTCTTTATAGATGCGACTGAATGGGTAATGGTTCCTAACGTAATCGGAATGGGCGTCCATGCCGATGGTGGCGTCATGATGACAAAGCCCTATGCAGCTGGTGGCGCATACATCTCGCGAATGACGAATTACTGCAAAGGCTGTTTCTTTGATCCGAAGAAGCGAACAGGTGACGATGCTTGCCCGTTCACAACTCTCTATTGGGACTTCTTAGACCGCAATCGCGAGGGCTTTGCACGAAATCATCGAATTGCACAACAGGTGCGCGGACTAGATCGACTGAGTGATTTGCCCGAGACTCGGAAGCGAGCCGCAAGTGTGTTGAACCTACTTGATCAAGGAAAAATCTAAATTACTTGCCGCCGAAGAGGCGATTAAAGAAACCTGACTGTCCTTGTTGGCCATCATGTCCAGGACAGCGATCTTGTTGCGGAACACCCGCAAGCGCTTCTTCGACGTGTTCGCCGCAACCGGACCACGTAGCTTTTCCACACTGCCGACATGTAACTTTGCTGCACATAATTGAAGTCTACCGCCCCCTGGAATCCTTAAAGCGCCACCACGTAGTAATGATGGCCATTAATAAGAATAACCCTGAAACGACACCCAGCCAGCGATTGAGATTTGATTCTTCGCGATCCATATTCGACCTCACAATCGGTTGCAACACATCCGACTCCAGAGTGAATTCGTACTTATTCTCAATGACGTGACCATCAGCAGAGACTGCCCGATATTCAACGAGGTAAGTTCCAGGAAGAAAATCTCTGTCAGTCACCGATACGCTGAGTTTCTCATCAACAACGGAGAAATTCTCTAACGCGACAGCGTCTCCAGCCGGACCAATCAGCGAGATCTGATTCCCTGACTTCTCGCCTAAAACCAATAATCGTTCGTTGAATTCAAGCGAGATTGATGAAGGCATCTCACCTACTGTGGAGT
>CAYSGG010000091.1:0-2104 GCA_964430775.1 uncultured Clavibacter sp. | reverse complement strand
TCCACCTTCACAAACAAGTAAGAAGAAAGTCCAGAAGTGGCATGGCACAGATCGCCAATGTCGTGGCGTTGTTATCGAGCACCTACGTCATAACAAAAAAGCAAACCAATCAAAGCTGGCAAAACTCTGGGAAGACCAATCACAGTTAGAAAAGTGTCTGCAGGCACTTGTGAAAGATGGACTTATCACCCAAACCAATAAAGATTTCTCGTTAGTCGACTAACTACTTCCGGCGACGAGAACGTGGTGGCATAACCCGATCCAATAATTCTTGCGCTACCAAAGTCACATCACCTTTTGCTCTTGCAAGGTTATTCTCAAAACCTTTCAGAAACTCATTAATCGCAGGTTCTGTGACAGTTCCAACCAGCGGCCCATATCGATCTTGAAAGATGTTATGCACTACGCGACTGATGGCCTGCGCTAATTCAGCGCGCGCTTCATCCAAAGTGGGCTCAGGTCTTTGGCCCGTGGCAAAGCCCAGCGCAGGTTTCTCGCGTTCTGCGCGTAGATAGGCATCCCTAAAGTTTGCTGAGTCCATAGTTGGCTATCTTCTCAGACCACTAGCATTTGTGCTTGTGATGAAGAAAAGCTTGAGAATTCGCGCACTTGTTGCTGCCTTCTCGCTTGCCTTCACCCTTCTATCTCCCGCATCTGCACCCGCACTCTCTTTTAATTCGATCCCCGCCACTAAGTGGGGCTACATCTATGGCTCTGGCAAAACACAGAACCTCAACACTGCTACTCCATCTCAAAAGATCGAAATTGGTAAAGCTCGCTCGAAGTGGGTCGTTGATTTCGTCGATGTTCCCGAAGATGCACAGAAAGCATTTCAAGAAGCGATTGATATCTGGGCCTCATACTTTGAATCAACTGTCGAAATAGAGGTCGAGGCGCATTGGGAACCTTCTAATCTCAACGGTGTATTGGGATCTGCTCGTCCCGGTGAATACTTCAACGCATTCGATGGCGCCCCAGATCAAGATCTCTGGTATCCATCAGCTCTTGCAAACCGATTAGCTAAGAAAGATCTAGCTCCCGGTAAACCGGATATCGTTCTTCGTTTTAACTCTAATGCGCTCTGGTACATCTCATCTGAAGGAAAACCTGGTCGCTTTAGTTATGACCTCACCAGCACTGTGCTGCATGAAATTGGCCATGGCCTTGGTTTCTTATCTAACGCCGAGTACGACGGATTCTTTGGTACTGGCTACATCATCCAACCAACTCCATATGATGCCTACGTCCAACTTCCTGATGGCCGCCTCTTCACAGATTTCTGTGCTCGCTCTGTTGATCTAGGAAAAGCAATGACTTCGCCACTTTTCTGGAGTGGACCGTTGGGAGTTGCTGCCAACAACGGTGTGAAGCCAAAACTCTATTCACCGAGCGCTTATGAAGATGGCTCCTCCATCACCCACCTTGATGAAGCAACCTTCAAATCCACCAGCCTTGATTCAGTTATGACCCCCGTTCTCGATCCCGGCGAGGTCTTCAGATCACCGGGTTCAATCGCACTTGCAATGATCGATGACATGTTGCAGAAGCCGCCGGCTGCAAAAGCACAGTCCATACCCTCAAAGCCCATCAATGTTCGCGCACTCGTCGGCGATAAGTACGCCCTTGTGACCTTTGATTCCCCGAATTGCCGCCGAATCGATCGCATTACGGGCTACAACGTCACTGTGAATCCTTCGGGCGAGGTCCGTAAGTTCACCACGAGCCCAGCCCGCATCAGTGGACTCAAGAATGGCGAGAGCTATTCCTTCACCATCACAGCCGAAAATTCCAACGGTAAATCAGATCCGGTCACCACAAATGAAGTGACTCTCCAATCCAGCCAGACCACACGCACTATCGACAAGAGCGCCAACGCAAAGTACCTCGCTAAAGGAACATTCAAGAACGCCCCTGTGATTGCTTATTCCGATGAGATCACTGGCAATCTCAAACTCGCCACCCTTTCTAAGAACACTTGGAAGATCTCCACTATCGATGGCAACTCCACTTCAGGCGGCAAATCAGATCGCAATCTTGCAGGTCCAGTTTCGCTCTGTGTCACTGGAAGTAAATCCACAGAGCGCCTCCATCTCTTCTATGCCGA
>CAYSGG010000090.1:0-2127 GCA_964430775.1 uncultured Clavibacter sp. | reverse complement strand
ATTCTTGATTCAGATCCAACGGGAGAAGTTGTAAAAATAACTATTAAGAAATAGTCAGAGAGATTATGCCTTCGAAATCTCGATGGTTTCGTAGTCTCCGGTGCCAACGAATTTAATGCGCACACCTTCAATAACAAAGGAGTCACCGAGAACGGCTACGTAGTCGGCTAGATTCTTCCGCTCCCCTACGCTGACATTGAATTGATTTGATCGCTGGCCTTCAACCCTCTGCCAGACAGCCCAAGCCCATTCATCGTTACCAAGTGAGGTTCCATCGGAATTGATGGGTGGCGCTGCATTCTTATCTAAATCAACGACATAGGCCATGATTGAGTAGAAACCAGGCGGGAACTCTCGGTCGCCGAATTTGAAGTTGCTCCACTTATCGATTCCATGCGATTCAACGACAATGGCCTTGGTTGGAGTTAGCTTTATGACAGCCATCTTGGTTTGACGATCTTCGCGTTCTACAGGCGATAGCGAAATTGTTGCAGTCTTGAGCGTTGCTACATCATCACAGTAAATCTGATCGGCTGGTAACCAATCAAAAAGAAATTGCTCCCACGGATTTATTGCCAAGCTGATTCCAGATTGATTGGTGCCGATGCTAAGCGGCCAACCATTACCCGGAGCGTGCATGGAGATTCCGAAGTCATGCATGGTCTCGTGTATGTAGTAGGACCACTTGAGGGTTTCCATTCCCTCTAGATTTTTGCCCCAACTAAAGAGGTTGAGTTGAACTTCTCCTTCTTTGATCTTAAACCACTGATTTCGGATGATGAAGTCAACGAAAGTGATTTCACCATCTGGGTAGAAGAAGTAGACGGTGGAGAACTTGCGTAGGTCAACTGCTTTTGTTATCTCATCGATAAAGGGTTGTGCTTGATCGGCCATTCGGCGTCCGTGATTGGCTGCAAAGGCATCGACTGTCTTGGCATCACTCGGGTATGCCGAGCGTTCTTTTGGCATTCTTAGCCATCGATCGATCGTCGTGACATTGAATTTGGATTGTCCATTGCTGAAGTATTGGTACCAGTCAGTCATCCACTTCTTGTCGTACTCAAGTTGAGCAATGACTTCATTGCCACCAGGGAAATCTGGAAAATCTATGGGGACGATGAGAACCTCGTTTGTACCCTTCAAATACATTCGATTTCTATCGGTATTAACTAAAGGAAAGCCGACTAGGCCGCTTGCATTTCGTCCGGTTCGATCTGCAACTGAAGCGCTATTTTGTAGCTTGCAGGTTTCAATCGAGACTGGGCTCTTGGCATTCGTAAAGGTTTTCTTGACCGTGTTTATTTTGATCCATTGGAGTTTTCCGCCATTTACCCAGCGACATTCAAGGATGCCTCCTGGGACATCGTAGGTATCACCTGAAATTACACAGGATGCGTTTTCTACTGGCGTGGTTGGGTAATTATTTGATTTCGAAGATGAAACTTTTGTAATGGGGTAATAACGCCAACTCACATTCTTGAGAAAATCATTCGTTGGCCCGCCCGTCCAGACGCACTTCATAAAACCGTTGTTTCCAAATACCTTCGTGCCAAGTTTTGGACAGGCGGTTCCTTCGAGGGGTAACTGAATCTGTGGAGTTGGAGTGGGTGTCGGTGTTGGAGATGGAGTTGCCGTAGGTGTGGGTGTCGGTGTTGGAGTCGGCGATGGTTGGTTTGAGATGTTGTTCTTTGACCACCGTAACTGTCCATCACTTCCCTTAAGACACCAGAACTCGCCTACCGTGTTTCTGACAATCTCATTTTCCTTTACACAAACCAGGCTTGATAGCTCGTCAGGTGAGGCTGATTGAGATTGTGATTGCGAAGGTGTGGGGCTGGGATTGCTTGAAGTCGTTGGTTGCGGAGTTGGATTAGTGTTCGAGGGCGCGCTTTTTATTGTTGCGCCTTTACTCCAGACAAGTTTCGATCCTTTTTTCTGACAGGTATATATCTTGTTTTGGAAAGTAACTTTCTTATTGACTGACTTACATGTAGCACCAGCTGTGATCTTCTGGGCTGAAAAAGAAATTGTTGGAGTAATCGAGGTTAATAGGCCGATAGCAAGGAGAAGTACGGGGATCTTGCGGACTAGGCCTCTACTCATTATTTGTTACCGTTCTTCTTCTTG
>CAYSGG010000089.1:0-2189 GCA_964430775.1 uncultured Clavibacter sp. | reverse complement strand
CATGGCCAGCAAGAGTGCGGATGTCCGCCCAAAGATCACTATGGCCTGCGTTGATTGCAAAGAGCGTAACTACATCACCAAGAAGAACCGCCGCAACGATCCAGATCGTATGGAACTTAAGAAGTTCTGCCCACGTTGCAAGGCTTCAACTCTTCACCGCGAAACCCGTTAATTAAGAACCAGCAATGGCTGGGTCAATTCGCATCTGTCTTATCGCAGATAATTTCTTAGAAGATTTTGCGCAATGCGTCGCATCCATCCGCGCCCATACTCAAACCCCGATTTCAATCTTCGCTTCGGGTAAAGAGAATCAATCTGTCGAAGCGATGTTCCCTCATGAGAGCGTTACATGGCAGAAGAACAAACTTGGTTGGGGACATTCAGTTAATCACTTCCTCAATACCGTGACTGAGAAATATGTAGTGATTATGGATCCATCGACGAACTTCATGGGCGATGCGATTACGCCAGTCGTTGCGAAATTAGAAGAGGGATTTCAAGGCGTCGGATGGCGCGGCGGACTTGTGAATATTGAAGATGAATGGCGCAGCGTCGATGATCGCGGCGAAGGTGAAGTTGATGTGCTCTTCAGTTATTTCTTTGCGATGGATCGTGAATTCGCACTCAAGGCTGGGGGAGCTAATCCTTCTGCAACGTATTATCGAAATGCGGATATGGAGATGTCGCTTGCAATCCGCGCAGCCGGTGGGAAGTTGTGGCAGATGGAATTACCTTTGATTCAAGGACGCCACCACGGGTATCACGATGCTGATCCGGACTATCGCGAGAAGAATTCCAAGAAGAATTACGGGCGGATTCTTGAGAAATTCCGTGGGCGTACAGACATCCTGAGTGCGCGGAGATAACCTTCTACTTATGAGCGAGTTGCTGGCGAAATACACGAGCCTTCATATTGGCGGCCCGGCAAAGAAGCTTGTTCATGTGGCAACAGAAGAAGAATTAGTAAGCGCAGTAAAGGCTGCCGATGCTGCAGGCGAAGAAGTCTTGATTATCGGTGGTGGATCCAATGTTTTGGTGGGCGACGAGGGATTTAACGGCACCGTCATCCGAGTTGAAACTAAGGGAAATAGCTATCACGTTGATGCGTGCAGCGGGGGAATGATCACGGTTGCTGCAGGTGAAGATTGGGATGGATTTGTCGAGTGGATTTTAAATAAGGGATTTGCCGGGCTTGAGACGATGTCAGGAATTCCGGGAACTGTTGGTGGTGCACCAATTCAGAACATTGGCGCGTATGGCCATGAAGTCTCTGAAGTAATTGCGCGAGTGCGTACCTGGGATCGCAAGGCAGGGGAATATAAAACATTCTCTAATTCCGAGTGTGAGTTTTCATATCGCTCGTCGGTATTTAAGAAGAATCCTGGGCGTTATGTGATTATTGATGTGACTTTTCAATTGCGTAATGGCGAAATGAGTCTGCCGATTACATATAAAGAGTTAGCAAGTTATCTGGGTGTCGATTTAGAAGCGCGAGTTTTAGTAAGTGATGTACGCAAAGCGGTCTTGGCGCTGCGTGCAGCAAAAGGAATGTTGTTAGATGAGAAAGACCACGACACATGGTCAGCTGGATCATTCTTTGTTAATCCGATTGTTAGTAAAGAGATTGCGGCGACGCTGCCCGCAGATGCACCGCGCTGGCCACAAGCAGATGGGCGTGTAAAGACATCAGCTGCGTGGTTGATGGAGAACGCAGGAATGAAAAAAGGAAAAGCACATAACGGCGCCGCAATTTCTAGTAAACATGTATTGGCGTTAGTAAATACTGGAAGTGCAACAGCGGCCGATATCGTGGATATTGCGCGATCTGCACGGAGCGCAGTCCAAGAGAAATTCGGAATTACCCTCGAACCAGAAGTTCAGTTTGTGGGATTGAGTCTGTAATTACTTGGCTTCGGCCAGCAAGTTCTTGATGCGAGTAACGCCTTCGATGATGTCTTCATCGGATGTGGCGTAAGAAAGACGCATATAACCAGAAGGTCCGAAGGCTTCGCCTGGGACTACTGCGACTTCCGCTTCTTCAAGTATGAGCGTAGCAAGTTCAGCAGAAGTACTTGGACGGCGGCCGCGAATTTCCTTGTTAAGAACACCTTTAACAGACGGATAAACATAGAAGGCTCCTGTTGGGGTCGGGCATTCGATTCCGGGGATCTCGTTAAGCATCGTGACGA
>CAYSGG010000088.1:0-2281 GCA_964430775.1 uncultured Clavibacter sp. | reverse complement strand
TTTGCGAAGGCATCGAAGACCTCTGCACAGCTAACGGAATCTAATAAGGCTCTGTTAGGCAGAATAAGCAAGTAGAAGTACAGGTTCAGCCCGGGTATGAAAATACTCGGGCTGAATCATTAATCGCTGGAATTTCATCAAGTCACTCATCAGTAAAAGATTTCCAAATTAGATATAGCCCAACAAGACGAGAGGAATGACGATGGCCTCACCAATTCTCTCGCTACGCCAAGTGAATAAGTCTTTCGGTCCAGTACATGTACTCAAAGATGTTAACTTCGATGCGTACGCGGGAAAAGTCACAGCGCTGGTTGGCGATAACGGTGCAGGTAAGAGCACTCTCATCAAATGTATTGCTGGTATCTATACACCTGAAACGGGCGAATTCATCTTCGAGGGAAATAAAGTTTCAATTGCAGGCCCGCGCGATGCGACTGCGCTCGGCATCGAGATCGTGTATCAGGATCTCGCACTCTGTGACAATCTAGATATTGTCCATAATATGTTTTTGGGCCGCGAAGAAAAGAGCGGTATCACACTCAATGAATCAACGATGGAGTCGATGGCAAAGAAGACTCTCGATGGTCTGAGTGTTCGCACTGTAAAGTCAATCCGTCAGAAAGTTGCATCGCTGAGCGGTGGCCAGCGCCAGACTGTTGCGATCGCACGTGCGGTTCTCTGGAATAGCAAAGTAGTGATTCTCGACGAACCGACTGCAGCTCTTGGTGTAGCGCAGACTGAACAGGTTCTTAAGTTGGTCCGACAACTCGCAGATAACGGTCTGGCCGTCATTGTCATCAGCCACAACCTCAACGATGTCTTCCAGGTCGCAGATAACATCGCTGCGATGTATCTCGGAACGATGGCTGCCCAGGTTGAGAAAACTTCGGTTAATCAGAACGATGTCGTTCGCCTCATCACAACTGGCAGTTCAGATGCGATCTCAGGAGCAAAGAAATGAGCGAGCAAGTAACAATCGAGAAGTCGCTGCAAGATTGGTGGAGCCGCGTTAAAGCAGGTCAGGTCGGGGCCCTACCTGCGATTCTTGGTCTCCTAGTTCTCTGCATTGTCTTTGGTTCCATGAGCTCGGTCTTCTTGACTCCAGGAAACTTCGCAAATCTTCTTACCCAAGCCGCTGCAGTAACGGTGATTGCAATGGGATTGGTCTTCGTCCTTCTATTGGGAGAAATCGATCTCTCTGCTGGCTACGCAGCCGGTGTATGCGGCGCAATTCTGGTCATCATGATCACTGAGATGGATTACGCCTGGTACGTGGCATTTCCTATCAGCATTCTTGCCGGCATTATTTTGGGCGGCGGAATTGGTTACTTGGTGGCACAACTCAAGATTCCTTCATTCGTTGTAACGCTTGCAACTTTCTTAGCGTTCCAAGGGCTCTTGCTTTTGCTCGTCGGTGAAGGCGGAACAATTCGTATTGAAGATCCAGTGATACTTGCAGTCGAGAATAAGAATCTCACTGTCACAAATAGTTGGATCTTCTTCTTCATTACTGCTGGCGCATACGTTCTCTCTGGACTCTGGAAATTCTCTAAGCGTCGTCGCGCGGGATTAGTAGATAGCCTGTTCAAATTCTGGCTGCTCAAGACCTTAATACTTGTCATTATTGGGGTGGCTGCAACTGCCGCACTCACAGTTGAGCGCAGCAACAATCCAGATCTCGTCAGCTTGCGTGGAATTCCTTACGTGGTGCCGGTAATTCTCGTGCTCCTTGTTGGTGCGACCTTCGTTCTCTCCCGCACTTCATATGGCCTGCATCTTTATGCGGTCGGCGGCAATGCAGAAGCTGCGCGTCGTGCAGGTATCAATGTGAAGATGGTTCGTATCACTGCCTTCATGATCTGCTCTGGTTTTGCAGCCGTTGCAGGAATGATCTTCGTGTCTCGCGCGAATTCAATCTCACCTACAACTGGTGGAAGTTCAACGCTCCTCTACGCCGTTGGCGCTGCGGTTATCGGCGGAACCAGCCTCTTTGGCGGAAAAGGAAAAGTGAGCGATGCGATCTTGGGTGGCCTCGTTGTTGCAGTCATCGATAACGGAATGGCGCTGCTGGGATACCCCGCTGGAATCAAGTTCATGGTGACAGGTGCCGTCCTTCTTATCTCAGCCACCATCGATGCTGTCTCGCGGCGTGGAGCAACCACCGGATAGAAAAACACGCGCGTTTTTTCCGGAGCGACTTTGTGGGTATTCTTCGCATCCACAACTCGCGGGAGTGGTGAAATGGCAGACACGCAGGTCTTAGGAACCTGTGCTTCGGCGT
>CAYSGG010000087.1:0-2308 GCA_964430775.1 uncultured Clavibacter sp. | reverse complement strand
AGGTGCGCATCATCTGGGTATTCAACTGCAACCAACGTCAATCCGCGTCCTGGAAAGACCATGCTGTCGCTCACTCGAGTCTTATTGGTCAGCAATGTTGTGATCCAATCTGGTTCGTAGCGACTCTCTCCAACGCATACGACTGCACCAACAAAATTGCGCACCATGGAGTAGCAAAATGCATCTGCGGTTACAGTGGCGAGCAGCGTCCCATCAGCCATTCGCTCCCAATGGAACTTTTCGAGACGGCGGATAGTGGTTCCTGAGCCACCAGGCTTACAGAATGTTGCAAAATCATGTTCGCCCAGTAAACGCGAACTCGCATCATTAAGTCGTGAAAGATCTAAATGGCGATACCAGGGCATGATGTCGAAGCGTTTTAATGGATCAATCTGGCGTTGGCCATCAGCAATCTTGTAGATGTATGTGCGACGTAACGCTGAAAATCGAGCGTGAAAATCGTGTGGCGCTACTTTGATGCTTCTAACCCGGATTTCTTCGGTGAGCATTCGATTGATGCGATAAACCAGATCCTGGGTGTTCCATGCATTGCTGTACTTATCAAGTTCGGGGATATCAAAATGTGCTACCTGCGCACTGGCATGAACTCCCGCATCCGTACGTCCAGCCACGATGAGGTCGATGTTGTTTCGAGTAAGACCAGAAAGTGCGCTCTCCATCTCACCTTGCACAGTTCTTTGGTCAGGTTGTTTGGCCCAACCACTGAAATTTGTACCGTCGTAAGTGAAGTCAATCCGAAAACGAAGAAACCCACTCTCGGGATTGAGAGTGGGTTCCATTCTTAAGTTCTATCTGCTGTTATTGATATTGAAGGAGGTACTACTCAGCTTTTTTGGCTGGAGCCTTCTTCTTAGGGGCAGCTTTCTTTGCTGCCTTCTCTGCTTCTGCAACTACTGCTTTTTTGGCAGGAGTTCCTTCAGCAATAACTTCGATGATCGCCATTGGGGCGTTATCGCCCTTGCGAGGACCGATCTTGGTGATACGTGTGTATCCACCGTTACGTGCTTCGAAACGTGGTGCAATCTCGGTGAAGAGAGTGTGTACGACGCTCTTATTAGAGATTGATGCCATGACTTGGCGACGTGCTGCAAGGTCGCCTTTCTTAGCGGTGGTGATCAATTTCTCTGCAAGTGGGCGGAGACGACGTGCTTTGGCTTCAGTGGTCTGAACCTTGCCGTTTTCGAAGAGTTGTTCTGCAAGTGTGCGGAGCAACAACTTCTCGTGCGCTGGACCGGCTCCGAGGCGCGGGCCTTTAGATGGACGTGGCATGGACTCTCTCCTTAAGCCTGGTCGTCGTTGTAGTCGACGCCGTAGTTCTGATGCTTGGTTGGATCAAAGCCGACTGGTGAATCCTTAAGTTGAAGGCCCATGGATACGAGCTTCGCCTTAACTTCATCAATTGATTTCGAACCAAAGTTACGGATATCTAGTAGATCAGCTTCGCTACGTGAAAGGAGTTCGCCCACTGTGTGGATTCCTTCACGCTTCAAGCAGTTATAAGAGCGGACTGTGAGATCAAGATCTTCGATGGGAAGAGCGAGATCTGCAGCAAGTGCAGCATCCTGAACTGATGGGCCGAGGTCGATACCTTCAGCAGCGTAGTTGAGTTCGTGTGCAAGGCCGAAGAGCTCAACAAGAGTCTTACCTGCAGATGCAACTGCATCGCGTGGTGAGATGGACTTCTTGGTTTCGACATCGACGATCAAGCGATCGAAGTCGGTGCGCTGTTCAACACGAGTCGCTTCAACTTTGTAGGTGACGCGAAGAACTGGTGAATAGATGGAGTCGACCGGAATGCGTCCGATTTCTGCTCCAACTTGCTTGTTCTGTACCGCAGTTACATAACCACGACCGCGCTCGATTGTAAGTTCGATCTCGAGGTTAGCCTTGCTGTTAAGTGTTGCGATATGAAGATCAGGATTATGTACTTCAACTCCTGCAGGAACCGCGACATCTGCGCCAGTAACAGTGCCTGAACCGCTCTTGCGGATGTAAGCGACTGTTGGCTCATCGTTATCGGATGAGAGAACGAGGTTCTTGATGTTCAGGACGATATCGGTGAGATCTTCCTTTACGCCTTCAAGAGTGGTGAACTCGTGAAGCGCGCCTGCTACGCGGATGCTTGTGACAGCCGCTCCTGGGATGGATGAGAGCAGGGTACGACGCAGTGAGTTTCCGAGGGTGTAACCAAAACCTGGCTCCAACGGTTCGATGATGAAACGTGAACGGTTATCGCTTACTACTTCTTCGGTCAGTACGGGGCGTTGTGCGATGAGCACTTCTTTCC
>CAYSGG010000086.1:0-2382 GCA_964430775.1 uncultured Clavibacter sp. | reverse complement strand
ACGAAGTCCATGATGTTGACACCATGCTGACCAAGAGCAGGACCTACTGGTGGAGCTGGTGTTGCAGCGCCAGCCTGGATCTGCAGCTTGATGAGTGCGCTGATCTTCTTCTTCGGTGCCATTTTCTTCTCCTTGTTTCCTTTTTTATTAAATCTCTTTAGATCTTCTGTACCTGATGGAATGAAAGTTCAACTGGGGTTTCGCGACCAAAGATCGATACGAGAACCTTGAGTTTCGCCTGCTCTGGCATGATCTCGGAGATCGTGGCCGGCAAGGTGGCGAATGGGCCATCCATAACAGTGACGGATTCGCCAACAGAGAAGTCCACAACCTTTACATCAGGCTTCATGGTCTTCTTAAGCTCGCGAGGCATCAACATCTTCTCTGCTTCCGATAATGGAAGTGGGCTTGGATGATGTGAGTTTCCAACGAAACCAGTGACGCCTGGGGTGTTACGTACGCAGGACCATGACTCATCGGTCAGATCCATACGGACAAGAACATAACCTGGATAGATATTGCGCTTCACTTGCTTGCGCTGACCATTCTTAATCTCGGTTACTTCTTCTTCTGGAACTTCAATCTGGAAAATGAAATCTTCCATGTGAAGTGACTGGATGCGCTGGAGGAGATTTCCCTTTACGCGCTTTTCGAAACCGGCATATGAATGCACGACATACCAATCACCAGGCTGAGATGCGAGGTCAGCACGGAACGCAGCAACTTCCGGAGATACTTCTTCTTGAACTTCTTCCTCTTCAAGTTCAATATCGGTATCAAGGACTGCTTCTTCAACAGCTGCTACAACTTGCTCTTCGCTCATCATCCCTCCCTTTTTATAACTCTAATTCGCCGATTACTCGCCGAAGACGTAGAAAACTAGACGTGTTAAACCAAGATCGAAGATTGAGACCACGGCAATCACGAAAATAACGAAGACAAGAACGACGCCGGTATATGTGGTCAACATATTTCGTGATGGCCACACGACTTTTCGGAGCTCGTTAATTGCTTGACGATAGAAAAGCGCAATGCGCGCAAAGAAACCTAGTTCTTTGCCCTCTGAGTTCTCACTCATCTCGTCTTCCTTTCTATCTCTGTTACTTCGGGTGCTACTGGTTACTGCTACTCAACTTCGGTACAACAACTGCGCAGGGCAGGAGGGACTTGAACCCCCAACCGCCGGTTTTGGAGACCGGAACTCTGGCCAGTTGAGCTACTGCCCTTCGAGGCGCTAAGAACATGTCATGAACATGTTCTCAATGTGAGGACATGCAAAAGCATGGACTTTTCATAATCGAATTGTTTTATTTACCCGATCAAGCAAGCGCCAGGACGCGCAAGTCTAGGTGAGAGACCCCATTTAGGTAAAACTCGCGCTCAAGCCCGCTTATGGAAGACTCCCGCTGTGAGCAAACCTCGAATCTCCGCACGAATCGCCGCCATCGCTGAGTCTGCGACCTTGGCCGTCGATGCCAAAGCCAAAGCCCTCAAGGCTGCCGGCCGCCCCGTCATTGGTTTCGGAGCCGGCGAACCAGATTTTCCCACCCCTGATTACATCGTCGAATCTGCAGTCGCGGCAGCAAAAGTTCCTGCAAACCACAGATACTCACCAACACCAGGACTTCCAGAATTACGTGAAGCAATCGTAAAGAAAACAAAGCGCGATTCGAATTTTGAAATTACCGCCGATCAAGTTCTTGTTACCAATGGCGGCAAGCAAGCTGTCTATCAAGCATTCGCCACCATCGTAGATAAAGGCGATGAAGTAATTCTTCCTTCTCCTTATTGGACTACATATCCTGAGTGCATCAAGTTAGCGGGCGGTACACCCGTCGAAATCTTCGCAGATGAGTCACAGAACTATCTCGTTTCTGTCGAGCAACTTGAGAAAGCGCGCACTCCCAAGACTAAAGCGCTTCTCTTCTGCTCGCCATCTAATCCCACCGGCTCGGTTTATTCTCCCGAGCAAGTCAAAGCAATCGGTGAATGGGCGCTCAAGAACGATATCTGGATTATTACTGATGAAATTTATGAACACTTACTTTATGACGGCGCAACCGCACCATCACTTCCTGTTCTTGTCCCTGAGATGGCCGATAAGACAATCATCCTCAATGGCGTTGCAAAAACTTATGCGATGACTGGATGGCGCGTTGGTTGGATGGTCGGACCAAAAGATGTCATCAAGGCCGCCACAAATCTTCAATCACACTTAACTTCAAATGTCTCAAACATTGCCCAACGCGCTGCAATCACCGCGCTCACTAACGATCTCTCTGCAGTCAAGAAGATGGGTGAAGCATTTGATCGCCGCCGTAAATTAATCGTCACGATGCTTAACGAGATCCCCGGAATCGAATGCCCGACCCCAACAGGAGC
>CAYSGG010000085.1:0-2473 GCA_964430775.1 uncultured Clavibacter sp. | reverse complement strand
GATCAAGATCGCATGGAAGCAATCCTCGAAGATGCTTTCGTATTGATTTCAGCTGGAAAAATCTCAGCTTTGGCTGATCTCCTCCCGATTCTCGAGCAGGTCGCTAAGGCAGGAAAGCCACTTCTCATCATCGCCGAAGATGTCGAAGGCGAAGCGCTTTCAACCCTCGTTGTAAACCGCATGCGCGGAGTATTTACCTCTGCTGCAGTTAAAGCTCCAGGGTTTGGCGATCGTCGCAAAGCGATGCTCCAAGACATGGCAGTTCTTACCGGTGGCCAAGTTATCTCTAGCGAAGTTGGTCTCAAGCTCGACCAGATCTCACTCGATATGTTGGGACGCGCTCGTCGCATCGTAATCACGAAGGATCACACCACCATCGTTGATGGCGCTGGTAACAAGAAAGATGTAGAAGGCCGAATCGGCGAACTACGTCGTGAAATTGATGCTGCTGACTCTGATTGGGATCGCGAGAAACTTCAAGAGCGCCTTGCAAAACTCTCCGGTGGCGTATGCGTCATCAAAGTTGGAGCCCACACTGAAGTTGAGTTGAAAGAGAAGAAGCATCGTCTTGAAGATGCGATCTCTGCTACTCGTGCTGCTGTCGAAGAAGGAATTGTGGTTGGCGGTGGCGCTGCACTAGTACATGCCGCAACAGTTCTAGATGGCGATCTTGGATATGAAGGTGATGCATCGGTCGGCGTTCGACTCGTTGCAAAAGCATGCCAAGAACCACTTCGTTGGATTGCAGAAAACGCGGGCCAAGAAGGTTACGTCGTAGTTTCCAAAGTTCGCACTTTGAAGCCCAATGAAGGCTTCAATGCCGCAACCGATGAATACGGCGATCTCGTCAAAGCTGGCGTCATCGATCCAGTAAAAGTGACTCGCTCTGCACTTGCTAATGCAGCCTCAATTGCCGCCATGTTCATTACAACAGAAGCGCTGGTTTTTGAGACTCCAGAAGATAAGAAAGAAGAAGCTGCTGGACATGGCCATAGCCATGGACCAGGTGGTCACAGCCACTAACAGATCTACGACGAAAGAGCCCCAATCGGTTGAGAGTTCAACTGCGTGGGGCTCTTTCTCATTACACTCACCTGATGAATTCTGAAACGGTAAATGTCTCGGCAACGATCTGGCTCATCACCCTCTCTGTTGTCTTCCTTGTAACGCTGGCGGATTTAACGTGGGCCTGGTTTCGCCGTAATTCGATTACCTCGCTTCGTGAGGCTGCCACCTGGACTGCGATTTATGTATCCGCAGCCATTGCCTTCGGAATCTCGATGCGGAGCTGGGATGGACCGACGGCCTCCGCTGAATTCTTTGCGGGATGGATTACTGAGTATTCACTCTCCATCGATAACCTCTTTGTTTTCTTGATCATTCTCACTCGTCTGAAGATTGAAAAAGAGAAAGAACAGCTGGTGCTTTTATTGGGGATTTTGATGGCCCTGGTAATGCGCGGCATCTTTATTATTGTCGGTGCCGCTGTCGTTGAAAGATTCGTCGCAATCTTCTTCTTCTTTGGCGCAATCTTGCTTTGGACCGCATACAAGCTCATTACAGAAGATCCCGAAGAGGATGAGTGGCAAGAGAATCGAATCATCACCGCTCTTCGAAAGCGCGGATTCTCAACATTTACCGTGGCCCTTGTAGCACTTGGAACAACTGATCTTCTCTTCGCGCTTGATTCAATCCCGGCAATCTTTGGTCTCACTCGTGACCCCTACATCGTTTTCATGGCTAACGCGTTTGCCTTAATGGGTCTACGGCAACTTTATTTCTTAGTCGGAATTCTTTTGAAGCGATTGGTGTATTTGTCTAAAGGTCTATCAATTGTGCTGGGATTTATTGGCATCAAGCTCATCATTGAAGCTCTGCATGGAATTGGAATTCACGATGTTGCTGGATTTAAGATCCCACATGTCTCGTTAGCAGTCTCTCTTGGTGTGATCATCTCAGCGCTGGCTGTTACAACAGTGATTAGCTTACGTAAGAATCCCAATCGTGAAATTGATCCACTCAAGGAACCAGTTAAGGAATAGATCAAGAAATAGAATAAGTAGTACAAACGAAAAACCCCCGAGTCCGTGACTTCGGGGGTTTTTTCTTGTCGAAAGAAGTGTTACGCAGTAAAGAATCTCTGCTGACGCTGAGCCTTACTGATAATGTCCAAACGCTCTTCCTCAGTTAATCCACCCCAGATGCCATATGGCTCTTGAGCAGCGAGAGCATGTGCGCGACATGCTGCGATTACCGGGCAGGATGCGCAGACCGCTTTTGCAGCGTTCTCACGAGCCTTGCGGCGGGGGCCGCGTTCACCATCTGGATGAAAGAACATCTCAGTTGGAAGGGATCGGCAAGCACCCTCATACTGCCATTCCCAATTTGAGGCTACCGGCTTCGGTAAGCGAGAAGTTTCGGACATGGGTGAACCATACAATCGCGCCATAAGTTGTTCAAGTACCTTGACCGT
>CAYSGG010000084.1:0-2524 GCA_964430775.1 uncultured Clavibacter sp. | reverse complement strand
TGGCTTTGATGGGATCCATCTCGCCGCTTCCGTAACTAGGACATAACTTAGCCAAAGGACAGGCTGCGCATGCAGGTTTGCGGGAATGACATACCCGCCGCCCATGCCAGATCAATCGCTGAGAGAGATTGGTCCACTCTTTTTCTGGGATGAGTTCCATGACAGCAAATTCGACTTTGACTGGATCAGTCTCTTTGGTCCAACCAAATCTTCTAACCAAACGACCAAAGTGAGTATCAACTGTGAGACCTGGAGTATCGAATGCATGGCCAAGAACAACATTGGCGGTCTTGCGTCCCACACCAGGAAGAGTCACTAACTCATCCAAAGTGTCAGGAACTTGCCCATCAAACTCTGTGACAATTTTGGTTGCCAGGCCTTTGATGCTCTTCGCTTTGGCGCGGAAGAACCCGGTTGATTTGATTAACTCTTGTAATTCGCGAATATCAGCAGCTGCAAAAGCCTTTGCGCTCTTGTACTTCTTAAATAACGCTGGAGTTACTGCATTGACGCGTTTATCAGTGCATTGTGCAGATAGAACTGTTGCCACAAGTAATTGAAGTGGGTTCTTGAAATCCAATTCGCATCGAACATCGGGATAGGTTTTGCTGAGAATTCGATAAATAGCGCGAGACCGCTTCTTTTTATCTGCAAAGCTTTCGCGCATAGCCATAAAAATAGCCCCAATTTGTATCTTTTTCATGGGAAAAGTAGGGTGCCTCTGTGACACCGCGATTGAACGATCAAGTTGATGAAATCGTCGTACGCAAAGCTCCTTTATTCTCAGGACTCGATGACAGCGCTGCCGCAACCCTGCGCGCTTCAATGAACCTCATCAAACTTCGCAAAGGCCAATCCCTCTTCAAAGAAGGCGATGATGGTGATCATCTATTTGTGGTCTCTAGCGGCAAGGTCAAGCTTGGTACTAAATCTGTCGATGGCCGCGAAAACCTTCTGATGATCCTTGGCCCGGGCGATATGTTCGGTGAGCTCTCACTCTTTGATTCTGGCCCACGTACCGCTACTGCTACTGCAGTCACTGATTCAAAATTACTTGCACTCGGCCAAGACAAAGTGATTCCGTGGGTTAAAGAGCATCCCGAAGTTTCGCTGCAATTACTTGCCCGCCTCGCATCACGCCTACGTCGCACTAACGAAGTTGTCGGAGATCTCGTTTTCTCTGATGTACCTGGTCGCGTCGCCAAGGCTCTGATTGATCTCGGAGTTAAGTTCGGTGACAAGCGCACTGAAGGTCTATTCGTTAACCACGATCTAACGCAAGAAGAACTTGCTCAACTCGTCGGAGCATCACGTGAAACCGTCAATAAAGCCTTGGCTGATTTCGCCCAACGCGGATGGCTCCGCCTTGAGGCTCGTTCAGTAATGATTCTGGATTACGAACGCCTGCTTAAGCGCGGCCGTTAATCCGCAATCTCAACAGTTAATTCAATCTCAACCGGCGCATCCAAAGGCAACTCTGCAATACCTACAGCGCTGCGCGCATGCTTGCCGGCTTCGCCCCAGATATGTAAGAAGAGTTCGCTTGCACCATTAACTACTGCTGGCTGAGTGATGAAACCTGGGATTCCGTTGACATATCCGACAACGCGAACAACTTTTACGATCTTGTTGACATCAGCAACAGTCTCAACAGCAGCTAAGCAATTGAGTGCGCAGATCTGAGCAAGTTTCTTTGCATCATCAACAGTTACATCTTTTCCAACCTTGCCAGTAGCGGCCATATTGCCGTCAACTAAAGGCAATTGCCCGGCAGTAAAAACAATGTTTCCGGTGCGGATCGCAGGAACATATGCGGCAACTGGTTTAGCAGCGACCGGTAGCGTTAATCCAAGTTCAGCTAATTTTGCGCGGACATCGGTCATTTGATCTCTCTTTTCATGTAAGCAACGAGTTGGTCTCCGCCACCAGGTGCTGGAACAACTTGAACGAGTTCCCAACCATCAGAACCCCAGGTATCAAGGATCTGCTTTGTGGCATGGGTAAGAAGTGGGACGGTTGCGTATTCGAACTTCACTTAATTGCCTCCTGATAGTGCGGCTTTGACGAGAGATGAAACAGTGCCGCCATCAGCGCGACCTGCAATCTTTGGTTGGATTAATTTCATAACAAGGCCCATCTGTTGTGGACCAGTAGCGCCAGATTCTGTGATTGCAGCAGCGATCATCTCTTTAAGTTCTGCTTCGCTTAATTGTGCGGGCAAGTACTCAGCAATGATTACACCCTCTGCTTTTTCATTGGCCGCGCGATCAGCAGCGCCCGCCTGCTCGAAAGCTTCAGCAGCTTCACGGCGCTTCTTTGCTTCTCGCGAGAGAACGGTGATGACTTCAGCATCGCTGAGGTCACGCGCTTCTTTGCCTGAGACTTCCTCATTTTTGATTGCGGTCAGAATCATGCGGATAGTGCTGGATCGCACCTCATCGCGAGCGCGCATCGAGGCGGTCAGATCAGTCTGTAGTTTTTCTTTCAGAGCCATAGCGGTATCTTCTCACGCCTATGGGATATC
>CAYSGG010000083.1:0-2756 GCA_964430775.1 uncultured Clavibacter sp. | reverse complement strand
CCCGCCGTCATCCGGAGCCAAGTGAAGGCAAAGCGAGCTGTGCTTTCTAACCGCGAACTCAATAAGACTGAAACTCTCTCTCAATCAATTGAATCTGCGCCAAATTTGGATGTCAACTCAAGCCAAAAGAGCGCCTCTATGGCTATCGGTGGCGAGAGATTTAGACTCATAACAATTGCGGTGATTGTTGCATCCCTAATTTTTGGCATTGGATTCAAACTAGGTGATTCAAGTAATGTAAATACCGTCGATCAGGCTATTGAAACGATTGTGGAATCAGGAGCAAAGCAGTTTGATCGAGAGACTTTAGAAAGAGCGGCAATTGAGGGTGCACTTAAAGCTACTGGTGACGAATGGGCGAATTACTTCCCGAAGAGTGCGCTTGAGATTTTGGAAAACGAGAGCTCGAACTCATTCACCGGTATTGGTGTGTGGCTCGCAAAGTCACGTGGTGGAGCAGTTCAGATAACCTCTATTCAAGAAGATTCACCAGCAGCTCTATCAGGATTACTTGTAGGTGACCAAGTGCTAGAGGTCAATGGCACAGATGTTCGCGGCGCATCCTTGACTTCTGTTATTGGCCTCATTCGAGGAAGTATCGGCAAGAAGATCGAATTACTGGTCTCTCGAGATGGCAAAAAAATACTTGCCTCACTCTCTGCAGAGAGGGTTTCAATTAGAACTGTGGAAGCAAGCCAGATTAGTAGCCAAGTCGCATATCTCGAGATTGCCTCCTTTGCGACGGGAACTGCCCAAGACGTTAAGAATTCCTTAGCCAAGTTGAAATATGCCGATGGCGTGATCATTGACTTAAGAAATAATCCCGGCGGAGTTATTGAGGAGGCTGTCGGCGTAGCTGAACTCTTCATTGGTAGCGGAGTTATTGTTTCTTACCAAGTTAACGGCTTTGAGAGGCTATTCAAGGCTAATAACCCTTCACCAATCAAGGTTCCAGTAATCCTCATGATTAATAGAAACACTGCAAGTTCAGCCGAAATCCTTGCAGGAGCATTTCAAGATCGTAATCGCGGCGTAGTAGTGGGTGAACGAAGCTACGGAAAAGGCTCTGTTCAAGAATTTGTAACTCTCGAAGATGGTTCACGTATCGAACTCACCGTGGCGTTATACGTGACGCCATCGGGACGCGTGGTTGAGGAAGTTGGCATCACTCCTGATTTATCGGTTTCGCCGAACGAGATTTCGATTAAGGCACTGCAAGTTCTTGGGGGACTGGCTTCGCTATCAACCACCAAAAAGGAGCAGCAGTAAAGGTCCGAAGTAGAGTTCAAGACGCCTTGGGCAGATACCCTTGACCCGTGGTCAAGGAAATAGGTAAGAAACTTATCGCCCAGAATAAGAAGGGGCGTCATGACTATTTCATTGACGAAGTATTTGAGGCTGGACTAGTTCTTGTTGGAACTGAAGTGAAGTCACTGAGAGCAGGAAGAGCAACCCTGACCGATGGCTATGCAGCGGTAGAAGATGGCGAACTCTGGTTATGTGGGGTTCATATACCGGAATACAACGAAGGCTCTTGGACCAATCATGAACCTCGCAGGAAGCGTAAGTTGTTGATGAGTAAGCGTGAGATAACTAAGTTGATAGGAAAGCTCAAAGAAAGTGGGCTCACTCTCATCCCACTATCTCTGTATTTCAGCGATGGGAAAGCAAAAGTAGAGATGGGTCTTGCGCGAGGCAAAAAGGCCCACGATAAGCGCTCGACTCTCATGGAGAAGCAGGCTAGTCGGGAAGTAGATCGCGAACTCTCTCGTCGCGCATCGGGAAAAAGTGGATCGTCGCGTCGTAATTCGTTTGACGATTAGAACCCGTGGGCCGCACCTCGTCGTAAACATGGGGAATAAGTCCGTTTCGGACTGCGTTCAAGTTAGCGTACAATTCATAAAAAGCTTCTAATCCACATGTGTTTTCCTGAGACTCGTCCCAGGAAATCGCCAATGGGGGTGAACGGTCTCGACTTCGATTGTTGAGCCAGGGGAAGCGGGCCGAGGAAGCCGGGATGATCTCGTTAACCACAAAAACCCGCGCATAAATACAGACGCAGATAAAACTTCGTCTGATTACGATCTCGCTGCCTAAGCGAGCGCTGTAATCCGTTGCCCTGAGTTTGCTCTCGCCTCAGGATCCAACGTCGACAGAGGGCTTACTGACCGAAGGCGTTGCGACTATCGGTAAGGACATTTAACGCAACTGCGTTCGTCGGTTACTTGTGTGCATGAGAACCGGGACAGAGAAAGCGTTAAGCACACTACGCCCGTAGAAGCCCTGTATCAGTGCCGAAGGACCCGGGTTCGATTCCCGGCACCTCCACCTGTTGTTTATCGTGATCGACTACGAAAGAGTCTGAGTAGTGCCCAGAAACTTGTAGCTACTCCAATCAGCCCGATGAATTTTCCGCCAATGGCAATATCTAAGGTTGTAAGTCGCAGACCTACGACAAGTGCTGGAAGGCCAAATGTGAGAATCAAGATTGCATAAACTCTTTGTGCAACGGCATGCGATTGAAGATTGCTTCGTTTGTTTCTTCCTCTGAGAATTGCAAAGAGGAGTGATAGCGGTCCTCCAATAACGGCGATGGCCAGAATAAGTGATGCCAGTAGCGCCAGTGATTCCATGAGTTGATGATAGGGGGACTGAAGCAATCGCCGTGGAATGCTGCTTACTTCCATAAGTCCGACGTGAAGGAACTGGATTAGATGAATATGGAGCGCTTCAAGTGGGTACAGACGATCTCTAAC
>CAYSGG010000082.1:0-2907 GCA_964430775.1 uncultured Clavibacter sp. | reverse complement strand
AAAACCCTCGATGGAAGGAAAAAAATGATCGGAAAGAATCGTAGAAAGCGGACCTGGTTCGCTGCTGCGGTACTTGCAGCTGGAAGCCTCGTAGCAACATCTCTTCCAGCGCATGCAGAAACGGGCGTGAGTGCATCTGAGATCAAACTCGGAATTACTCTGCCACTTACTGGCGCCGCGTCACCGGGATATAACAAGGTCGGAGATGCAATTAATGCCTACTTCAAATATGTCAACGACAATGGTGGAGTCTATGGTCGCAAGATCACTCTCATTCAAAAGAATGACGAGTACTCACCAACGCTTGCTGTCGCTAAGACAAATGAATTGATTTTGAAGGATAAGGTCTTTGCACTAGTCGGTGCCCTTGGTACCGCGAACCACAAAGCGGTAGCAAAGTCTGTTGGCTTGCAACGCCGTGGCATTCCAGATCTCTTCATCAACACAGGATTCAGCGGATTCGCTGATAAGAAAGTTTACGGAACCACATTCCCACTCTTCCCTTCATACTTGATGGAAGCGAAGATCATGGCTGAGTTCATCAAAGATAACTATGCCGGCAAGAAGCTTGGTTTGGTTTATCAGAATGATGACTTCGGAACTGATGCAGTCAAGGGCTTTGCCCAAGCTGGCCTCAAGTTCGATGTAACAGTTCCATACACATCAGGTACACAGAGCGCCACAACTGCGCAGACCTGGGTATCTCAACTCGCAGCCGGAAAGGCTGAAGTTGTTGTGATGTTCGGCGTTACCTCAGCTACCGGTCCACTTCTCGCTGTCGCAGCTGCTGCAAAGTATGCGCCACAGTGGATTCTTGGATCAGTCGGTGGAGATGCCACAACACTACGTGCACTCGGTGTTCCAGCAGCGGTTCTTAATGGAGCACAAGGCGCAACATTCTTGCCTTCACCTGGCGACACTTCAGATGAATATGTGAAGTTGTTCCAGGAAGTCAATACCAAGTACAACAACAACGTAGCTTTCGATAACAACGTTCTCGTTGGTATGAATACAGCGATGTTGACCGTTCAAGCTCTCCGTGCTGCAGGTAAGAACCTCACACGCCGTGGCTTGATCCGTGCAATTCAGACCAAGGGTTCCAAGTTCGCATCTGCTGGACTTGCACCACTTAACTGGTCATCAACCAGCCAAGTTGGCTACAACGGTTACTGGTTCGGTCAATATGACGCAACCGGCAACATGAAGCCTCTCGCAGGCGGAGTCGTTGTCTACACAACAGACAATGGCACCGGTGCGGTTGTGAAGTCCAACTTCAAGAGACCAGCAATGCCAGCGAAAGGATTGCCAACTAACTCATGAGAATCTTTAAATTGAAGCGTTCAATCGCCTTCGCAGCAGTTTCATCACTGCTATCGCTCACTGTTGTATCTATTCCAACAGCAGCTCAGGCAACTCCTGCATGTACGACAGCTAACTTCGTCACAACATGCGTTGGTGCAACAAGTGATACCGCTCCATACATGATGATGGTTCCAGCGAACTTCAATGGAACTGTCTATCTCTACTCCCATGGATATCGTCCAAATGTTCCAGTTCCTGCTGGAATTCCTGGATATGGCGGATACACCGTCACCAACACTCCACAGCCTGCTCCTAACGCAGCAGTTGTTGGCGCGCTTTTGGCCAAGGGTTACGGAGTTGTTGGATCTGGTTTTGCTCGTCAAGGCTGGAACGCAGACTCTGCGATCAAGACCAACGTAGAACTCATTGGTCTCTTCAAGAAGCAGTTCACCAAGACAACCAAGGTTGTTGCATGGGGCGAGTCCCTAGGTGGATTCATCACTCAGGCACTTGCTGAGCAGTACCCGAACTTGGTTGATGCCGCTGCGCCTCTTTGTATGGCTAGCGACATCACACCATTGATGACAATGGCCGGAGATGCGCTGTGGGGAATCAAGACATTCTTTGATCCAACGATCAAGGGTGGCAATTACTCTGCCGGAGCAGCTGGTTACGCCGAAGCGATGGGAGACCTCGTAAAGGTCTTCACAGCAATCGGTTCACTCCAAGCAGCTTTTGCAGCCAACCCAACAGCACCAGCGTGGCCTGCAACATCGAAGGTACCTGATGCAATTAAGGCAATTCCTTCACGAAGCGCACTCGTCATGATCGCTTTGATGGCAGGAGTTCCGATGCAATCAGCTAACTTTGACTCAACATCAGCACCTTCAGTGCTACCTGCTGCGTCACAGACTTCCTTCCAGCTAGCAATCAACCCAGCGTTTGCTGCACTTCAGAACGTTGCAAATGCTGCAGGTCTTGCAGTACTTGCAACCCATGATCTCGAGCTACAAGCAGGTGGACCAGTCTTCGATAACACAGCTACAAACTATGCAGCTCGTATCTCTGAAGAACAGTTCATCTGGAGCTCAGCGCTCTCAGGTAATACTGCGACAGCTGGTCTACTCAGTGTTCTTGCAGCATCACCTCGTGCCAAGGCAGATCCTGCCGCGGTCGCGAAGCTCAAGACTCTGACTGCACACTCCGGAAAAGTTGATATCCCAACAATTCTCTTCACGGGAACTGCTGATCCAATTACGACAGCAGGAAATCAACAGTCCGTTGCAGACAAGTACGCTGCGTACTACGCTGAAAAGTGGGCGGAAGCAAAGGCCGAGAAGCGTAAGTCTGGTAACTACAAGAAGCCAGCTAACAATCTACTCGTGCTCTGGAACTTCCCACCAGATAAGTACACCAAGTTCACTGCTGCAGGAGCACCAGACACAACAGCTCCAGCTGCAACCGGAACAAATCACTGTAACTTCACCTCATCACAGTATCTAGCGATAGCCGATCTACTTGCTTATGCTGCTGAGAATGGAAAGAACCTTTCAGGAGGAGCGCTGCTAACCAAGCTACGTAAGGCTGGCAACATGACTCTTGATC
>CAYSGG010000081.1:0-2917 GCA_964430775.1 uncultured Clavibacter sp. | reverse complement strand
CTTTGATCTTTGCGGTGTAGGTCTTCTCATCGATGACAACATCGCCGCTCTTGATCTCACCTGATGTTGGATCAGCTGCGATGCGTTGGGCTTGGATTCTTCCAATAGCGATGCGAATACGTGCATCTACTTCGGCTGGGCCTGCTGTATCGAGGATGACATCATCAAAACCCCAATCAGCATTTGTGGCAGATAATCCACCTTCGGTTGTGATGAGAATGAGAGGACAACCAATTCCGGTCGTCGTGATGAGTTTTGTCAGTGATTTTGCAGCTGGTAAATCACGGCGTGCATCAATAAAGAGGCAATCAACCTCTGGAATATCAACTAGAACTGAACCAATGGCAGGCAAGATGCGAACTTGATGCTGAAGCAAACCAAGTGCAGGAAGCACCTCAGCGCTTGCTCCATTAGTGTTCGTCAAAAGTAGAATGCGAGCCATAAGAGTGAAAGAATACCCGCGTGGATAATTACCTACCAATTCTCGTCGTTTTCACGCTCGCAACAGCGTATGGTCTTTGGTACCAACGTAGCCGCGGCAAGTTAAAGACGAAATCGTCACGTGTAGGTAAGCCTGCAATCAGCTCATCAGATATTGGAACCGAACTTGGATCTCGTGTGACTCTCGTGCAATTTTCATCAGCATTCTGCACACCGTGCCGCGCTACGCGGGCCTTGCTCACAGATATCACGGCTGATCTTGATGATGTGAAACACGTTGATATTGATGCTGAGAAGAATCTTGAACTGGTGCGACGTCTCGATATCCGATCGACCCCCACCACCTTGGTACTTGATAAGTCAGGCACCGAAGTCGGCCGCGCTGTGGGAGCGCCAAAACGGGCCGAAGTTCTTGCAACTCTCGGCGCGATCAAATAAATACCTGCAAATAATTCGCAACTCGCAAACTCCTTCGCTCTTATCTATTCTTTCCCCATGTTCGGCATCGAGCCCCAGTTCTTTACTAAGCGGCGTGTGATTGATTTCTGCCGTTTTACTGGCCAGCTCTGTCTTGCGTAGTTGTTGATTGCTACACCCCCAACTACCCACTTTCAGTTAACAAGACAACCAATAAGACTTGAGGAAATTATGTCGATTACAAATGTTTTGAAATTCAATACCAATAACGATGTACAACTGCTTGATGCACGTGGTCCACGATTTGGCGCAGCTCTCACCACGGTGGTGCTTGCTGCAATCTTGGTTACGGCTTCATTGCCGTTACTTGTTTGGCAGCTAACAGTTTTTGCACTCGGTGCCTTCGTAGGACCGCAAGCAACTCCGTATGCATGGGTGTATCGCACTTTTGTGAAGCCACGACTACAGGGAGATATTCCGACTGAGGATGTTCGGCCGCCACAATTTGCACAGATCGTAGGTTTCCTATTTGCACTGACTGCAACCGCCGCTCTTGTTCTTGATGCGACGGCAATCTTCACTGTTGCCATCAGCTTTGCGCTAGCAGCGGCATTTCTCAACGCAGTCTTCAACTACTGCTTAGGCTGCGAGATGTATCTCTTGATCGCACGCGCTCGAGGAGCAGTTTCTGGGCGTAAAAACTCGGAGGATTCCTACAACCTTCCTAACCTCTAGAATTACGGGGTGGCCGACAAAAAAAATGAGTTACGCGATAAAGGACTTCGACTAACTCCGCAGCGCGAACTTGTCCTACAGGCAGTTCGCGAACTTGGTCATGCCACCCCCGAAGAGGTTGCCGAGAAAGTGCGCACTTCTCACCCCGGTATCAATCTCTCTACTGTGTATCGAAACCTCGAGACTCTCGAGAATGTTGGATTAGTCCAACACACTCATTTAGGCCATGGCGGTGCGACGTATCACGCGGCTGAAGAGTTAACACATCTTCATTTAGTGTGTGGCAAGTGCGGCTCGGTAGGAGATGCGCCAATAGAGACCGCGGCATCTTTTGTTAATACCCTGATTGATGAATATGGATTCAAAACTGATGTGACCCACTTTGCGATTTATGGAACATGTGAGAACTGCACAGATAAATCATGACCGCGGTCTATTTAGAAGAAGGTTTAGATAAAGGCGCAATCTGGCATTTTGGTGAAGTCGCCAAAGAACAACGCGCGTTAGCTGAAGGCAAAGCATGGGCGGATCTCTCGCATCGCTCGGTGATTGCAATTTCCGGCGAAGATCGATTGATGTGGTTGCACTCACTCACAACCCAACACCTTGAGAAATTGGTTGCTGGTGAATGGAAAGAGGCTCTCATTCTTGATCCGCAAGGACATGTTGAGCAGCAACTCTTCTTAGTTGATGATGGCGCTACAACTTTCATCCACCTTGACCACGAGAAAGTTCCCTCACTTCTTGATTACCTACAGAAGATGAAGTTCATGCTCCGAGTAGATGTCACAGATGTATCGAATGAATATGCGATTATGAAAGCGCCGGGCAAAACTGATGCAATTGGTGGTCCATTTGCTCTGGTGCCACGTGCGGAGTTAGCGGCAACAATCGAGGCTTTTAATAGCGCAAACCTTCAAATCGGGATGTGGGCCATCGAGGCAGAGCGTATTGCTCAAGGCCGCGCTCGAATCGGAGTCGATAGCGATTACAAATCGATTCCCAATGAACTGGGCTTGCTCAATAAAGCAGTACATATGAATAAAGGTTGCTATCGCGGCCAAGAGACGGTCGCAAAGGTATTTAATCTTGGCCATCCTCCACGTCGCCTAGTGCTGCTGCACCTTGATGGAAGCGCAGTTGATATTCCGAGCCAGGGTGATCCAGTTGTCTACAACGGTAAAGAGATTGGCTTTGTGGGCTCTGTGGCGCGGCATTATGAATTGGGGCCTATCGCTCTTGCGGTCATTAAGCGGATGACGCCGGCAGATGCAGTACTGGAAGTAAAAGGAATCGCCGCCAGCCAAGAGATCCTTGTACCGAT
>CAYSGG010000080.1:0-2995 GCA_964430775.1 uncultured Clavibacter sp. | reverse complement strand
CATCAGAGATGAGCGATGAACTTCCAAAAGATATGGTCGAGATGCTCAAGATGTTCGCACCTGCCGGGCGTTTAGGAGATCCAGAAGAACTCGCAGCAACCCTGATCTGGTTAGCAAGTGATGCATCAAGCTACGTCACCGGAATCACTGTTCCGGTCGATGGCGGCTTGGTGATGCCTTAAAGGATTTCCGAATTAGCCATTGATGGCGGCATGTAGCGCGACTTCAACCATATCGTTGAGTGTGCGCTCGCGAGCTGCAGAATCCATCGCTTCATGAGTGAAGACATGGTCTGAGATCGTCATGATTGCTAGTGCGCGGCGGCCTTTTCGGGCAGCGATCGAATAGAGCTGATTGGCTTCCATTTCGAGGGCTAGAACGCCATGGGCTTGTAGCTTCTTTGCAGAATCTGTCTCGTCATAAAAGAAATCCATCGATGAGACGCCACCAACATGAACGCGCTCGAATTTCTTCGATGCTTCATATGCGGCTTGCAGCAGATGGAAATCACAATGCGGCGCGAAATCAAGACCATTGGTCATACGACGATTGATATTGGAATCGGTCGAGGCTGTCATTGCAAGCACGAGATCGCCAACTTTGGTCTTATCTTGAATTCCACCAGCAGTGCCGATACGGATTGCTACTTGAACATCGTATTCGTTGAAAAGTTCGGTGACATATATCGATGCAGATGGAAGTCCCATGCCAGTACCTTGAACAGAGATGCGTTCACCTTTGTAGGTACCAGTGAATCCAAACATGTTGCGGACTGAGTTGTATTGCTTGACGTTCTCTAGGTAATTGTCTGCGACCCATTTTGCACGAAGTGGATCACCAGGAAGAAGGATACGTTCGGCGATATCGCCTTTTTCTGCTCCGATATGTACGCTCATAGTTAGCGAACTATAACCAGTACCGCAGCAATAAAGTGCGAAATGAATGCTGCGGCGGTCATGGCGTGGAATAACTCATGAAAACCGAACCAGTTAATAGAGAAGTTAGGTTTCTTGATGGCGTAGATGATGGCGCCAGCTGAGTAGAGAAAACCACCGAATGCGATCAAGACGAGAACCAGTAATCCACCATTGCGGTAGAAGTCCGGCAGATAGATCAATGCCGCCCAACCCAGCGCAAGATAAATCGGCACATAGAGCCAGCGCGGAGCATTGAGCCAAAAAACACGGAAGAAGCCTGAAAGAAGCGCGCCACCCCACACGATAGAAAGCAGCACTATTGCTTGGTTTTTATTGAGCAAATAGATGGCAAAAGGTGTGTAAGTACCAGCAATCAGAAGTGGAATATTGGCGTGATCGATCCGGCGCCAGACAGCTTTAGCAGATGGCCCCCACGGAACACGGTGATAAATAGCGCTACAGGTAAAAAGTGAGACTGCGGTGAGTGTGAAGATAGTCAGAGTTACGCGCCCCCGAAGTTCTGAGGTAATCGTGATGAGAGTGAGACCTGCGACGAGCGCCAGCGGTGACATCACTAAATGAATGATGCCGCGAAGCTTGGGTCTACTTAACACGTTCATAGATGGCCTTCATACCTTTATCAAATGTCAGTAAGTGTGACTTCTCATGTATTGCACTAGCAATAATGATTGCATCACCTAACGTTATCTTGTTATTTGAACGGATGCTTGCTGCGAGAACTGCGATTTCAGAACCGAGAGCAATAATCGGCGAGAATGCTTTATTGATCTCAGAGAGAGTTGTACTGACGCTACCAACATCACTCTTTTCGAAATCAACCAGCAATTCTGCAAGAGCAAATGCGCTAAGAGATGGACGTGAATTTAACTCTTCGAGCTCGCGTAATGCTTGCTTATGATGAGAATCGTCTGGATTGAATAGAGCAATCAACCACGACGTGTCTGCGTGGCTTTTGAATCCCACTCTTCTCGCTCCTTTTTGTAATCAAAATTCGAACCAAGACCGGGCATCGTGCCTGCTAATTTACGGAGCGACTTCTTCCACTCTGCTTCTGTCGATGGCGTGAGGATGATCCGCTCCTCTTTATCGATCATGAATTCAACTTGATCTCCGGGCTTTAGATTCACTTCGCGAAGAACCTCCACTGGAATAGTGATCTGATTTTTGGAACTTATCCGAGAAGACGATGCTCGCCCGCGACGTGGTCGGGGAGTTGTGGATTTCTTCGCAGCTTTCTTAGCCTTTACTTTGGTAGCCATAAGTAAAGGGTAGTCGCGTTTTGGTCGGCGTGTCGGGGGATAAAAAGCGGCGTGTTTTACTGCTTTAGCCGTTTTGACCGTCACGCGGGGCTTCAGATAGCCTCGCGCCCTTGTGTCCACAGGAGCGACACACCCGACCGCGTGGGTCGGACGAATGAGATGGAGAACAGTAGTGCCAACAATTCAGCAGTTGGTCCGTAAGGGTCGAGTTGATAAGTCAGATAAGACGACAACTCCTGCTCTTAAAGGAAGTCCACAACGTCGTGGCGTATGCACACGCGTTTACACAACAACACCAAAGAAACCGAACTCAGCGCTTCGCAAAGTTGCACGTGTTCGTCTCACAAGTGGAATGGAAGTAACTGCATACATTCCTGGTGAAGGTCATAACTTGCAAGAGCACTCCATCGTTCTTGTTCGTGGTGGTCGCGTTAAGGATCTTCCTGGCGTTCGTTACAAAGTTGTTCGTGGATCTCTCGATACTCAAGGCGTGAAGGATCGTAAGCAAGCACGTTCACGCTACGGTGCAAAGAAGGAGAAGAAGTAATGCCACGTAAAGGTCCCGCTCCCAAAACTCCGGTCATTGCTGATCCGGTTTATAACTCTCCAGTCGTCACTGCACTCATCAACAAAGTGCTTTTGCATGGCAAGCGCTCAACTGCTGAAGCGATTGTCTACAAAGCTCTTGAAGCATGCCGCGCAAAGACCGAAGTTGATCCTGTTATCACTTTGAAGCGCGCACTCGATAACGTGAAGCCTGCTGTTGAAGTTGGCTGACGTCGTGTTGGTGGAGCTAGA
>CAYSGG010000079.1:0-3010 GCA_964430775.1 uncultured Clavibacter sp. | reverse complement strand
CGCAATGTGAGAATCGAGGCCAGAGTTGAAACAAGCAATCCTGTTCCCAACAAATAAGCCGAAGCCAACCAAACATCGTTCCAAGTGAAGAAGTTCGTGAAGGTGAGTAGTGGCGCAATTCGATCATCAATAACGTACTTCAAGCCCGATAAGAGTCCGACAGAGAATCCCCATCCAAGAATTGCTGAGAAAACGCCTTCAAGAATAAACGGAAGTTGAATTGAAAATGAGCTAGCTCCAACCAGCTTCATTACATTTGTCTCGCGGCGACGATTGAAAGCAGCGATGCGAAGCGTGTTACTAATCAATAGCGCAGCGGTCAAAACGCTGGCAAAACCAATCGCCAGCGCTCCATCACGTAAAACGTTGAGCAAGCGGAAGAATTTCTCGAGAATCGAACGTTGATCTTGAACAACATCAACACCCGGACGACCAGAGAATGCACTTTGTACGACAGCAAATTGCGTTGGATCTTTGAGCTTAACTCGGAAAGACTCCGGCAATTGGTTTGCTGTCACATTCTGGGAAATCGCAGAATCTTTAAATCGCTCTTGGAAGCGGTCAAAAGCCTCTGATTGTGATTCGTAGTAAACGGTCTCGACAACAGGAAGTTCTTCAAGATCAGTCTGTATTTCAAGTCTCTGTTCGGCCGTGACAACGCCACCGGCGCATGATGGTGAGTCAGACAAGGAGCCACAGAGATAAACCGAGACTTCAATTTTGTCGTACCAATAATCCTTCATGACTCGAACCTGTGAGTTTGATAGCAGGCCGATTCCTAAAAGTGATAGCGAGATTGCAACTGTAATGACAACAGCGAATGTCATGGTTAGGTTTCGACGGAGGCCAATGCCTACTTCGCTCATTATGAATCGCGCGCGCATATTTATCCCGTGTATCCGTAAACTCCGCGAGCCTGATCGCGGATGACTTGGCCCTTATCTAGCTCAATAACTCGCTTACGCATCTGATCGACAATGCCCGCATCGTGGGTAGCCATAACAACAGTAGTTCCCTCACGATTAATGCGGTCGAGAAGCTTCATGATCCCTACCGAGGTAGCTGGGTCAAGGTTTCCGGTGGGCTCATCAGCAATCAAAATTGCGGGGTTACTTACATAAGCTCGAGCAATCGCAACTCTCTGTTGCTCTCCACCCGATAACTCGCCTGGCTTGCGGTCTGCTTTGTCTTCCAGTCCGACCAATTCCAAAACTTCAGGTACCTCGCGAGCAATCTCTTTCTTTGAAAATCCAAGAACATGGAGAGTGAATGCAACATTTTCAGCCACAGTCTTATTTGGCAACAGACGGAAATCCTGAAAGACCGTTCCTACCTGTCGACGCAGCTCCGGCACTTTCCAATTCGAGAGCGTGCCGAGATCTTTGCCAGCAACATGGATGCGGCCCGAGGTTGGCTTCTCTTCGCGAAGCACTAGTCGCAAGAATGTGGATTTACCTGAACCAGAAAGTCCCACCAAGAATACGAATTCGCCCTTTTCAATATCGATGCTGACGTTATCCAACGCAGGTCGATCGGTCTTCGCGTAGACCTTGGTTACGTTCTCAAAGCGAATCACGGTGCGATTTTAGGTAGTGAGGCGGTGAAAACGAGGATAAACCCGCCCCTTTTCAGTGAGAAAAAACCTACTTTGCGCTCACATGCGCGGGAATTCCTGTGAATTCTTCCTCACGTGCCGCGAGCAGTGAGCAGTGGGCAGCAAGCAGCGTGGCTACTTGTGGAAGTACGCCTCTTGATTTGAAGAATTTTTCTCTGGCTTTCTCTACTACTTCTTCTCTCGCCTCCAGCGAATTCCAGCGGCGATAAACCCATCGAGGTCACCATCAAGAACTGCTTGGGTGTTGCCTGTTTCAAAATCTGTTCGATGATCCTTCACCATTTGGTACGGGTGAAGAACATACGAGCGAATCTGATTTCCCCATGATCCACTTGTGTCTCCGCGCAGAGCATCAATCTTGGCCCGTTCTTCCTGATTTCTCTTCTCAAGAAGTTTTGATTGTAGAACGGCCATCGCAGTGGCACGGTTCTGAATCTGCGATCTCTCGTTCTGGCACGACACAACAATTCCCGAAGGAATATGAGTAATTCGTACCGCCGAATCAGTCGTGTTAACACCTTGGCCACCTGGACCCGAAGAGCGATAAACGTCAACGCGAATATCTTTCTCGTCGATATCAATGTGATCACTCTGATCAACAACAGGAACAACTTCGACGCCAGCAAAAGAGGTATGTCGGCGATTCTGGCTATCAAATGGCGAAATCCGAACCAGGCGATGCGTCCCTTGTTCTACCGAGAGAGTGCCATAGGCATAGGACCCTGTGACTCGGAAAGTGGTTGACTTGATTCCAGCTTCTTCGGCATACGAAGTTTCCAAAACACTCACTCCATAGGCATGGCGTTCGCAATATCTGAGATACATGCGCGAAACCATTTCGGCCCAATCGGCAGCATCTACGCCGCCAGCCTCTGAACGAATAGTTACCAGGGCATCACGATGGTCGTATTCACCACTTAAAAGGGTCTGCACTTCCAAATCGGAAATTGCCGCAGTAAGCGAATCTAACTCCTTCTCAACTTCTGTTTTCGCGCTGGTATCACTCTCGGCACTAGCAAGCTCCAACATAATGGGGAGATCTTGAACTCTAGATCTCAAATTAGTTACCTTGTTTATTGTTCCTTGAACTCTAGAGAGTGCGCTCGTTATTTTCTGCGCATTTTCTGGATTGTTCCAAAGATCTGGAACACCAGCTTGAGTCTCTAGATTTTCTTGATCTCGTTTAAGTTTCTCTATATCGATGACCGCTTCAATTGAGGCGAGGGTCGCGCTGATTGCAGCAATCTCGCTAGTGATATCTCGTTCGGCCATGTGAGAAGGATAGTGGGTCATATTGACTCACGAGAATCGTGCTTCTACGGAAACAGTTACCTCATTTACGTACGATTTAATGCCGAAGACATTGAGAGCAAATGGGAGCAGATGCTCTTGTCT
>CAYSGG010000078.1:0-3134 GCA_964430775.1 uncultured Clavibacter sp. | reverse complement strand
CCCATGTTCCTTCTAAATTTGAAAATGATGAGCGGACGTGAATTGGTAAATTAAAGCGGCGGGCATATTCAACGCAACGAAGATGGAGAACTTTTGCACCCGATGCAGCAAGTTCGAGCATCTCTTCATAGGTGACTGATTTCAATTTACGCGCTGATGGAACGATTCGAGGATCGGCGCTAAAGACTCCGTCGACATCGGTGTAGATTTCACAGACATCTGCATCAAGAGCAGCAGCGAGTGCAACCGCGGTCGTGTCAGAACCTCCGCGACCAAGAGTTGTGATGTCTTTTGTATCTTGGGCAACGCCTTGGAATCCAGCAACGATTGCGATTGCGCCTTCAGCAAGCGCTTCTTGAATGCGACTTGGCGTTACATCAATGACGCGCGCGCGACCATGGGTTGATGTAGTGATGATTCCGGCTTGGCTGCCAGTGAAAGAACGTGCTTCGAGTCCCAGATTTGAAATTGCCATCGCAAGCAGCGCCATCGAGATGCGCTCTCCTGCGGTCAAAAGCATGTCGAGTTCGCGCCCGTTTGGCATTGGTGAGACTTGATTGGCGAGGTCGATCAATTCGTCAGTCGTATCGCCCATAGCTGAGACCACAACGACAACTTGCTGGCCAGACCTCTTGGTGGCCGCGATGCGGGCAGCGACTCTCTTGATGCTCTCAGCATCAGCGACAGAGGAGCCCCCGTATTTCTGGACGATCAAACCCATGCGGCAATGTTGGCAGAGAAAAAAGGAATCTGGCGGTTTATCTTGAAATACGAGACAAGGTCCGTCTCATTATTAGAGATCTAGGGCTCTTCGTCCCTCAAAGGCGCGACCTAGGGTCACTTCATCGGCATATTCGAGGTCCCCGCCGACTGGCAAGCCCGAAGCCAGACGCGAGATCTTGATCCCGAGGGGCTTCATCGTGCGAGCTAGATAAGTAGCAGTGGCTTCGCCTTCCAGGTTGGGGTCGGTGGCGATGATGATCTCAGTGATGCGGTCATCGGCCAGGCGAGTCAGAAGTTCGCGGATCTTCAATTGGTCAGGGCCGATTCCATCTATCGGGCTGATAGCGCCACCAAGCACGTGATACTTCCCGCGGAATTCTCGAGTGCGCTCGATTGCAACAACGTCCTTGCTCTCTTCAACCACGCAGATAACTGAGTTATCGCGTCTGGGATCGCGGCAGATCTTGCACTCTTCTTCTTCGGCGACGTTGAAGCATTGGGAGCAGAACTTCACCCGCTCTTTAACGAGGCGAAGTACTTCAACTAAACGATTCACATCAACGCGCTCAGATTGGACGATGTGAAATGCAATGCGTTGGGCGCTCTTAGGTCCGATGCCAGGTAAGCGACCAAGTTCATCGATGAGCTCTTGAATGATTCCTTCGTACATTACTTATCGCTTTCAGCAATAACGCGAGCGCCGAGTTCTTTCATCAGAAGTTCGGTACCAGAGAGTTGGACTTCATCATCAGGATCTTCATCAACGCGAGTGCTCTTTGAGGCTACTGAGTTTGGTGAAACTGATGGATCAACAATCACTTCAATCTTGCGCTTGATACCTGTGACTTCAACAAAGGCATCAATAAGAATCTGTTCGCTTTCAGAGCGGATAAATGAATCACGGGCTCCGGCGTTAACGATGCCAATCGTGATCTGCTTTTCATCAACGCCAAGAATCTGTGCGCTGGCAGAAAGCAGTGACCAGGTAAGTCTGCGGCGGCGCTTAACGCTCTCGATGACATCAGGCCACATGCGGCGAAGGGCTGCGATATCTGCGTTTGCAGAAGGTTTTTCTGCAGCAACGGCTGGCTTCTTCTCTTCAACTTTGGGTTCTGCTTTTGCAGCAGGTTTCTCTGCTTTTGCTGGAGGTGTAGGTGCTGGGGCTGGAGTGGATGCAACATCAAAACCTGATTGACGCTCCAGTCTTTCCATGCGCGATAACAAGCCAACATCAGATGCATCGCTCTGGGGGATCGTGATTTTTCCAGCTACTAATTCAAGAATGAGGCGAGGAGGGGTGGCTCCACGCATCTGAGTGAGGCCTTCGGCTACAAGAGATGCGGCGCGATTGAGCGATGCGCTACCGATACGCGATGCCTGTGAGCGCATACGAGCGAGCTGGTCTTCTGGATAGCCACGCAGAACTGAATGAGCTCCTTCATCGAGCGCTTCAACAATAACTAAATCGCGCAATCTCTCAAGTAAATCAAATGCAAATCGTCGTGGATCATGTCCTGATTCAACAAGTACATCAATCGTCTTAAATAAAGTCGCAGTATCGCGCGCACCAATCGCATCTATCGCATCATCAAGAAGCGCGCCATCGGTGTAGCCCAGTAATTGCACAGCAATCTCGTAAGTAACGCCTTCTTTTCCAGCTCCTGCAAGGAGTTGTCCAAGTACTGAGAGTGCGTCACGGACCGATCCGCCCGATGCGCGAACGACAAGTGGGATTACTCCCTTTTCAACTTTAACGTTTTCGGCGGCGCAGACTTTCTCAAGATGCTCACCAAGGATTCCTGGTGGAACTAAACGGAATGGATAGTGATGGGTACGAGAGCGAATTGTTGAAATCAACTTCTCGGGTTCGGTAGTAGCAAAAATAAAGAGAACATGTGGAGGTGGTTCTTCAACGACTTTGAGAAGCGCGTTAGCAGCGCCCGGTCCAAGTTGGTGGGCCTCATCGATGATGTAGATCTTGTAACGAGAATTTACTGGAGCAAAGAAAGCTTTATCGCGTAAGTCGCGCGCATCATCGACTAGACCATGTGTTGCAGCATCAAGTTCGATGACATCGATAGATCCTGGGCCATTGGCAACTAAATCAGTGCAGGATTGACAGGTGCCACAGGGATTTGGTGTTGGTCCCTTTTCGCAGTTGAGTGAACGCGCCATGATGCGAGCGCTGGAGGTCTTACCGCAACCACGTGGACCAGAGAAAAGATATGCATGATGAATGCGACCGGATTCCAGTGCATTCGATAAAGGAACAGTGACATGTTCTTGGCCAATGACGTCAGCAAAAATCGATGGACGATATTTGCGATACAGCGCCAGTGACATCTCGACCTTTCTTAAGGATCCCCCGTACACCCATTAGAGCGGGCCTACCCTTGCTGCCTTCCAGCCCT
>CAYSGG010000077.1:1406-3235 GCA_964430775.1 uncultured Clavibacter sp. | reverse complement strand
TCTGGATTCACGATCTTCATGCTCTTTCTTCCTCTCATTTGCGATTCTTCTCTCCTTGAACACTCAATTAACTTGATTCCCTAAACGAATAATTGAGAGGTACTGACATCAGTGCTGACAAATTCTTAAATATGTGGAGAGCCTGCCCTGTGGAAATCCCCACTTGTCCTCAGAGAAAAGTGCCCAGTTGTTGATACGAGGGCCACAGCGCAAAGAGGATCGAAATGGGAAGAATTAAGAAAACTACTGGAATCATCAAGCCGATTTCTGCCTTACCTGCACGTCGCATAATCTGGCTCTTGCTCGCCATTCGGGCATCTTTAACTTGTGAAGTGAGAATCGGTCCTAGAGCAGAACCTCTTTCAATTCCCAGGATTAAACTTGTAACAAATCGACGCAAGATCAGAGAATCAAATCGATTGGCAAGGTTATCAAGCGCCTCAACGATTGTCAGTCCCCCTTCAACTTCTGCTACCAAATCTCCCAGAGACTGTGAACTCAATGAATCCGATCTTTGCGCCAAGATTGACAGCGCTCTTGCTGGTGTCATACCTGCAGAAATCAGAATCGTGAGCAACTGAATCTGTGTTGGTAATTCTCGCTCGAGCAATGAGGCCGCTTCAGCATCAAGCTTTTTTTGACGTTGCCGCACTTGTAGAAAGGCAACTACTAGCACTGATCCAATTGCCAGTAAGGGCGTTATAGCTGCTGGCTGTTCAACCACAACAAAATACAGTGCGATGCTTGAGACTAGTGTGCCGAGAAAATAGAGTGGAAGAAATCTCTTACGACGAGCCCGAGAATTCAGAAGACTCAAACTCACCGAGTTTCCAAGAACGCTTGAGTTGAGGTTTCCGAAGTGCCTAAGCATTGCGATCTCGCGCGAATTGAGTTCATCGAAACTCTCCTCGCTCACAATCCAGAGACCCCATACAAGAAGTGGCGCTACAACAAGCAGTGTGAGCCACTCAGTACTGAAATTCATGAGCACCAGCGCGATTCTCGAACCATCAGCGAAGTGCTCGAGCCATTTGCGGCAGAGTTCCCACTCGCTCCATCCAGAGATATGCAACTGCCGTCATCACCACGCCAATAGATAGAACTTGGATACCTGCCGATGTTGAAAAGGCTGCAACAGTACTGCTCTGGCTTGAAAGCAGAATCAAGAGAATCCAAGGCGCTGCGGTTGCAAGAGCTGCGGAATTTCTAATCCATCCAAATTTAGTTCGAATCTCTTCAACTACATCAAGGTCCTCTCGAATGAACTCTGCCAATAAACGCAAGGCGTTATTTGAATCGCGGCCTCCAAAGTCTTTAGCAAGAACGAGTGTTTCAAAGACTTGATCAGATATTGCAGAATTAAGAGCGGCTTTCTCCCTTTTGAGAACGCTTTCGAAAATTTCTCCTTGTTGGAGTCCTACGCGAATTCTCACGAATGAATCTCTCAGTACTAGCGGACCACGCTCTGCTAGACCCATCAGTGAGTCTGTGATTGATAGACCTGACTGCAGTGCCGAGACTAGAGAGTCAATCGCTTCTGGCCAAGCGAGTTCTTTTGAGCGTACTCTTGCCTGAGCTCGGTATTTGTTGATCATGAAAGGAATTGCTGTAGAGAGTGAACTAATTGCTCCAGCAATTGTTTTAGAGCTGGTAACAATGAAAACGACGAGGAATACGCTGAGTGTCGTTAGCAAGATTGCTCCACATTGGCGCAAATTAATCGAACTCGCTGAGCTCCTTACTTTTGCACTTCTGACGTTTATAGATTCACCCAGTAAAAAGTAGACCCCTACACAACACATGACTGAAGCTAAAAGAGCAATCACTAA
>CAYSGG010000077.1:0-1306 GCA_964430775.1 uncultured Clavibacter sp. | reverse complement strand
AGAAATGGGTTGGTAAGTAGAGTTCTAAATGGAAATCCCCCGAACATAGGCATCACCATCCCACGAGTAAATATCTTCGATCTCTATATGAAAGTTCTCTGAGCGACTATTGACTTTGCAAATCTGCAGAATTCGCCGAATTCCTGCGGAATCAATTCCAACATGAACGACATAGTCAATGGCGTATGAGACGGTAGGTGTCAGAAAA
The DNA here is from genome assembly GCA_964430775.1 of uncultured Clavibacter sp. Taxonomy (GTDB): domain Bacteria; phylum Actinomycetota; class Actinomycetes; order Nanopelagicales; family Nanopelagicaceae; genus MAG-120802. The sequence continues at coordinate 1,098 of CAYSGG010000077.1, read as the reverse complement.
TCCTGAGTTATATTCTCGCCGGCCAATAATGGAAGAGTCTGCAGTTTTCTAATTGCTTCTCGGGCTGAATTTGCGTGAATTGTTGCCATGCCCGGGATTCCCGAATTCAAAGCAATGAGTAGATCGAGAGACTCAGCTTCTCTAATTTCACCAATAATCAGACGTGATGGCCTCATACGAAGAGCTTCTTTGATGAGACGTCGGATATTGACTTCACCAACCCCGTCAATACTTGCAGTTCGAGTCTGCATTGCAACGCAATCGGGCACTCTCGGTTTCAACTCGAAGACTTCTTCAATCGTGACCACACGCTCACCAATAGGAATGGAGCTCGCTAGCGCATTGAGTAGCGTTGTTTTGCCTGCCTGAGTTGAACCACTTACTAGAATATTTCTTCGTTGTATTACGAGGGATTGCAGAAATTGAAGGACTTCATCATTCATTACACCAATTTCAAGAAGGCCCTGTAAGGACTTTCCACGCATCAGATGCTTACGGATATTGATTGCCCAATGTTCTGCCGTGATCTCTGGAATCGCGATGTGTAGGCGACTTCCATCTGGCAAGCGAGCATCAACAAAAGGATGCGACAAATCTATTCGTCGGCCACACCACATAAGAATTCGATCCATGATTGCCTGAAGCTGAGAGGATGTCAGCACAACATTGGTCAACTCGCTCTTTCCATGGCGTGCAACAAATATTCTCTGCGGTGAGTTAATCCAGATTTCCTCTATCTCTGGATCATCGAGTAGTGGCTGAAGAGCGCCATATTGCGCTTGTTGCGCAGGGTTTTCGAGATCAAGCGGATTGGCGAGGTCATCGACCTCAAACTTTCTTTCATTTCCTCTGATGTCACTCTTCACTGGGTCTTCATAGAAGGCTCCCTACTGACAAAGTGCGTGACAAGGAAGGGGCTCTGTGGAACTACGATTCCGGCGCGCAGTTTGTAGATACGAGAACTACCCAAGGTAAGCCTCCACTTTTCAGGAATTCACCATGCCTGACCTTCGCGGTAGACTCCCGCTACTGAAACTTTCTCAGCATGGTGGGCGTAGCTCAGCTGGTAGAGCACCCGGTTGTGGTCCGGGATGTCGC
>CAYSGG010000076.1:0-3249 GCA_964430775.1 uncultured Clavibacter sp. | reverse complement strand
AGGCCGATAGTCGTGAGCCCTTGCCTGATGATGAAGGAGAGCACCGTGCGCAGGATCTCCGATCCCATGAAGCGGACGATGATTTCATAGAGGTTTGACCCGAAGAATCCGAGGCCAGGGATGATGAGGTGCATATGTATCTGCCTTTCGTTTATTGATTTCTATCTACTAGGGCGAGGACTATGCCTGCATCATCGTGTGAAAAAAGTTATCGCAGGCCATAGTGGGGAAAACTCGACGCTGGTAATCTGCCAATATGAACGATTCGCTCTCGAACCTGCTTAGTGAAAATCGCACCTTCCCACCATCTGCTGAATTTGCCGCTCAAGCAAATGCGAAGGCTGATCTCTATGACGAAGCAGAGCGAGATCGTTTAGCGTTCTGGGAGAAACAAGCCGGTCAATTGCACTGGCATAAAAAATGGGATCAGGTTCTTGATTGGCAAGTGCCATTTGCAAAGTGGTTTGTTGGCGGAAAAATTAATGCTTGCTATAACGCACTTGATCGACATGTTTTAGAAGGTCGCGGCGACCGTGTGGCATTCCTCTTTGAAGGCGAACCTGGCGATACTCGCAAGATTACTTATGCCGATCTCTTAGTTGATGTAAAGAAGACTGCAAACGCTCTGCAGTCCCTCGGTGTTAAAGATGGCGATCGCGTAGCAATTTATATGCCGATGATTCCCGAAGCTGCGATTGCGATGTTGGCCTGTGCCCGAATCGGTGCGGCACATAGCGTTGTCTTCGGTGGATTTTCGGCTGATTCATTATTGGCCCGTATTCAAGATGCAGATGCGACTTTGGTGATTACTGCCGATGGTGGATTCCGCAAAGGTGGCGCATTCGGACTGAAATCAATCGTTGATGAAGCGTTGAAGGGTGAAACCAACGTTAAGAACGTATTGGTCGTCAAGCGCACCGGACAAGAAGTTGCGATGTCAGACCGCGATATCTGGTGGCATGATCTTGTCGATAAGCAGAGCGCAGAACACGAAGCTCAGCCCTTTGATTCTGAGCATCCGCTATTCATTCTTTATACCTCTGGAACAACGGCTAAACCCAAGGGAATTGCACATACAACCGGCGGTTATCTCACCCAGGCTGCTTATACCCATCGCATTGTCTTTGATCTCAAGCCAGAAAAAGATATCTATTGGTGCACCGCAGATGTTGGTTGGATTACGGGACATTCATATGTGGTCTATGGGCCCCTAATTAACGGTGCAACACAGGTGATGTATGAAGGAACTCCTGATACGCCGCATAAAGGTCGTATCTTCGAGATGATTGAAAAGTATGGCGTGACGATTCTTTACACCGCACCAACTCTGATCCGTACGTGGATGAAGTGGGGCGATGAATATCCCAAGAAGTACAACTTAACTTCGCTGCGCTTACTTGGTTCGGTAGGAGAACCAATTAATCCTGAAGCATGGATGTGGTATCGCGATATTGTCGGCGGAAATAATTGTCCGATTGTTGATACCTGGTGGCAGACCGAAACTGGCGGAATCATGATCTCGCCGCTTCCTGGCGTCACTGCAACAAAACCTGGATCTGCGATGCGACCACTTCCGGGAATCAGCGCCAAGGTGGTTGATGATGCTGGACATGAAGTAGGAAATGGTGGCGGTGGATATCTCGTGCTTGATAAACCATGGCCGGGAATGTTGCGTGGAGTCTGGAGAGAACTACAACGTTATAAAGATACCTACTGGTCGCGATTTGAAGGTCTGTACTTTGCCGGCGATGGTGCGAAGTTAGATGATGATGGCGCGCTCTGGTTATTGGGACGCGTTGATGATGTGATGAATGTTTCTGGTCATCGTATTTCTACGACTGAAGTTGAATCTGCCCTTGTCTCTCACCATGCGATTGCTGAGGCTGCTGTTGTGGGAGCTAAAGACGACCTCACGGGTCAAGCGATTGTGGCCTTCGTGATTCTGCGCGGTGGAGTAGCCCCAGATAAGGATCTCGAGAAATCCCTGCGCGACCATGTTGCAAAGGAGATTGGCGCAATCGCTAAACCTCGTCAGATCATGGTTGTGGCTGAATTACCTAAGACCCGCAGCGGAAAGATCATGCGACGCTTGCTGCGTGATGTCGCAGAAAATCGCGTGGTTGGTGACGCTACGACTTTAGCTGATCCAAACGTAATGAAGTTGATCTCAGAAGGTCTGAAATCTGGAAAGAAAGAAGATTAAAACTTCCGATTTCGTCATAGACCTTGCTGCCTTCAATGATTGAATGCGGGAGTTCCCACGGTAGGTAATTAATCAACGTCAGCGTCACAAAGGCGATGATTGCTGCTTGAGCAAGTGAAAGTGCAGCGCCAAGGATTGCGTTTACAAATTTGAATGGTCCGAAAAGGATGCGTTTGTGAATCCCGATCCCTGTTTTGGTAAGAATCCAACGTCCAGCATTTGCTCCCGCAAAGATTCCAAAGAGATGCAGTGCGATGATTGAGACTAGACCTTTCCATTCGCTGGTGTACCAATTCACTAGCGCGAATCCTGCGACGCCACCACCGAAATAACCCACGATAGAGAAAAGTGTGGCTAGCGCTCCCCGGTTATAACCCGTCGCGATGGCGATGATTCCAAAGACGATGAGTGCAATATCAAGAATCATCAGATCTTGATCTCTAGGTATTCGCTTACAAGTTGTTGCATCTCTTCATATGTGAAGATGGGACCAATCTTCTGGAATGCAATAACGCCGTTCTTATCGATGAACTGTGTAATCGGAACGCCTGGGCCAAAGTAATTCGAGGTGCGGCCATCAGGATCGTAAAGTTGAGGAAAATTCATGCCTCTTTTGAGGGCATGTTCGTATCCATCACTCTTTTTCTGTTCTTCAACATCAATACCAATTACTTGTAACTTATCGCCTGCCTCATTATGAAGGCGGATGAAGTTTGGACGCTGGGCTTCGCAATTAGTGCACCAACTTGCCCAGACTGAGATCACGGCGGGGCCTTCGATTGCTTGCACTGCGAGTTCGCCGTCGCCATCAAGACACTCAAGCATCAAGCCATCTGCCGCAGCTCCTGTGGTCTTAATTGATGAACAGGGAGCGAGAGAATCAATAGGCGCGCTCTGATTTGTCGCACTTGATGAACATGACGAGAGCAGCAGGACAAAGACGAGTAGAAATCGTTTCATCGAAAATCCTTATCGCTCTTAACCATGGACCTGGCTTTGATGGGATCCATCTCGCCGCTTCCGTAACTAGGACATAACTTAGCCAA
>CAYSGG010000075.1:0-3260 GCA_964430775.1 uncultured Clavibacter sp. | reverse complement strand
TAGAGAAGCTCGAGAAGAAAATCGGCAACCCAATCCGTATCGTTCTTAAGCCATAAAAAAATCCCCGACTATTTCTAGCCGGGGATTTTTTACTTCTTCTAACTAGCGGTTTTCGCCTACTTGGTAATCATCCAAGCGAACTGCTTCGCCGGAACCTGTAGTTTCGAATGGCGCGTAGTCATACTCTTCATAGGCTGCATAAACCGCTGCCTTTGCTTCCTCAGTAGGTTCAACACGCACGTTGCGATAACGAGCAAGACCTGTACCTGCTGGGATGAGTTTTCCGATGATGACGTTCTCTTTGAGACCGAGCAATGGATCGCTCTTCTCTGAAAGTGCTGCATCGGTAAGGACACGAGTTGTTTCCTGGAACGATGCTGCTGATAGCCATGATTCGGTTGCAAGAGAAGCTTTGGTAATACCCATAAGTTCTGGGCGACCTGATGCAGCCTTGCCACTCTTCTGTACCGCTTCGCGGTTTGCTGCCTGGAAACGTAGGTGATCGACCAATTCGCCTGGTAGCAAATCAGTATCGCCTGGTTCAAGAACAGTAATACGACGGAGCATCTGTTTTACAACGATTTCAATGTGCTTATCGTGAATACCGACGCCTTGTGAGCGGTAAACCTCTTGAATTTCATGGACGAGGTGGGTCTGCGTTGCACGTGGTCCGAGGATACGAAGTACTTGCTTCGGATCGATCGCACCGACAACCATCTGTTGTCCAACGCTAACTTTCTGTCCTTCTTCTACGAGAAGTTTCTGACGACGTGTAATTGGATAAGCAACCGCTTCGCTTCCATCTTCTGGAGTAACGATGATCTTCTTACCCTTTGCGTCTTCAAGGAAGCTCACAACACCAGCTGCTTCAGCGATTGGTGCAACACCCTTTGGAGTACGCGCTTCGAAAAGCTCGACAACGCGAGGTAGACCATGAGTGATATCGCCCGATGCGGTAGCCGCTCCACCAGTGTGGAAGGTACGCATCGTGAGCTGTGTTCCTGGCTCACCGATTGATTGAGCAGCGATAATTCCAACCGCTTCGCCCACATCAACAAGCTTGCCGGAAGCCATTGAACGGCCGTAGCACTTGGCGCACTGTCCGACCTTGCTATCGCAAGTAAGGATTGAGCGAACCTTCACTTCAGAGACGCCTGCATCAATAAGTTCATTGATGACGCGATCTCCGAGATCTGAACCTGCAGCTGCGATGGTCTTGCCATCAACAGTTACTTCGTCAGCAAGTGTGCGACCATAAATTGAAGTCTCGACATAATCATCACGAGTCAATTTGCCGTTGACAATATTGCCGATCTTGAGAGTGAGACCGCGATCTGTACCGCAATCTTCCTCACGGATGATGACATCTTGTGCAACGTCGCAGAGACGACGTGTGAGGTAACCAGCATCAGCGGTACGAAGCGCGGTATCTGCAAGACCCTTACGTGCACCGTGTGTGGAGATGAAGTACTCAAGTACTGAGAGACCTTCGCGGAAGTTGGACTTGATCGGACGAGGAATGATTTCGCCCTTTGGATTTGCTACAAGTCCACGCATACCTGCGATCTGACGGATCTGCATCATGTTTCCACGAGCGCCCGAGAAGACCATCATCCAAACTGGATTGGTGCGAGGGAAGTTATCTTCCATCTCCTTAGCAACTTCGTTTGTGGCTTGAGTCCAGATCTCGATCAATTCCTGACGACGCTCGTCATCAGTGATGAGGCCCTTCTCGTACTGTGATTGAACCTTGTCAGCCTTTGTTTCGTAACCTTCAAGGATTTCACGCTTACGACCAGGTGTAACAACATCGACGATACCGATGGTTGCGCCTGCGCGAGTAGCCCATGTGAAGCCAAGTTGCTTCAAATCATCGAGTACTTGTGCAACGACGACCTTTGGATAGCTCTCTGCGAGATTATCAACAATGAGTCCGAGCGCCTTCTTTGTTACGTCGTAATCGACGAATGGGAAGGTTTCTGGAAGTACTTCGTTGAAGATCGCGCGACCAAGAGTTGTTTCCTTGGTAACGAGTTCGCCATTGATGCTGACGCGGATTTTGATCTTTGCTTGGAGCGAAACTGAGTTCTGCTCGTAAGCCATCATGCCTTCTGCGACAGAGGTAAATGAACGTCCTTCGCCCACTTGATTCTCACGTAGTGAGGTCAAGAAGTAGAGACCAAGAACCATGTCCTGTGTAGGAGCGGTGAGTGGTCGTCCTGATGCTGGCGAGAGAATGTTGTTTGAAGAGAGCATCAAGATGCGCGCTTCAGCTTGGGCTTCAGCAGAAAGTGGTACGTGTACCGCCATCTGGTCACCGTCGAAGTCAGCGTTGAATGCTGTACATACGAGTGGGTGAATCTGAATTGCCTTACCTTCGATCAATTGCGGTTCGAAAGCTTGGATACCAAGGCGGTGCAATGTTGGTGCACGGTTCAGTAGTACTGGGTGCTCGGCAATAACTTCTTCGAGAACATCCCACACGACAGAACGTGAACGCTCAACCATACGCTTTGCGCTCTTGATATTTTGTGCGTGGTTCAAATCAACCAAGCGCTTCATTACGAATGGCTTGAACAATTCGAGCGCCATCTGCTTTGGCAGACCGCACTGGTGCAATTTAAGTTGTGGACCAACAACGATGACCGAACGGCCGGAGTAATCAACGCGCTTTCCGAGCAAGTTCTGACGGAAGCGACCCTGCTTACCTTTAAGCATGTCGGAGAGTGACTTAAGCGGACGGTTTCCTGGGCCAGTAACTGGGCGACCACGACGACCGTTATCGAAGAGAGCATCGACTGCTTCTTGCAACATACGCTTTTCGTTATTGACGATGATTTCTGGAGCGCCAAGATCAACCAGACGCTTCAAACGATTGTTGCGGTTGATGACGCGGCGATAGAGATCGTTGAGATCTGATGTCGCAAAACGTCCACCATCGAGTTGAACCATCGGACGAAGATCCGGTGGAATAACTGGAACGCAATCCAAGACCATGGAGGCTGGAGAGTTAGAGGTGCTCAAGAATGAGTTAACAACCTTGAGGCGCTTGATCGCACGAGTCTTCTTCTGACCCTTACCAGTTTCGGCAAGTTCATTGAGTTTGACGAACTCTGCTTTGAGATCGAAGGTCTCTAGGCGCTTCTGGATTGCAGCAGCTCCCATGTAACCCTTGAAGTAGATGCCGTAACGATCGCGCATTTCACGATACAAGTTCTCGTCACCTTCAAGATCTTGAACCTTGAGGTTCTTGAAGCGAG
>CAYSGG010000074.1:0-3395 GCA_964430775.1 uncultured Clavibacter sp. | reverse complement strand
GAACGCATGATGCGTGATGCCGAATCACACGCTGATGAAGATAAGAAGCGTCGCGACGAAGCAGAAACTCGCAACACCGGTGACTCACTTGTCTATCAGACAGAGAAGTTCTTGAAAGATAATGCAGAGAAACTCAGTGAGGGTGAAGCTGCAACGAAGAAAGCTGAAGTCGAGAGCGCTATGGCAGAACTCAAGAAGCTTCTTGAAGGCGCTGACTATGCCGGTATCAAGAGCGCAACAGAGAAATTGGCTGAAGTTAGCCAGCAACTCGGCGCAACTCTCTACGCCGCTAACGCAGCCCAGGCTTCATCAGAAACACCAAAAGATGATGGCGTCGAAGATGCCGAAATCATTGACGAAAGTAAGTAATGAGCGAGGACACAACCTCTGACGTTGTTACCGAAGAAGCAGCGACCGAATCAACCGATCCAGTCGCTGCTTTAACGGAAGACCTACAGCGGCTTCAAGCGGATTACGCGAATTACCGCAAACGGGTAGAGCGCGATCGAACTCTGGCGGCGGAAGTCGCTATTTCCAGCGTTTTACTTGAATTTCTAGCAGTTCTCGATGACCTGGATAGAGCCGGTGCCCATAACGAACTTACTGGTGGATTTAAGGCTGTCGCAGATCAGATTGTGGCTACTACGACGAAATTGGGTCTAGAGAAATATGGTGATGCACCTACCTCTTTTGACCCGAATATCCATGAAGCTTTGATGCATGAGACTTCTGCTGATGTCACAGAGACAACAGTGACAAAAGTCTTGCAGCCTGGTTACAAATACAGAGAACGAGTACTACGACCTGCGCGAGTAGTTGTAACAGATCCTGAATAATCATGGCCGCCAAAGACCTTTACGAGAAAGACTTCTACGCCATTCTTGGCGTAGAGAAAAGCGCTGATGCTGCAACAATCAAGAAAACCTATCGCTCATTAGCTCGTGAACTTCACCCTGATAAAACTAAAGGTGATAAAAAGCTAGAAGATAAATTCAAGGAAGTTTCAGAAGCCTACGAAATTCTAAGCGATGAAAAAAAGCGTGCTGAATATGATCAAGCTCGCGAGATGTTCCAATCCGGTGCATTTCGTAGTGGCGGTGGAGGACAACAGTTCTCAGGCGACTTCAGTGATCTCTTCAGCAACGGTGGCGACGTATTCTCACAATTGTTTGGTGGGCGTCGTGGTCCACGTAAAGGGCAAGATCTACAAGCAGAAGTCTCGATTTCTTTTCGTGACTCACTCCTAGGTAAAGAAGTAGACCTTCGCCTTTCAGCACAGAGAAGCGCTCCACATACAATCACGGTTCGAATTCCTGCAGGTGTCAATGATGGTGCAAAAGTTAGAGTCAAAGGCCGTGGAGCACCGGGTGAAGCAGGGCCTGGCGATTTGTATGTTCTTGTCAACGTAGTGCCACATCCAGTATTTACTCGCAAGGGCGAGAACCTCCACATCACAATCCCAGTTTCCTTCGCAGAAGCAGCGCTGGGCGCTGATATTTCAGTACCTACTATCGAAGGTGATGAAGTCAAAGTTCGTATCGCACCAGGAACTCAAAATGGAAAAACTCTGCGCGTCAAAGGTCGAGGTGTTAAAAAAGGTGTTAACACTGGTGACCTGATGGCCACAATCGAGGTCCAAGTTCCACAACGTGTCGATGGCAAAGCAAAGAAAGCGCTGGAAGATTTTGCTGAAGCCACAAAGAGTGAAGATCTACGATCTGAATTTATGCAGAGAGCTCGTGCATGAGTACGCCAGAACGCGATGAGGATCTCGCACTTTATGTCATCTCAGTAGCATCAGAACTTTCAGGACTTCATCCTCAAACTCTCCGCCAATATGATCGACTTGGTTTGGTCTCACCATCCCGAGCGCAAGGTCGAGGACGCAGGTACTCACTGCGAGATATAGCGTTACTTCGAAACGTCTCCCGAATGGTGAATGAAGGTATAAACCTTGCAGGCATCAAGAGAATCATCGAACTCGAATCAGCGATGTCCAATATGGCTATCGAAGTTGCAAAGCTTCGTATTGAAGTTGATGCTCTTCTGGAATCAAATCCCGAGAAAGCTCTCGTTGCTCGACGCCGGACTGATGTCATTGTTTACAATTCTAAGAAGAGCCTTTAGGTTTCAACCATGAGCGCACGCGAAGAACTCAAGGCAGAGATTCTCAAGAAAGCAGTAGTGCATGGCAAAGTGATTCTCTCCTCTGGGAAAGAAGCTGACTATTACGTCGATCTACGACGTGTGACTCTTGATTCCACAGCAGCGCCACTAGTTGGTGAAGTGATGTTGGAACTCACCAAGAATCTTGATTACGACGCAGTCGGAGGACTGACTCTTGGTGCCGACCCTGTTGCCACAGCCATGATGCATGTGGCTGCTCAAAAAGGGCGAAAAATCGATGCTTTTGTGGTGCGCAAAGCCGAGAAAGCCCACGGCCTCCAACGCAGAATCGAAGGTCCCGACGTCAAAGGTCGCAAGGTTCTAGCCGTTGAAGACACTTCAACCACGGGTGGGTCTGTGCTTACTGCAGTAGAAGCACTGAAAGAAGCAGGTGCGATTGTTGTGGGAGTTGCAGTAATCGTCGAACGTGGAGCGAAAGAGAAAGTTGAATCAGCAGGGCTGAAGTACCTTGCTGCATATCAACTTACTGATCTAGGTCTGTAGCTCGTCTCTCTTTACGATCTCTCAAGACTTCAAGTGCAATAGGTGTAAGGCTTGCGATAATGATTAAACCAACTATTGGCAGAAGGTATTTATCTAATGAACCTTCGAGTCTTTCACCAAGCAAGTATCCAGCACTGATAATTCCAACGGTCCAGATATAACTTCCAATTAAATTCCAAATAAAAAATTTCTTTGCAGGAATTCCAATAATGCCGCAGAGTGGATTTAACAACGTGCGCACGAAAGGAATGAAGTGCGAGAGAATCAAAGCTTTACCTAACCCATACTTCATCAACCAACGTTCAGTTTGTTGCACGCGTTCTTGGTTGAAGAATCGAGAATCAGGACGATCAAAGAATGGACGTCCATACTTATGTCCAAGCCAATGTCCGAACTGCGAACCCGCGGTTGCGGCAATCGGTGCCCAGATCATCAATTGGGTGTAACTAAGTTGGTCGCCAAAGATCTCGCGCGCTGTTCCTGATGCAGCAAGGCCTGCGACAAAGAGAAGTGAGTCCCCTGGTAAGAAAAGCCCAACCAGTAAACCTGTCTCAACAAAGAGCGCAGTCAGGACTCCAATGGTCCCCAAGGTTGCAACGATGTCATGGGCATCGAAGGGATTCATAGCGCCACCCTAAAGCCAGAAAGGGGCTATTCCTTATTTATTAGTCCCCATGCACGCTCAAATTAGGGTGGTCGGGGGGTATTGCGCCTAAACTTGCGCC
>CAYSGG010000073.1:0-3401 GCA_964430775.1 uncultured Clavibacter sp. | reverse complement strand
AGCTCGGAAATCGCAGCCAAATGGTGATTGCTACTAAAGTTTCAAAGCTCGATACTCGCCCGGGTCTCAAGCCCGCCAACATTGCAGCAGCCTGCGATGATTCCTTGCGTCGCCTACAAACCGATTACATCGATCTGTACTACGCCCATCAAGATGACCCCGATACTCCGATTGAGGAGACGCTAGGCGCCTTTGATTCATTGGTGAAAGCAGGGAAAGTTAGATACATCGCCGCTTCAAATTTCACACCGGAGCGTTTGCAGGAATCTCTCAATATCTCAAAGGCGCAGGGCTTAGTTTCTTACGTAGCAAGCCAAGATCAATACAACTTGATGGATCGCGAGTATGAGAAAACTCTGATGCCAACTCTTAAAGCTAATGGCCTCTCTCAGATTCCTTTCTACGGCTTAGCCCGTGGATTCCTTACCGGAAAGTATCGCCCGGGAGTCACCGTTGAATCAGTACGTGCTACCGGAGTTGGAAATTCATATGCCAATGAACGTGGCTGGAGAATGCTTGAGAAGTTGGATCAGATTGCTCTAGATAAGAACACATCAGTTGCGGCTGTTGCCCTTGCTTGGCTTCGAGCTCAACCAACTGTTGCAACACCGATTGCTTCAGCAACAAAACTTGAGCAGATTAAAGAAATCATGCCGGTCATTGAATTGACCAGTGACGAACTTCAGTTACTGACTAATTCCTGACACATTGCACGGAAGGCTGCGGTGTGGGCATCTACATCGGCTTCGGTTGTATATGGCGACATCAAAGCCATGTTATGAAATGGCGTAAGTAAGAATCCATCATTGAGCAGCCTCAAGTGGATGTACTGATCAAGTTCAAAATCTCCAGCCCTAGCCGCCTCGCCCCCAGTTCGTGGAGCATGGCCCTGGAATAGATACTCCCCTCGCGCACCTAAGCGATTTACATGCCAGGGCAAGCGAAATTCAGTTATTGCCGCCTCTACCCCATCACACCAGCGATTACCCAATGCAATCATGGTTGCAAAATTCGCTTCGGTAAGAACCTCAGTCAAGGTCGCGCGCATCGCAGCCAATGAGAGCGCATTACCAGCAAGGGTTCCGCCGATGCCACCAGTATCAATCACTTCACGCTCGGTCTTCTTTGCAATCTGATCAGCAATTGCATGTGTCATTCCAAATGTTCCAGTAGGAATTCCACCACCAATCGCTTTACCAATTGTTAAGAAATCTGGCTTCAAACCTAATTGGGCAGTCATTCCACCAGGACCCACAGAGATGGTATGGGTCTCATCGATTATCCAGATCACGCCATACTTCTTAGCAAGCTCTCCAACCGCAGCAAGATAACCTTCATCTGGCAGAACGATGCCGACATTGGTCATCGCAGGTTCCATCAAGATCGCAGCCACATCACCAGCTTTCAGTGCGGCTTCCATTGCAGCAAGATCATTAAATTCAACAACGCGAGTAGTTACATCCAGAGGTACTGGTGCGCCGATATTTCCTTCGCGCGCAACAGTCGCACCCGTTGAATCCAACGTCGCAAAAGTCTCGTCAACCGATCCGTGATAGCAGCGATCAATGACCACAATTTTCTGCTTGCCAGTAATCAAACGTGAATAACGAATTGCATGGCGATTAGCATCAGTGGCCGAAACCGTGAACTGCCACAACGGCAGACCAAAGCGGCGTGCAAGTTCGGAAGAAACCGCGACCGCATCATCAGTCGGCAACATCGCTGTCATGCCACGCTTTAATTGTGCGGAAATTGCAGCCACGGTGGCTTGCGGTGAATGTCCCGTCATTGAGCCGGTATCGCCTAAACAGAGATCAATAAATTCATTGCCATCCACATCAACAAAGTGAGCGCCCTGGGCAGAAGCGACGAAAAGTGGGTATTTTCCGGGCCATTTGGCCATCCACGACATCGGGACTCCGCCGGGCATCACGCCTTTGGCTTTCTCAAATAATTCGCGGCTTTTAGCTGTGCGCGCCAAGAAACGTTCTTCCTCGCGAGCATGAAGCGCCTTGAGATGCTGACGGTTGATCATTTTTCTAATCTATCAAATCTCATCGAAAACAAAGAGGGCTTCGAGAAATGTATCACCTGAGATTCCCAAATTGCCCGCATCGGGTGGAGCGCTCTGGGGTTCGATACATACCCCTTCAGAATCCTGGTCATAGACCACCCAATATGGGGCATCGGATTCAATCTTGATCTGCATTACATCTTCCCAATACACAGTCGGAGTTCCGCGAACCTCTGTAAATGCATCGTCCCATGGAGATGCAGTAGGAGTTATTAACTTTCCAGTCGGTAAGTAATCAGGACCGCGTTCCAACATTTTGCCTGGATGAAAATCAATCTCTGCAGATCCGCCTCGGTTGAGCTCTCGTGGAAACCAGGGATGAAAACCCATCCAGAATGGCAGATCACAATCGCCCGCTTCATATTCCAGCGACCAACGAAGTGCGTTATCAAGAATTTCAAATCGTTGCTCCACACGCGCACCTGAATATGGCGCTGGAAAATCGAGCGCAAAATAACCTTCGCCGATTTCTTCCCACGATGATGTCAATCCAAATCCATGAATCGCATGAGGCGCTGCTAAATTCACTGGTAATTGAAATTCGTTTCCTGATGAATCCTTGATTAGACCATCTCTAATCCGCCCCGCCCATGGAGCCATCGCATACCAACCCCAGGTAAGAGTCTGACCACGAAATGGAACAACACATTCGATATCTCGGAAATGTAGTGATGAAATTCGGGCGCCTTGATCGACATCGATTTCAAGAGAGATTTCTCCGCCATCCATCGCATGCTGTAGACCCATAGATTGAATCCTAATGAGCAATTGGTCATGACCTTCCATGACCGTCGTTTGGTGAGAATTCGTTATAAAAGTGGCTATTTACAAGGCTTTTTCATCCATCTGCCCCAATAAACTCGCCTATCGACCGGACAACCCGACGGTCATGACCAGGAGCTACCAGTCCATTGATTAGAAACGACGCAGTCAGGCTCCTCTCAGATCTCACTAAGACAGTTCTCGAAGATCCCAAACCAGACCAGTTTCTGGCACATGTCACCAATGTGACCTTGGCCGGTCTCGATGCGCGTGGTGCAATTCTCGGAGTTATCGAACGTGAAGGTTTCCTCGATCTTCAAGGCACATACGGCTACGCCAAAAACATGGTCGAGCCTTACATGCGCATTCCTTTATGGACCCCGATGCCAATAACTGATGCAGCTCGTACCGGAGAAGTGAGCATTTTCAGTACACCGAAAGAAATGATTGCTCAATATCCACATTTAGCTAGTTTTAGCGATGTTGATGCGGGTGTCACAGTCTCAGCTCCCATCAAATATCGCAACACAGTCCTTGGCGCTATTGGGTTTACTTCTTTGAAAGC
>CAYSGG010000072.1:0-3404 GCA_964430775.1 uncultured Clavibacter sp. | reverse complement strand
ATTAGTTCAGAGTCCAACGAACGGTGATTGAAACCGTTACTTCTTCTTCACCCAGATCAATCTGTGGGGTTGAGCCATCTTCGGCTTTAGCAACTCCGAGCATTGGGAAAGAGTAAGAAGGCGCAGAGTTCTCTTGTAGCGAGATGACTTTACCTAATGAGACTCCGAGCAACTTTGCATAAGAAGTAGCTCGTGCGCGAGCATCAGCAACAGCAGCTGCGCGGGCATCTTCAAGTGCAGCAGAACCCTTGGTAATAAATGGCACGATGCCGTTGATCATCACATTTTCATTACCCGCATTAACAACTGACTCGACAACTTTGCCAGCAGTATCTGCTTTACGGATGATGACTGTGAAAGATTGCGTTGCACGATAACCAACGATTACCGAGCCTTTTTCTTGGGTGTAGCTATATTCGGGAAATACCGAGAGGTTTGAACTCTTAATGTCCTTGGTCGCAATTCCTTCTGCCTTCAGTGCAGCACGCACTGCGGTTGCAGTCTTGGAGGCGGTTGCGAGCGCTTCGGCGCTCTTAGGAGCAAGTGCAGTAACACTTGGGTAGAAACGAACTGCATCTGGAACCACATTGATGGTGCCGGTACCTGTGATAGTTATATGACGGCTATTTTCTGCGGCCTGAGCGGGGGCAAGTCCTAAAGCTCCGATGCCAAGCAGAGAGACCATGGCTAATGCGATTGCAACGACGATTCGATTCTGTTTTCTCATGCGCCAAAGATACCGCTTAGGATGTAGGAGTGAGCGCCATTATTTCTCAATGTTCGCTGGATGTATTACAGAAAGCGGCTGAGAATCTCAAATCGGGAGGACTTGTCGTCTTTCCAACAGAGACGGTCTATGGAATTGGTGCTGATGCAGAAAATATTGATGCAATCTCTCGAATGTACACAGTAAAAAATCGTCCAGCAGATCATCCCGTTATCGTGCACATCGCAGAACTTGATGATGTTGATTACTGGGCGATTGATGTTCCCGAGTATGCGATTTCTTTGATGCGTGATTACTGGCCCGGACCAATGACCCTTCTACTTAAACGAAGTTCCCATGCCAAAGATTTTGTGACAGGAAATCAAGAGATTGTCGGACTTCGAATGCCAGCTCATACGGTGGCCCTCAATCTATTGAAGGAATTCCGCAAGGTGGGCGGACATGGAGTGGCTGCTCCGAGCGCTAATCGATATGGCGCTGTTTCACCGACAACAGCTGAGGCAGCACGAAGTGAATTGCAGGAATTTCTGCAACCTAGCGATCAGATTCTTGATGGTGGGCCTTCTTTAGTTGGCGTCGAATCAACCATCATTGATTGCACTGGAGAGAATCCATCAATTCTTCGCCCGGGCGCTGTCACTGCTGAGATGGTGGAGGCAAGTACGGGAATCATTGTTGTGGAGCCAGAGAACATGAAGGTACGAGTATCGGGTTCGCATAAGCAGCACTATTCACCAAAAGCAAAAGTAGTTATTGGTGAGAGTGCAAAATCCGGCGAGGGACTGATCGCGCCAAGTGTCGTGGAAACTCCAGACGGAGCAATTCGCTTAGCAGCCCCGAAAAGTATTGAGGAATATGCCCGAACTCTTTACGCAGCGCTACGTGATGCCGATCTTCGCGAAATCTCAGTTGTGAATGTCGCACTACCAAGCGGTGAAGGACTTGCGGTGGCAATCCGCGATCGAATTACTCGCGCTGCAGCCCAGAGTTAAGCTCGAATCAACTCCATATAGCTTTCAACAACATCACGCACTTCAGCTCGGGGATTGATGGCGGTTACATCACCTAAAGACCAATCAGGTGGAGTTGCACTTCCACTTAATGCCCAAGCAGCTTGTTTAGCGGCACCATCAGCAACATATTCACCGGTAGGTGGAAGGTGAATAGTTTGGGCGAAAAAATCAGCCGCAATCTGTTGGACTGCGGGATTCTTAGCAGCGCCACCAATCAGTAATACACGAGAATAGGAAACACCTAACTTCTCGACCGCTTGGGTCGCATAAACCATTCCTGCAATTACGCCCTCAATGGCGGCGCGAGCAATATTGGCTTGAGTGAAATTCGAGTGCGTGATTCCGTGGAAGATGCCGCGGGCTTGCGGTCTATTAGGTGTTCGCTCGCCATCAAAATGCGGAACGATTCGCAATCCTTCAGCTCCTGGCGCTGCATTGAGTGCAAGAGTGCTGAATTCATCGAATGAGATTCCCAGAGTTGTTGCAACAGTATTGAAGATCTTTGCAGCGTTAAGGGTGCACGCTAATGGCAAGAAATTGCCAGTCGCATCAGCAAATCCTGCGACTTCACCAGATGGATCGTGTGTGGAAGTTGATGAGACAGCAAAGGCAGTGCCACTTGTTCCCAGCGAGATTACGAGATCTCCGACCGATGCTCCCAGGCCAAGAGCAGCACCAGCGTTATCTCCCGCGCCTGCAGCAATGGGAATTCCACCAGATGTTTCGCCACCAAATTTATGTGGTGCAACAATCGTGGGAAGTGTGACGTCACGATTACTTCGTAGCGCGGTGGCGAAGATATCGCGGCAATAGTCATTTGTTACCGAATCAAAATAACCAGTTCCGGATGCATCAGATCGATCGGTAAAGAGTGATTCAAGTTTGGTAGCTCCACCTAATTGCCATGAGAGCCAATCATGGGGAAGTGCGATTGCTGCGACTTTGTCAGCGTTAGCTTTCTCGTGATCTGCTAACCAGCGCACTTTGGATGCGGTAAATGAGGCAACTAGTTGAGAACCAGTTCGTAGGTGAATATCTGGGATTTCTTCATTGAGCGCAATCGCAGCCTTGTCAGAGCGAGTGTCATTCCATAAGAGAGCATCACGAATAACAGCGCCATTGGCATCCAGTGCGACCATCCCATGTTGTTGGCCACCGATAGAAATCGCATCAATCTTGTACTTACTTACTTCATCAAGGGCGCTATCTAGCGCTTTCTTCCACTCATATGGGTTAACTTCAGTTCCATCTGGATGAGGTCGCGATGCGTGCGCAATTAACTCACCAGAGTCAGCGTTGCGAAGAACGACCTTGACCGACTGAGTTGAGGAATCGACGCCCGCAACAATCTTTGTCATCGAATTAGTAGACGCCAATCAAATATTCGAGTGCAAGTTGATCAAGCTCTTCGTAGTGATAACCGCGCTTTCCAGCAGCCTCAACATCGAAGCTCTCGCTAGCAATCTCCTTCCAACTTTCGCCACTTGCAACTGTTGGTTGGAGGAGCTCATTAACGCCTGATTTTTCTAGCGCCGCTTTAGTTCGTGGATCTGCGCGGAATGCACGAGCGCGCTCTTGCAGGATGATGTAAGTGCGCATATTTGCTGTGGCAGATGCCCAGACGCCTTCATCGCTCTCGGTGCGCATCGGCTTGTAATCGAAAT
>CAYSGG010000071.1:0-3494 GCA_964430775.1 uncultured Clavibacter sp. | reverse complement strand
CGGCAACCCTCCACCGCGGTGGGGTGCTCCGGGTGAGGACCTGGTCGATTGCAAGGTGCATCGGCAAGCGCGGGTCTGACAATTATTGCCAGGCCTTTAGCGTATTTATTGCGAAAGGCTAGAAATGAAGAAACTTCTCAAGTTCATCCCACTTCTTGTTGCAGCTCTGGTTCTGACTGCATGTTCATCATCTGATGAGAACAGTGCGACAAGCGAGAGCACAACCTGTGCGCCAGATTCACTCGCAACAGTTGAAGCGGGCGTTCTCACTATTGCAACCGGAGAGCCAGCATATGAACCATGGGTTCTCAATGATGCTCCTGAATCAGGCGAGGGCTTTGAAGCTGCTGTCGCATATGCAGTTGCTGCACAACTTGGATACGACCAGTCACAAGTCAAGTGGATCCGCACCACATTCGATGGAGCAATCGCACCAGGTCCAAAGGACTTCGATTTCAACATCCAGCAGTACTCCATTACTGAAGATCGCAAGAAAGTTGTTGACTTCTCAAGTGCGTACTACCAGTCAAATCAATCGATTGTTTCCTTCAAGGGAAGCAAAATCGAAGGTGTAACAAGCATCGCGGATCTCCAAGCTAAGAATCCAAAGCTTGGTGCAGCGGTTGCTTCGACATCCCTCGATGCGATCGAAAATCAACTCGGTCTCAAGCCACAGGTCTTCAACGATAACGCGGCTGCAGTCGCTGCTCTTAAGAATGGCCAAATTGATGGTCTCGTAGTTGACCTTCCAACAGCCTTCTATCTCTCTGCTGTAGAGGTTCCAAATGGAATCATCGTTGGACAGCTTGAGAATTCAGCCTCAGCTGATGAAGGTGCAGGCCTTCTCCTTGCTAAGGACAGTCCAATCACTTCATGCGTAACTCAGGCAGTCGATGCGATTCGCGATAACGGAACACTCGCAGCGATTACTGAACAATGGCTAGCAGCTTCAGCTGGTGCGCCATTCTTGAAGTAGCGATCAGATAATCTGATCAAGGAAGGTTAAGAATCATGGGGCGCAATGCCGCGGAGAACGACGGTGTTGCGCCCTATGACTTTGGTGGAAATTGGAGCCCAAGTAGCCACGAATTAGCCCGCCGCTTGGCGCGCAAGAATCGAAATAAGCGCAATGCGATTGTCGCAGGAGTTTCCAGTTTGCTTGTCTTGGGCTCGCTCGCACTCGTTATCGTTACCTCTCCCGGCTGGAAATTGTTATCAGAAACTTTCTTTGCCTGGGCCTATGGAGTTGAGGTTCTTCCCAAAATCATCTTGGGGTTCGGAACCAATGTAGTTTTGACAATCATCGCAGGTACATCAGTTGCAATCTTGGGCCTGACAATCGCACTGATTCGCACTTCGCGCTCACCTGCACTGACACCATTTCGTATCTTGGCAACAATCTATGTAGATCTCTTCCGTGGCATACCGATGCTCCTTGTTATTTTGCTCGTTGGATTTGGAATCCCAGCTCTTCGTATTCAAGGCCTGACGAATAACGTCTTAATCCTCGGCACAATTGCAGTCGTCATCACCTATACCGCCTATGTAGCTGAAGTTATTCGAAGTGGAATTCTCACGGTACATCCCAGCCAGAGAGCCGCAGCGCGATCTTTAGGATTGACACACTTTCAGACTCTGCGACATGTGATTCTTCCTCAAGCGCTTCGGCGAGTAACGCCTCCACTTCTCAATGACCTAGTGGCGCTCATCAAGGACACTGGCTTAGTCTCGATTCTTGGCGTCACTGATGCGGTCAGGGCAGCGCAAATCGCAAGTAGCCGTACTTTCAATTACACGCCCTATGTCATGGCTGCGATTGTCTTTCTTATCATCACAATTCCCTTGACACGATTTACCGATCGAACTCTTCGAAAGTCCATTGAGAGACAGAACGCGCAAGGAAACGCCTAATGAGCGACATTCTGAAGGTCGAGAAAGTTCGAAAGGCATTTGGCAAAGAAGTTGTACTGGAAGATATTTCATTCTCTGTCCCGGAACATACTGCGACGGTATTCATCGGCGCTTCAGGTTCTGGCAAATCAACGCTGTTGAGGTGTATTAATCTTTTAGAACAAATCGATGATGGAAAGATCATCCTGGATGGGGAAGAGATCACTTCGGTCGAATCGAATGTGGATGAGGTTCGTCGGAAATTCGGGATGGTCTTTCAATCTTTTAATCTCTTTCCTCACAAATCTGTCCTGGAAAACATCACTTTGGCCCCTATTCACGCCAGGGGAATGGATGTGGAGCAGGCGACCCACGAGGCATTTACCCTTCTCGAGCGTTTTGGACTGAAGGAAAAAGCGGATCAATACCCCGATCGACTCAGTGGAGGTCAACAACAACGGGTTGCGATTATCCGATCGCTTGCACTCCATCCACGAATGTTGCTTCTCGATGAGATTACTTCGGCGTTGGATCCTGTGCTGGTCAATGAAGTCTTAAGTCTGGTGCGCGATCTCAAGGCAGATGGAATGACCATGTTGCTTGCTACTCATGAAATGGGATTTGCAAAACAAGTTGCGGATGAAGTCTGCTTTTTGCATCGCGGAAGAATTCTGGAATGGGGAAAGCCTGAGATGATTCTTCAGGAGCCTCAGCGCGATGAAACCAAGGATTTCCTACGTCGCATTCATGAAGCCGGACGTTTGTGACCGAAGGTGGTTTTGAGATAGTCGAAGGCTCTCCAGAGTCCTCAATAATCCTGCACGTACCTCACTCTTCGCGTTTGATTCCAGACCAGGTAAGACGCGACCTATTACTCAGTGATATCGAACTTGAAGATGAACTCAACGAGGTCACCGACACATTGACTGATCAGATCGCTCTTCATGCCGTCAAGAAATTGCCTTCTGCTCTCCCTCAACCCTGGTTATTCATCAATCGACTCTCCCGTTTTGTGATTGACCCTGAAAGGTTTCCTGACGAGCGAGAGATTATGAACAAGGTAGGAATGGGAGCGGTCTATCTCAAGACCACTACTGGCAAGCAATTACGCCCAGAGAATTTCAACACTTCCCAATTATTGGAGACCTACTTCCATCCGTATTCACATGCACTGAGCGAACTTGTCGATGGAGTTCTTGATCGAACTGGCGCAGCACTCATCATTGACGTGCATTCCTATCGGGCAAACCAGCATCAAAACGCTGTTAACCACGGACAACGGCGCCCTGCAATGTGTATCGGAACAGATGAATTCCACACACCGGATTGGCTAACTCAGCTCTTTCACGTCGAATTCAGCAAAACAGGGGACTGTTATGAAAATGAGCCGTATGCCGGGACATACGTCCCCCTCAAGTTCTACCGAAAGGACTCGCGGGTTCACTCGATCATGATGGAGACTCGCGCCGATACCTATCTGGATCAGAGCCTCAAGGCTCACGGTGGTTTAGAGCTCTTATCAGGCGCGCTAGCGTCTGTAATAAGCGGCGCCCACGCCCGAAGGGCATAAAGGGCCTTGGATGTGCGTTCTAGCCTGTGGACAA
>CAYSGG010000070.1:0-3514 GCA_964430775.1 uncultured Clavibacter sp. | reverse complement strand
TCGAACTGACGTGAATCTCTTCGGGTCTGACCAAGAGCTCGCCCGAGGCTCCATCGGCACCTGTGTGATCGCCGGCATGGAGCACCGAGATGTACTCGCCGCCAGCCGACTTAAACGCCGGGATAGTCACGACGTCACCGGTGCTTTCTGCAACTTCTGCTGAAATTGGTTTTAAGTAGACCTCCGCAGGGGCTCCAGATTGAACTACGGTTCCCGAGCGCATCAATGCAATCACGTCAGCAGATACGAGAGCATCCTCACGATCGTGAGTCACCATGATGGTTGTGGTCTTCGTCGTCTTGAGTAGTGCAACCACTTCTTCACTGATACCAGCGCGTAACGCTTGATCAAGTGCTGCGAATGGTTCATCGAGAAGAACCATCGCAGGTTTCATCGCGAGAGCGCGTGCAAGAGCGATACGTGTTTGTTGTCCACCGCTGAGTTCTTGAGGTAGTCGTTTTTCGTAACCTGAAAGACCCACGAGTGAGAGCATCTCTGCGACGATACTTTGTCGTTCATCGCGAGCAAGACTCTTGCTTAACGCGAAGCCAACATTGTCGGCAACGCTGAGATGAGGAAATAGTCCGCCCTCTTGTGGGACATAGCCGATGTTGCGTTTATGTGGTGGCAAGACCAAAGAGGAGACGCTGACTAATTGTTTGCCAAAACGAATGGTGCCTTCAGTCGGGGTGATGAGTCCTGCAATCGTTCGCAGCAAGGTTGTTTTGCCGCACCCAGATGGGCCAAGAATCGCAGCGAAAGCGCCCGCTTCGATAGTGAGATTGAGATGTGAGAGAACGTCTCGCTCACTAAATTTCACGCCGAGATCGCGGATTTCAAGGGAAGTCACGATGGATCTCCTTCGCCGCTGTCATTCTTATCTGGCCGATTGATGAGAAATGTAGGAATTGCTGCAACAAGAACCAAGAGTAATGCGTACGGAGCAGCTTCACTAAATCGAAAAATCGAAGTGTAAGTCCACATCTCTGTGGCAAGAGTTTCGAATCCAGTGGGACGCAGCATTAGGGTTGCTGGAAGCTCCTTCATCGCTGCAAGAAAGACTAGGAGCGTGCCAGAGAGGATTCCTGGCGCAGACAAAGGAAATACAACCTTGCGCAAAGTCTGAGAACGAGACTGTCCAAGAGTTGCAGAAATATCAACGAGATTCTGAGGTACTCGGGAGAGACTAGTTCGAACTGCGCCAACGCTCTTGGCCATGAAGAGAAGTGCATATGCAAAAGCCAGCAAACCTAAAGTTTGATAGAGCCAACTGAACTCTGAGCCAAAAGCTACGAGCGCAAGTCCCATGACGATTCCGGGGAGAGCATGAACCATCAAGACGCCCTTATCTGCGACTCGAGCTAATCCAGATCCTTGCTGTACCAAGATTCCTAATGGCAGAGCAAGGAGCAGAGCAATCAACGCTCCGAGTGATGATGCAACGACTGTTGAGATTGCCGCACGCATGAGATTGGAGTAATCGATATCTGTCGTATTAGCAAGAAAGCGAATGACGAGAAGCGCAAGTGGCAATACCAAACTCAAAAGGACGTAGGTCAAAGCAATGGCGGTCGATATAGCGCGACTTTTCAGAGTGCTGATTAATTGTGGAGTTGTGATGATGCGTGTTGAGCTTTTCACTAACTTCGAGCGAGATCGTGCTTGACTTTCGATAGCGATAATCACTGCGGAGATAAGTACCAAGATGAGAGCGAGAACGGCTGCGGTACTTCTATCAAAAGATCCACGATAGAGGTTTGCGATAGAGCGGGTGAAGGTATCGACTCCGAGTAGAGATACAGCTCCAAAGTCACTTAGAACGTAGAGCGCTACAAGAAGCGACCCAGCAGCGACTGAATTTCTGATCTGGGGAAGAGTGACTTGGAAGAAGGTTGCTGTTGCATTGAGGCCCAGCGTTTGAGCAACTTCGTGTTGCGACCAATCGACCCTCCGCAGTGCGGAGAGAGCAGCCAGCGTTACGAAGGGAGTTGTTGAAAGTACGAGGATAAAGACTGCAGCCCAGAAACCCTGAAGGCTCGGGTAGAGCGAAATCCAACTGAATGTGAATACATAACTTGGTATCGCAATGGGAAGAATGACAAGTGCTCTAAAAAGATTAGCAAACGGTAATTCCACGCTATGGAGAATCCACGCCATAGCAACGCCGATGATGGTTGCTAGAAGTGCCACCAAAATCGTCAGTCCAATAGTGGTAACGAGAATCTCAAATGTTTTCCTACGCAAAACGACAGTGGCGATTGTCTCTGACTCGCTATCGAGAGCCCTGCGGAACAAATAAACGATGGGAATTGCAACAAAGCTCAGGGAAAGCAGCGTTCCTAGCGACAGCAGAAATGGCGTACGGCGACGTTTGCCGTCGTACGCCTTATTTTCCACACTTTCTCGCGGGAAGGTTTCCTGCTTAATTAGATCAATCCCACCTTAACCAAAAGGGCTTGAGTTCTGCGTAGATCAGCCAGGGATGCAAGATCTACGGCAGGAGATTTAACATCCTTGAGAGCAGGCAGTCCCTCAGGCCAGAGCGAGGGAAGAACGAGTGAATACTCATGCGTATCGGTTACGAAGATCTTCTGCATATCATCACGGAGCAAGTACTCGATGAACTTCTGCGCCGATTCTTGTTTCTTTGAAGTGGTCAAGATTGCTGCCCCAGAGACATTAGTCAGGTTTCCAATATCTCCAGCCTGGAAGAAATCAATCTTGACATTGATGTCACGACCTAGTTCTTCAGCAACTTCCCAGAGATAATAATGATTGACGAGTCCGATATCGATCTGACCGCTATCAATCGCTTCGACAATTTGACTGTTCTTTTCATAGAACACAGGGTCATTTTCTTTTATCGCTGTGAGCCATTTCTCGGCTGCGGCCTCACCACGCGATTGAATCAAGGCAGTAACGAATGCTTGAAAGGATCCATTAGTTGGGGCAATTCCAAGTCTGCCTTTCCAAGAAGCGTTGGTTAAATCATCGATGGTCTGCGGAAGTGTTGAAACTCGATCGGGAGCGTAAGCGAAAACTCGAACGCGCCCCGTGACGCCAACCCAATCTGATGCGGTCGAGCGATACTTGGACTCAACGCGCGAGAGAACTTGATTTGGTAGCTCAGTGAGCATTCCTGCGCTACTAACCGCCCCAAGTGATCCAGCATCTTGAGAGAGAAAGAGGTCTGCAGGGGAGTTGTCGCCTTCTTCAAGTAGTTGCGCAGCCAGCGCTGCAGAATCGCCGTACCGAACATCGAATCCAATTCCGGTCTCGGCGGTGAATTTCTCTAGAAATGGGGCGATGAACTCTTCGCTCCGACCCGAGTAAATCGTGATTTTGTCGCCCCCGACTGATTCCTGGGAGCAGGAAGTTAGAAGAGAGCCCATTGCGATCAAGCCCATGACAAGGGCCAGAAGCTTGCGAACGGTTGTGCGTGAGAGTTGAGAGGCCATGGAGAGACCTTAGAACTCAGCGTGGAATTACGCAACATTTATGTTGCGTAATTCGA
>CAYSGG010000069.1:0-3532 GCA_964430775.1 uncultured Clavibacter sp. | reverse complement strand
GCAAGGTTGAAGCACGAGATGGATACAGCTTCAGGTCCTAAGAAATTTGGACGATATAAAGCTTGGCTTCATTTTGCCAACCTAGACATGTGGCAGGCCCAAGGACATCACTTTCACTATCTGACCGAAGTTGGTGATGTAAAGAAACTGATCTGCACCTGTGGAATCTATCTGGTTGATGGAGACCAGAAGGAAGCGCAGGCTATTTCTTCGTCGGTCATAATGAAGTTATCTGAATTCGTTTTGGACCGAGTTCAAACAGTAAAGGGACATAGAAGTCTGAACGACTTCACTTCAAACACCTGCGCTCTGATTTTCGATTACAAGTGGATTGAAGAAACATCGGGTCACTTGTGGTCCGCCTATTGCCAAGAATGTGGTGACTTCGTGGTTGAGCAAAGAAATGAAGTAGCGAAGGACTTCGTCGCAGCTCATAACGCAAAGTGCCTGGTGGCACATGAGTAGTACGGAATTACGACACGTGAACATGGTCTGTGAAACCGGCGGTGGTTACTTCCAAGCCTTCTGCGCCTGTGGCTGGAGTTCGACGATCTCCTATTTTGAAGAGGTAGACCTGCTTCGGGCTATGCATGCGCACGCGGCAGCGGTGTTCGGGAGCTACCAATGAATGGTCCGGATATGCCTATTGCCGAATCGAACAGATGTACTAACGTACGCCCTCCCCTCGGAGCCTTGTCAGTAGGGGCGTCTAGGGTGGAGGTGAAGTAAGTGAGAGGAGAACCTATAAACAATCGGGAGACCGAAGATCAACAATTGTGGAAGCAACTTCCACAAACTGAAGGTGAAGAACGAGCCGAATTATTAATCGAGCTCGCGCAACAAGCGATCTATCGATCGTCAGGGAGTGAGGCTCTTGCGTTAGCAGAGGAAGCGCATGAGATTTACAAAGCGATGGGTGCGAAAGCATCAAGCATCGCAATGGCAAATGCGATAACAGGAATTGGTTATTCGCTTAAAGAACTAAATAGAGTTGATGAAGCCACAAAAGTTTTAGAAGGCGCGATTGATTTACTTCGCGACAGTGGACATCCATTTATGGTGGATACGCTTCGGACTAAAGCCACGTGGCATGGCGAACTTGGAAATTGGAACGCTGCTCTTGAGTGTTACTCAGAAGCGGCGCGAATTAACGAAGTTGATGGAGTTCGTGAATTTATGGCACGAGATCTCTTCAGCATCGCGCATTGTTATCACCAACTTGGGAACTGGCAGGAAGTTATTACTTCGGCACTCCGGGCTCGAGAACTTTTCAAAGAAGAGAAGATGGTCTTCGAGATTAGTTGGTGTGATTTGAATATTGCTGATTCGCATGCAGAACTAGGAGATGGCGAAGCTGCTATCGCTTGGGGACGGAGAGCGAATGACATAGGAACGATTCGTAAAGATAACGAAATGATTTGCAAGTCTTCCTACGTAATGGCCCGAGGGCACATGATTCTCGGTCAATTCTCTGAAGCAGAAAACTTATTGTTGGCAGCGCAAGATCTGGTGGCAAAATCCAACGATTACCCCCAGATTGAAAAGGTGGAGAAAGCGCTGATTAGCGTTTACCGCTCTACTGAACGAGGTGCAGAAGCCGATGAGGCAGAACGCAGGCTCGGAACTCTGCAAGAGATTGTGGAGTAGGGAATTCGGGTAATTCCCAATAGTTTTGACCCCTTCTCGTGTTGTTCCTATCCCTCGCGAGAAGGGGCCATTCCAACCAAACCTTTGAGGAGATTTCGACGTGCAAGAGATTAAGTGTCCAAACTGCGGTAAAGCATTCACTATTGATGCAGCGGGCTATTCAGAGATTCTTAAACAAGTTCATGATCGTGAGTTTGATAAAGAACTACAGGAAAGACTCAAGATTGCTGAACAGGAAAAGTCTGCCGCTATCGCTCTCGCAACAGCACAAAAGGATATTGAGATTGGCAAGAAGGCTAATGAAGTAACCGAGTTGAAAGCTGCCCTTGAAGTCCAAAAGCAAACTGCAAGCGTTACCGCTATTGAAGCAGTCTCCAAAGTGAAGGAAGAGCTCGAAGAATCATTGCGTCAAAAAGATCTTGAGATTGCCTATTACAAGGATTTCAAAGCCAAACTCTCTACAAAGATGGTTGGTGAGACCCTAGAACAACATTGCGAAATCGAGTTTAACAAGATTCGTGCCGCTGGTTTCCCAAATGCCTTTTTTGAAAAGGACTCCGATGCCAAAAGTGGAAGCAAAGGCGACTATATCTTCCGCGATTTTGATGACAGTAAAACCGAGTTTGTTTCAATCATGTTTGAAATGAAGAATGAGAGCGATGCTACAGCAACAAAGAAGAAGAATGAAGACTTCTTTAAGGAATTGGACAAAGATCGCAAAGAAAAAGGTTGTGAGTACGCGGTACTTGTTTCGTTACTTGAGTTAGATAATGAGCTGTACAACGCTGGAATCGTAGATGTCTCCCACCGCTATGAAAAAATGTACGTTGTTCGACCTCAATTCTTTATTCCAATCATCACCCTTCTCAGAAATGCTGCTAAGTCTTCTCTGGGCTACAAGATGGAGCTCGAGCGCATCAAAGAGCAAAATATTGATATCACTAATTTCGAGAGCGAACTTGAAGCCTTCCGTACGGGCTTCGCTAGAAATTGGGAACTTGCGTCTGGTCACTTTCAGTCAGCGATCGACGAGATTGATAAGACCATAAAGAGTCTCGAGAAGACCAAAGAGGCGCTCACCAAGACAGGAAATAACTTGAGACTTGCGAATAACAAGGCTGACGAACTCTCTATCAAGAAGTTGACCAAGAATAACCCCACAATGGCCCAGAAGTTCCGCGAACTTGAGACTGAGACAAAGCGCGAAATGAAAGAGTTGGAGTAATTCTGAATCTATCCTTATCTCACGAATTTCCTTTCAATAGAAAGATGAATCTTTGACGAAGCTCAGTGTTAAGCCAGCAAGCCCTCATCGCGCAACCCTCTCGCCATCATCCTTCTATGGAATTCGCTGTCCACGTTGTCTGTGGATTGAATACTGGCACGGGCTAAAACTGCCAGCTAACTTGGCATTGCAATTGCTTCTGTCACGTCTTCAAGAGGCCGCATATGACGGCGTAACATCAAAAGCAATTAGTCCAGAGATTCCACTAGGAAAGGTTGAGCGCTATAAGAAGCGTTTCACGAGTATGCCCGTGAAAGTCAATGGCGAGGAAACTCGGTGGAAAATCTATGGTGAAATCGACTTACTTGTGGATCATCAAGATGGAACTTATTCGATTGTTGATGGCAAGGTCTCTATGAAAAAGGATGCTGAAGCTCTTATTGAAAGTTATTGGACTCAGCTCGAAGCATATGTCTATGCTTTCGAAAACCCACTGGACGGCGAAGCAATGCCAATCAAATCGATTGGTCTATTGCAATGGCGTATTGATGATTCTCTCCATCTGGATGACAACAAGCGTGGCTTTTCTGTTGACCATCGCTACATTCCAATCCCCCGTCAGGCTGAAAGATTCCAGGAATTTTTGGCGAAGTTCATTGG
>CAYSGG010000068.1:0-3875 GCA_964430775.1 uncultured Clavibacter sp. | reverse complement strand
AGTTCTTCCATACTTTCAATACTTTATATAACGCTAATAAGCAGATTGTTATCTCGAGTGACCGTCCACCAAAACAACTCACGACTTTGGAAGATCGACTTCGTTCTCGCTTTGAATGGGGTTTGATTACTGATATCCAACCACCAGAGCTTGAAACACGTATTGCAATTCTGCGTAAGAAAGCTGCACAAGATAAATTGAATGCCCCAGATGATGTGTTGGAATACATTGCATCAAAGATCTCTACCAACATCCGCGAACTTGAAGGTGCGCTAATCCGTGTCACGGCTTTTGCATCACTTAACCGCCAACCAGTAGATATGACTCTTGCAGAGATTGTTTTGAAAGATTTGATTCCGGATGATTCCGCTCCAGAGATCACTGCAAACTTAATCATGGCTCAAACAGCTGCGTACTTCAGCCTGACAATTGATGATCTTTGTGGAACATCTCGCTCTCGAGTATTGGTGAATGCGCGGCAGATTGCTATGTATCTGTGCCGTGAAATGACAGAGTTATCGTTGCCAAAAATTGGCCAGACTTTCGGCGGCCGTGATCACACCACTGTGATGCATGCTGATCGAAAAGTCCGCCAACTCATGGCTGAGCGCCGGTCGATCTTCAACCAGGTCTCCGAGCTCACAAACCGGATAAAAATGCAGGCCAAAGCCTAAAAACTTCACTTCTTACGGGGTGGCGGTGGTTGGGGATAACCTGTGGATATCTGTGGATAATCTGTTGGTAAAGGTTGGGGGTTCTTGGAGGTCACAAACTCCCCGCTTTTTACCCACAGTTTGCACACAGTGTTACGCACAATAAAAGGAGGGTGTGGTGGATAGAAAAGCGGTGTTGAACTGCGGTTTTCTTCTTTACCCACAGTTATTACCTCTGGTTACTACGAATAGTTCTATAGATATACAACAAGTTGTGCGCGAACCCTTCGCGTTTCACGAGTAGAAGAACGAGTTAGGCTTACAAATATGAAGTTTGTTGTTGATAGCGCGACACTGACCGATAGCGTTAATTGGGTTTCTAGAAGTCTCTCGACTCGACCCATTATGACCGCACTCCTCGGAATCGTGATTGATGTAAGTACCGATGTAACGCTCAGCGCTTCTGATCTCGAGACCTCAGCTAAATCTTCTTTCTCAGCAGAAGTAAAAGAAAAAGGACGAGTATTGGTTCCAGGAAGACTCCTTGCTGAAATCTCGCGAGCGCTTCCAAATAAACCTGTTTCATTCACACTTGATGGCAGTCGAGTTTTAGTAACTGCAGGATCTGCAAAATTTACTCTTCCCACACTTCCTATTAACGAATACCCAAATTTACCTACTATGCCTGAAACATCAGGATCTATCGCAAGTGATGTATTTGCAAACGCAGTAAACCAGGTCGCTGTTGCTGCAGGGCGTGATGATTCACTACCAACCTTGACTGGAATTCATGTTGATATCAGCCGCGACACCATCACATTTGCTGCCACAGATCGCTACCGCCTCGCAGTTCGCGAAATTAATTGGGATCCTAATAACCCAGACCTCACAACCTCAGCTCTCCTTCGCGCTCGAACATTGGCTGATGCCGCGAAAACAATTTCATCCACCAAAAACATCTCATTCGCAATTTCACCAGCTGCGGCTAACGAACGTTTAGTTGGCTTTACAACAGAGTCAAAATCAATGACTTCTCGCCAACTCGACGGAACCTTCCCTCCGTATCGCCACCTCCTTCCTACCGAAAGCATTGCGACTGCAGTTATTGAAGTCGCAGCGCTACTAGATTCAGTACGCCGCGTAGCCCTCGTTACCGACAAAACAGTCCCACTACGTCTGAAGTTTGCCAACAACTCCCTACACCTCGAAGCAGGTGCGGGAGATGATGCACAAGCCACCGAAGAGATTCAGATCGCTTACACAGGTGAAGCAATCGATATCGCCTTCAACCCA
This sequence comes from uncultured Clavibacter sp., assembly GCA_964430775.1. Classification (GTDB taxonomy): domain Bacteria; phylum Actinomycetota; class Actinomycetes; order Nanopelagicales; family Nanopelagicaceae; genus MAG-120802. The sequence goes on along the minus strand of CAYSGG010000068.1, from coordinate 1,929 downwards.
ACCTTCCTAGCAGATGGCTTAAATGCTTTAGGTACGCCGTATGTAAATATCGCATTCACCGGCTCTAATAAACCTGCAGTGCTCTCTGGCAAAAACAAAATCGATGGCGAGATTGATGGTTCATACCGTTACCTCTTAATGCCAATGCGCTACGCATCATAAAAAACGATTAGCACTGATGTTTGTTTCACACCTCTCGTTGATGGATTTTCGCTCCTATTCACAATTAGAGATTGCGCTTAAACCCGGACAGAACATCTTTATCGGAGAAAACGGTGAAGGAAAAACCAACATCATTGAAGCGTTGATGTATCTAGCTTTATTGTCATCTCACCGCATCTCATCCGATCAACCTTTAGTAAAACTTGGCAGTGAGCGCGCATACATCCGCGCAAAAATTGAATCATCCGAACGCACCACATTGGTGGAGTTAGAGATCAATGCGGCGAAGGCCAACCGTGCGAAAGTAAACCAAAACCCTGTACGCAGCCAGAAAGAACTTCTAGGAATTCTCACAAGTATCTGTTTTTCACCAGAGGATCTTGACTTAGTGCGTGGCGACCCAAGTGAGCGCCGATCTTTCTTAGATCAATTACTGATCCAACGAAGTCCACGCCTTGCAGGGGTTATTGCTGATTACGAACGGGCCTTAAAGCAGCGAAATTCGCTATTAAAAAGCCGCGCCCCTCAAAGCTCTCTTGAGCCATGGAATGAGCACTTAGCCAATTTCGGGGGCGAATTAATTGCCGGCCGCCTGAATTTAATTGACCAAATTCAGCCACTTTTTCAAGAAGCCTACAAAGGTTTATCCGAGAAGAAGATGGCAAAACTTGGGTACAAATCAAGTGTTCCATCACCTTCACTAAATAAAGAAGAGAACAGAGAGAAGATTCTTGAGGTAATCAAAGAGGTAAATAACCAAGAGCGAGAACGCGGCATTTCATTGGTCGGCCCACACCGCGACGACTTATTACTTAACTTAGGAGATCATCCAGTTAAAGGTTATGCAAGCCATGGTGAATCTTGGTCTATTGCGCTTGCGCTACGTCTTGCGAGCTATCAACTCTTTGTTAATGATGGAGAAAAGCCCATCCTCATCCTCGATGATGTTTTTTCCGAGTTAGATGAAGGGCGTCGAGAGAAATTGTTGGCGATCTCAAAGAGCGCCGAGCAAACCTTTATTACAGTTGCGGTTGAAAATGATCTACCTCCAACAATCTCTGGAAGTAAGTACCGCGTCACCTCAGGAAAAGTGACGGCGTTATGAAGAGAGATATCGCTCGCGAGCTATTCCGTTCTTACAGAAGTGGTGCGCGTAAAAAACGAGAGATTGTTCAAGAAGAGAGAGTTGATCTTGGCGATCCTGAAAAAATCGGAAATATTCTTAGCGAACTTATTGATACCCGTGATTGGCGAAAAGGAATTGCCGAAGGAAATCTCTTTAGTGATTGGCGCGAAATTGTGGGCGCAGATATTGCAGACCACTCAACACCCATCACTCTCTTTGAAGGAAAGCTCACAATCCAAACTTCTTCAACTGCGTGGAGCACCCAACTACGTCTGATGAGTTCAGAGTTGCTGGGCAAGATCCGCCAAAGCGCCCCAGGTGCGCTTGTGGACGAACTGGTGATCATCGGACCACATGCCCCTTCGTGGAAGCGGGGTCTTCGAACAATCCGCGGCGCCCAAGGCCCGCGAGACACCTTTGGTTAAACCAACCCCATAGAGACCCTCACTTCTGCCCTGAAAACGCGTCTAATCCCCAACCACCGCCCTTTTTCGGCTATCCAGCAATCCATTTACCACTAGGATTTGGGGGTACCCAGGCCAAAAAGAGGCGAGGTTAGTCTCTGGCGGGTTTTACCTACTGATCGAGTAAGGGGTTTTAGTGGCTGAGAAGAAGGTTTCGCGGGCCTATGACGCCAGCGC
>CAYSGG010000067.1:0-3888 GCA_964430775.1 uncultured Clavibacter sp. | reverse complement strand
AACATCTTGAGCATCTCGACCATATCTTTTGGAAGTTCATCGCTCATCTCTGATGGGAAGAATCCTGGTGCAAGAGCGTTGACGCGGATTTTTTTACGTCCAGTCCATTGCGCTGCCAAGTCGCGCGTTAATCCGATAAGTCCCGCTTTACTTGCAGCATAAGCAGCCTGCGGCAAACCCTGTGGCTTAATGCCAAGAATGCTGGAGATATTGACGATTACTCCACCATCTTTGTTGGCTTTCGCAAATGCTTGTGCCATCCAATATGCGCCCATCAGATTTACATCGAGCACGCTTCTGAATTGTTCTGGGGTTTCACGCGTTGCAGGAACTGCTGTTCCAACGCCGGCGTTGTTGACCAAGATATCGGCCTTACCGAACTTCTCGATTGCAAATGCAATCAGGGCATCACACTCTTCAGGTTTGGTGACATCAGTTTTCTTTGCGGCATATTTTCTACCTGCAGCCTCGACCAACTTTCCGGTTTCGGGTAAGCGATCTTCACGGCGTGCGCCAAGAACGACATCAGCGCCAGCTTCTGCCAGAGCTTTCGCAAAGGCGACTCCGAGGCCCGATGAGGCTCCAGTTACGACTGCGACCTTTCCATCTAAACGAAAGCGGTCAAGAACACTCATTTTCCCTCTCCTAAAATCGCGGAACTATGCGTACGGTAGTCGTATGGAGTTCAGTCTCAGCCCCAAGGCAACCGAATATGCCGCAAAACTTCAAGCCTTCATGGATACCGAGGTCTTTCCGGCTGAAGCGACCTACCACCGCCAACGTGAAGAGTTCTTCGCAGCCGGCACGCCTCACAAACTTCCACCAGTTGTCGAAGAGTTAAAGAAGAAAGCAAAGGCGCAAGGACTCTGGAATCTATTCTTGCCGCATCTTGATCATGGATTGACTGTTACTGATTACGCCACCTTGGCCGAAATCACGGGATGGTCGCCCGATATTGCACCGGAAGCAATCAACTGTGCAGCTCCTGATACCGGCAATATGGAATTACTCGACATGTTCGGCACCCCCGAACAGAAGAAGACGTGGTTAGAGCCACTACTTGCAGGTGAGATCCGTTCTGGATTTGCAATGACTGAACCTGATGTTGCTTCAAGTGATGCGCGCAATATCAAGACCAGCATCACAAAAGATGGCGATGGTTACATCATCAACGGCACTAAGTGGTGGACTACCGGTGCGATGGATGAGCGCTGCAAGATTCTCATCGTGATGGGCAAGACAAATCCCGAAGCAGAAGATCACAAACAACAATCGATGATCCTGGTTCCTATTGATACACCTGGTGTCACGGTTGTTCGCAATCTCAGCGTCCTTGGTTATGTTGATCAACACGGTCATGCAGAAGTCAGATTCGACAAAGTTCGCGTCCCGGCCTCACATTTGATCGGCGGTGAAGGTGAGGGCTTTGCACTCGCACAAGCACGGCTTGGTCCAGGGCGTATTCATCACTGCATGCGCGCTATCGGAATGGCCGAACGTGCACTTTCCTTGATGATCAAACGAAGCCTTACGCGCACCACATTCGGTAAAGAGCTCGCGCGCCAGGGAGTCATCCAAGAATGGATTGCTCAGGCCCGCATTGATATCGAGCAAGCCCGCCTTCTTGTCCTAAAAGCAGCGTGGATTATTGATAATCAAGGCGCAAAAGCTGCCCGCAAAGAGATTGCTGCTATCAAAGTAGCTGTGCCTCGCATGGCAGAACAGATAATCAATAATGCAATCCAGGCACACGGTGGCGCAGGCGTTAGCCAAGATACGCCGCTGGCTGCAATGTATGCCGGTGTACGCACCTTGAGAATTGTTGATGGTCCTGATGAAGTTCATCTACGCGATATCGCACGGTTAGAACTCAAGCCCTATATCTCATGAGTGATCTCACTCCAGTTCGTGATGAAGATGCATTCGACATCGCGAAAGTTCATAACTGGCTTAAGACCTACATAAACCAAGAAGAGTTGCCTCAACTCCAACAGTTCCGCAGTGGAGCTTCAAACCTTACTTATCTTCTTAAATACCCAGATCGCGAATTGGTTCTACGCCGTCCGCCAGTTGGCACCAAGGCTGTATCAGCCCACGATATGAAACGAGAATTCCTCATTCAATCTCGACTCAAACCGGTCTACGACTTAGTACCTAATGTTGTGGCGCTCTGTGAGGATCATTCAATTCTTGGTTCTGATTTCTATGTAATGGATCGGATTCCAGGAGAGATTTTTCGGCGCGATGTTCCAGAAACTCTTACTAAAGAAGATATATCCATCATGGCTACCTCTCTGGTTTCTGGCTTAGTTCAACTCCATGCTGTTGATCCATCAATCTTGCAGGAACTCAATAAAGGCGCAGGATATGTTCAGCGCCAAGTTGAGGGTTGGTCCAAGCGTTATCGCAACGCACTTACTGATGATGTACCTGACGGTGAAGATGTTATGCGCTGGCTTGATGCCAACAGGCCTGACGATGTCGATTCCTGCATCATCCATGGAGACTGGCGTATCGACAACATGGTCTTCGACTTAGGCCATAAAAAGCTAGCCGGAGTGCTTGATTGGGAGCTTGCTACCGTAGGCGATCCCTTGATGGATCTTGGTTCAGCTCTGGCATATTGGGTTGATCGCGATGATGAGCCGATGTTTGCATCTCTACGCCGCCAGCCAAGTCATCTTGAAGGTATGCCAACGCGAAAAGAATTTATCGCAAAGTATCTCGAGCTCAGTAATCGCAACTGTGAAGAGTTCACTTTCTATGAAGTCTTTGGATTATTCCGTTTGACGGTCATCATTCAACAGATCTGGGCTCGCTATAAAGCAGGGCAGACTACAAATCCTGCCTTCAAAGGTTTCGGCATGGGAGTCAACATTCTTATCAACCGTGCGCAAGGATTAATCTCATGAAAGCCGGACGCATAACTATCTCCACCAGAAAATTTGCAGTCACAGAAGTCCCTACTCCCAACGCTGGTCCTGGCCAGGTTCGAATCAAAGTTGGTGCCGCTGGTGTGTGTCTCTCAGATGTTCACTTGCTTGATAGCACTCTCTCCCCTGGCTATCTCAAGGGTGATGAAGTAACTCTCGGCCACGAAGTTGCCGGCACCATTGATCAACTTGGTGAAGGTGTTCATACTTATCAAATCGGCGATCGAGTCCTTGTGATTGCTGGCGAACGTAACGAGAAGAATCAGATTACAACTCTTGGTTTTGACTATGACGGTGGTTATGCCGAATATGTGGTCACCAAAGCTGCGCTCATCGTCAAGATTCCTGATGACTTACCTTTCGAAGAAGCCGCAATCATCCCCGATGCCGTCTCAACACCGTGGGCTGCAATTTCATCAACTGCAAAGATGCAACCAGGTGAGAGCGCTGCAGTATTCGGAGTTGGCGGGCTCGGAATTCACGCCGTCCAACTCTTGAAGATGCTGGGCTGCAGCAAAGTTATTGCTATCGATCCTCGCCCAGATGCCCGCGCAAAAGCCCTAGAAATAGGCGCAGATTTCGCTTTTGACCCCAGCGATGAAGAGCTCAAGAAACACCGCGGCCTCAACGCTGCTTTCGATTTTGCCGGCGTAACCCCCGTACGTAAACAAGCGCTCTCGCTTCTTGGCGAGCAAGGCCGATTAGTAATCGTCGGAATCGCAAATGAACCAATCACTATCCCCAATGACATGGCATTCACATACATGCGTACTCAAATTCTCGGTCATTATGGATCCGAACCAGTTCACACCAAAGAACTCGTTGAATTCGTCAGACAAGGAAAACTCAACCTCAAAGGCTCGATTTCAGAAGTCTTGCCACTTGATCAGGCTGCACTAGCTTTAGAGAAGCTCGAGAAGAAAATCGGCAACCCAATCCGTATCGTTCTTAAGCC
>CAYSGG010000066.1:0-3945 GCA_964430775.1 uncultured Clavibacter sp. | reverse complement strand
ATCTCACAACGTAACTTTGGTGGACATGAATATCCACGCCTCGCACACGTAGGTGACCGCACTGGCCTTGAATTAATTCGCACTATGCAACAGAAGATTGTTGCGATGCAACAGAAAGATGCGAAGGAACATGGCGATGCGGAGAAGTACCTCAAAGTATTTGCCGAACTCACCATCACTGAAGTAATCAAAGATGGAAAGAAAGTCGCAGGCGTTTATGGATACTGGCGCGAAACAGGCGACGAAGTTCTCTTTGAAGCTCCCGCAGTAATTCTTGCAACTGGTGGAATCGGAAAATCTTTCAAGATCACCTCGAATTCATGGGAGGGCACCGGCGACGGCCACGCTCTTGCACTCAAAGCAGGATCAGCGTTGGTTGATATGGAGTTCGTCCAATTCCATCCAACAGGCATGGTCTGGCCACCATCAGTTCGTGGAATCCTTGTTACTGAATCTGTTCGTGGTGATGGCGGAGTTCTTACCAACAATCAAGGTAAGCGCTTCATGTTTGATTACATCCCAGAAGTATTTAAAGATAAATATGCTGACAATGAAGCAGAAGCCGATCGTTGGTATAAAGATCAGAACAACAACCGCCGCCCACCAGAGCTATTGCCGCGCGATGAAGTTGCGCGCGCAATCAACGCTGAGGTTAAAGCCGGTCGCGGATCTGAACATGGCGGCGTCTACCTCGATGTCTCAAAGCGCCTACCAGCCGAAGAAATCAAGCGTCGTCTGCCCTCGATGTGGCATCAATTCAAAGAGCTCGCAGATGTTGATATCACCGAACAACCAATGGAAGTTGGACCAACCTGTCACTACGTCATGGGCGGCGTGAAAGTAGATCCTGATACCGCGGCTGCATATGGCGTTGAAGGACTATTTGCTGCTGGTGAAGTTGCCGGTGGAATGCATGGTTCAAATCGCCTCGGCGGTAACTCACTCTCAGATCTTTTGGTATTCGGTCGCCGTGCAGGTGCTGGCGCTGCTGAATATGTAAAGAGCCTCGGCGGTAAAGCTCCAGAAGCGAGCGACAAGGCGATTGCTAAAGCACATGATCATCTCAATGCACCATTCACTCGTGATGGCGATGAGAATCCATATGCATTGCATCAAGAATTACAGAATGTCACACAAGATTTGGTCGGAATCATCCGCACCGAGAAAGAACTTGTTGATGCTCTAGAGAAACTTGATTCGATTCGTGCGCGTGCTGCACGAGTTAAAGCCACAGGTGGAAAAGCATTTAACCCAGGATTCCACCTTGCTATCGATCTTGAGAATATGTTGTTGGTCTCCGAATCCATCGCACGTTCAGCTCTCGAACGTCAGGAATCACGTGGTGGTCACACGCGTGATGATTACCCAAAGATGGATCCACATTGGCGCCAGGTCAATCACTTGACCAAGATCAATGGCGAGAATGTGGCAGTCGAAGCTCAACCAGCCAAGATGTTGCCACAAGAACTGATCGATCTCTTTGAGATGGATGAGCTGAAAAAGTATTTCACCGAGAAGGAACTCACGAAAGGCGGCAATTAAATGACCCGCAAAGTAAAGATGCGCATCTGGCGCGGAGATTCCAAGAACGGTGATTTCAAAGATGTCAGCGTTGATGCCAACGAAGGCGAAGTAGTCCTTGATGTGATCCACCGCGTCCAAGGCACTCAGATGCCAGACCTCGCAGTTCGCTGGAACTGTAAAGCTGGAAAATGTGGCTCTTGTTCGATGGAAATCAATGGAAAACCACGTCTTGCCTGCATGACTCGTATGAATTCGTTTGGTGAAGACGAGACCATCACAGTCACTCCACTACGCGCATTCCCAGTCATCCGCGACTTGGTCACCGATGTCTCCTTTAACTATCGCAAGGCGATGGAAGTTCCTGCCTTCGAAGGTCCAGAAGATCTCAAACCAGGCGAATATCGCATGCAACAAGTTGATGTTGAGCGAAGCCAAGAGTTTAGAAAATGTATTGAGTGCTTCCTCTGCCAAGACACCTGTCACGTCATCCGTGATCACGAAGAGAATAAGAAGTCATTTGCGGGCCCTCGATTCTTTATCCGAATCGCAGAGCTTGATATGCACCCACTTGATCGCCTCCGTAATCGTAAACAAAAGGCGCAAGAGGAGCATGGTCTTGGAATGTGCAACATCACCAAGTGCTGTACTGAAGTCTGCCCTGAACACATCAAAATCACTGACAACGCAATCATCCCGATGAAGGAACGCGTCGTGGATGTTAAGTACGACCCAGTGCGTTGGTTGGGTTCCAAGATTCGCAAACGCGAGGGCATCAACTAATGAGCCTAGTGAAGCGTTGGGCGATACTTGCTCTCGCTTTCTGGTTAACAACATTCATTGTTAGTGGAATTCAGATTGAAAGCGGCGCCTGGAATTATTTCTGGGTAGCTGCACTCTTTGGAGTTATCAATACTCTTCTTGGTGGATTGCTCAAACTTTTCACACTTCCAGCAGTCATCCTCACCTTCGGCCTCTTTGTATTTGTCATTAACGCCGCGATGTTGATGTTGGTGGATCGTTGGAGCGATGTCTTGACGATTGATAAGTTCACATCAGCGCTCATTGGATCTTTGATTATTAGTTTGATCTCTGGAATCACCAATAAAATCGTAAGTCGGGCGTGAAGAAGCTTCTCGCGGTTGCAGTTGGGGGAGCCATCGGCTCGCTGGTTCGATATTTATCCATCGCAAAAGGCGATGAAATAGGGCTTTTTCTCATCAACATCCTGGGCGTCGCAGTTGCCGGTTTTGTTGCTTTCCGGATGACGACCTCTGAGTTGTGGCAACTAGCGCTCATCCCTGGATTTGCGGGTGGTTTAACCACTTTCTCATCTATCGCAGTCATTCACGCAGAGAAGAGCTCTCTTCTTGCTGTCATCTACTTTCAAACAATGGTGGTTGTAAGCATTGCGATTCTGTATGTCATTAAGCCGAAGGCCATGAAATGAAACTGGCAGCTTTTTTGGTCGGTGCGTTTATCGGGGCCCCAACCAGATTCATCATTGATCAGTTTTTCCGTAGTTATCTGAAATTTCCACTAGGGATCTTGATCGCTAATGTCGCAGGCTCATTCATACTCGGCTTACTTCTTGAAACTGAGACCACCATCGCATTTGCCTTGATGGGATTCTGTGGCGCACTCACAACCTGGTCGGCGTTTGCATTAGACCTCTTTAACGAGGCAAAGGCAGCCGAGAGAAAGCTCTTTGCTCTGAATCTCATGAGTAATTACCTCCTTGGGGTCGCAGCGGCAGCCTTGGGTATCTGGATTGCGCAATAATGCTCCCATGAAGAAAATCGCGCTCCTTCTTGCATCACTCTTACTTCTCACCGCCTGTGGCAGTGATCCAGAAGTAACAATGGCGCCAGAACTTCCCTCTGTCCCAACTGATTGCACGAAGACCAAAGTCCTTGCTGCATTTCCAGAGCGTGTTCCAAATCCAAAGTTCATCGATACCGAATGGGAACCAGCAGAAGGCACAGATCTTTACGCTGCTTATAACGCCGGCGGAATCGCATGCTCATACGGAATTCAAGAAGCCGAAGTCGGCGCAACCATCCTCTGGGCTCCAGATAACAAAGTTCTCTTTGATGAATTAACACCGCGATGGGTTGAAGCAGGTCAGAAAGAAGTCGATCTACCGGGTCTAGATGAAGAGAAAGCATATGTTTTGACGGAAGGTGTTGAAGGAGAAGGCGAATATCACGTCTGGTCCATCAACCTTCTCATCGACGGTGCATGGATCCAAGTTGGCGCCACGTTCTTCGGTTCAATCGATGAGGCGATGCCCATCGTTACTGCAGCTGCAGATTCACTCAGAACTCCAGAGCAAGCTGCCAAAACGAACCTGGTTGGTTGTTACATGGCAGAACTTCCAGAAGATCTCTATGTCTTCAATATTGACTATCATGACAACAACAC
>CAYSGG010000065.1:0-4177 GCA_964430775.1 uncultured Clavibacter sp. | reverse complement strand
CTTCTGAAACGGAATAGCCTTTAACTTTTTCTTCTCATTAATGATCAGAATCTCGTCACTCGTAGTTGATTTAATGAGCTCCATGACTTTCTCGGGCTCCCAATCGAGTTTGCCGTCACCGGATTCCCCTGGTGAGTCCCACATCTGAACGGACCCCCCGAATTGATCTTGAATTGAGCGCGCAAGTTCGGGATTCTTCGGTCCGACTAAGACGATGAATTTATCTTTCTTTGGCTTTCGCACACTAATCGTTCTCTCGTGGCGATAAATGCTCCAGTGATACCAACCAATTGCAGCGTTGGCAATCAAAATTGAGACTGGGAAACGAATCTCACGCAACGTTGCATTTCCAAGTTGGCTATTGAGTAAATCATCCAAGAAGATGAAGACTCCAGTTAGAACTGAGATAACAGCTGCAATCGATGCGACGCCAAAGAGCATGAGAAGAAATATGCGCCGCGTTGGCGAACTTTGTTCGTGTCCATCGACCGCAATATGGCGCTCAATTCTCTGCCAAAAGAACCACCACACAGGTGAACCAACAAGAATCAAGGTAATTGCGACAAGTAATGTATTCGTCGAACTTGTTGTGGAAACAACTTCTCCTGGGGTCACGCTTTCCAAGATTGCAACCAAGATCATCATCAGTCCTGCAGCTGCTGCAATCAAGCTCACCCCAGAGATGATGTATTCATATACACGTCGAATTTCTCCACGTCCCACTTCAGAGCCGGAGTCTTTGATGAGCTCTGATGCTTCAGCGTGAGATACAACGCGCGCGTGGTACCACCAGACTGCAAAACCAGCGACCGCACTTCCCACCGCACTTGAAGTTTTGCCGAAGTGTTGCGCCGCAAGATTGCTATCAGTCTCGCCGAAAAACCAAACCAATGCATCAAAGAGCACAACGCTGCTCGAGACAATGAGAGTAATAAATCCGCCAGCCACTCCTGCCAATAGAACATAGGAGTACCAGAGCAACTCTCGCTTGAGACTCTGCCCGATCCGCAGCCAATATTGATACCAAACAGGCAAACCAACAATAATGAGAATGATTGCTTCAATCGATGGGTTTGTTCGTTCGAGAAGTATCGACTTCTCATCAGTACTCAGCGCAAGGCGTGCAACGCTCGCTACAAGGTTGCCAACTCCAACGCTCAAGGTTCCTAATCCGATCAGTGAACCCAAAATGAAATGCGCGCGTGATTCATCTTCCCGGCTTGTTGCATCAATCAACTGCCAGTGAACAATCCAGACCAGTCCCCACACCAGAAATCTCGATAACTTCTGACCGCTGAACGTGTCATTACCAAGAGCCCATAACAGCACGCCATAAGCAGCAGTCATAGATGTTATTAATGCTGTGAGAGAGACAACGCTTAAATATGCGTTCCAGGCTACCGAGTGACGTTCGGAGGGATCTTCTGCCAACGTTCTCTTCGTCCACCGTCCAACAGCGAGATAGAGTGGAATTCCAATGAGTGCAAAAGTTATGTCTCGAGCTAAATCAGTCCGACTTTCAGCGATAACTTGTCCGGAATCAAAGAGTCGTCCAATAAGACCTGAAACTCCCGATACCGCCACGGCCAATAACCCAAAGAGAAGGGCGTACTGAAAGAGCCGGCGAATCGAGAATGTGCTCGGTGCGCCTTGTGTATCACGGCTAAAAAGTTTCTTTGCAACGACGATGATGATTACCAAAAATGCGATGGGTACGAGAAATCCAAAGATCACTTTGTGGGCTCCTCACACGAGTAGAGAGGCCACGGTATACCCAGGATTCGCCAGTTACCGTTTTCTTGAGCAAGACGATAATTATGCGTTTCTACGTAGTAATCATCGAAAGGGCCACCGGACGAGATATCTACGGTGATCTCGATGAATGCTCTATCGCCGGTGATCTCCTGATCTGCCAGATTTACTCGAACTGTCTCAGGCATCCAACTTCGGTCAATATCTGATGCATCGCAGGTTGTCGTAGCCGAAAAATAATCTGCTGCATCTTCACTCTTGCCTTCAATCACGGCTTTGAGGAATAACTGAACTACGCCTTCAGGCGAACTTGGCGAGAGATCTTTGACTTCTCTCGATGATGTCAGAAGAGCCGCGACTGCGGCCAAGATCAGGGTGAAGCCAACAATTACCGCAAGGATGCGATTCGAAGAACGCGGGGAATAACCTGAAGCCTCGGTCATGCCTAAAGTATCCCGCACTCCCCTGTGTACTGATATCTCGCCAAGCGCGTATTTGCCTCGTTTCCAGCACATTTATTACCATAATTCCGTGAGCCTTCAGAAAATTATTCTGTATTACGGTTTTGCACCGGTTACTGATCCTGAAGCGCTTCGACTCTGGCAGACCACGCTCTGTGAGTCCCTAAATCTCAAGGGACGGATTCTGATTTCTCATCACGGAATTAATGGAACTTTGGGTGGTGATATGTCAGACCTCAAGAAGTACGTTAAAAGCACGCGGCAATATCCCGGCTTTAAGAAAATTGATTTCAAATGGTCCGATGGATCGGGCCAAGATTTCCCCCGTCTGAGCGTTAAAGCTCGTAAAGAGCTCGTAACTTTTGGAGTTCCTGAAGATCTTCGAGTGAATGAGTCAGGAATTGTTGGCGGCGGAAAACATCTCAAACCTAAAGAAGTTAACAAACTCGCTCAAGAACGCGGTGATGACCTCGTCTTTTTTGATGGACGAAACGCTTATGAAGCAAAGATTGGTAAATTCAAGAATGCGGTTGTTCCAGATGTACGAACAACAAAGGACTTTATAGCTGAACTTGATAGTGGAAAGTACGACCACTTAAAAAACAAAGCTATCGTCACATACTGCACTGGTGGCATTCGTTGCGAAATTTTGACTACTGTTATGAAACAGCGCGGATTTAATGAGGTCTACCAGATTGATGGTGGCATCGTCCGTTATGGCGAGAAGTATGGTGATCAAGGACTGTGGGAAGGCTCGCTATATACCTTCGACGGACGCAAGACTATTGATTTCTCGGAGAACACCCCTGTCATTGGTCAGTGTGATATTTGTAGCTCGCCCACAAAGACTTTCCATAATTGTGCTAGCCCCTCGTGTCACAAGCAATACCTACTCTGCGAAGCCTGTTCTGGTGACGCTAAAAATTTGCAGTGCACACATGAGGAATTAGCAGACTCTGCTCGAGTCTAGATTTCTTCTTGATTACGACAATTTCTAGTTATTGATTAGGCTAATTTCTAATTAATGGGCATGCCGGTGGACCAAGGAAATTCAATCCATTTATCAGTCTTGCGCCACACATAGTCGGGCTTCACGACGCTTCGAGGTTTTTCATAGAGAACCGCGGTGCGAGTCTCTTTTACAGTCCCTCGCCAGAACTCTTCGACTAAACGGAGTGTTTCTCCGGAATCAGCGACATCATCGGCAATCAAGACGGTAGCGCCGTTGAGATCCACCTTGTTTGGGACCGGTGGAAGGACAACTGGCATTGGAAGACGCTCGTCTATTCCGGTGTAGAACTCAACGCTCATTGTGAATGAGTTCTTAACTCCCAAGGCATAACCCAGGGCTGCGCCGAGGAAGAAGCCTCCTCGCGCTATGGATAAGACGATTTCCGGCTTGAAATCACTTTTCTTGATTTGATGAGCAAGATCTATGACTGCATCACCAAATTGAGAATATGTCAGATGCTCGCGCTCGCTCATGAATTGATTCTAGACTTCAATCGTGGCCAATTCTCGAGTTACAAAGCAAGTCAAGGCGCGTCGTCCTCTTCACAAAAGCGACCATAAGTACTCACGTGGTGTTGTGGCAATTATTGCGGGATCCAAGAAATACCCTGGAGCGGGAGTTTTGACAGTTGGTGGAGCTCGACGCGGCGGAGTTGGTTACGTGAAATTCATCAATAAGAATTCTGATGCCACAAATTTAGTTCTTGGCAATTTTCCCGATGTTGTGCCCATCGATGATCTTCAAAATGAACGTGTTGATGCCCTTGTAGTGGGGCCAGGTGCAACAACAATCAAATCAATGCCCATGAAAATCCCAGTCGTTCTCGATAGCGGAGCCTTAGCTCTTGCCCGAAGCACCAAGGCTCTGAGGGATCCCCAACAGATAGTCGTCGTAACGCCACATGAAGGCGAGTTGAAGAGCCTTGGGTTCTCTCTTGCACACGACAAAGAGT
>CAYSGG010000064.1:0-4214 GCA_964430775.1 uncultured Clavibacter sp. | reverse complement strand
TAAGGTGCGCAAGTGATCACATCGCTAGACGAGGGCTTAGCGCAGGCCAACACCCTGATCCTTGAAGCCACCAAGATTCGCCGCATTGTCCTCTCAGGCAAGCAACGCTCGAAAACTCCAGCATTTCAACGTATTGATATTCGCCCAGTGGAAATCAAGGCTTCGTTGCACCTACAAATCGTGAGCCATGATGGAACGAAAGACATCACAAAGAACGTACTCGTAAATGATTTTCGAATTCACGATTACTTTGAGGGTTTCGGCAATCTCTTGATCGAGAGCGATGAAGAGGAGTTCACGCTCAGGGTTACAAAATCAGGAGAAGCTCAAGTGAGCTCGAGACGAGTTGTGAGAGAAAAGATTGTGGAAGACGACCTTTCACACGACCGGAAAAAGATGAGGTACTTGGAGCCAGACGAGAGGATATTTCGCGAGCTTGGAATTTCAGATCACCAAGGAAAGCTCAAGCCATCGCGTTCTGACAAGTTCCTGCAAGTAAATGAGTTCCTTAAAATTCTCTCGCAATCGCTGCCCCTTGATGAAGGGAAAAGCAAGAACACGCTAACCGTTGTGGATTTGGGATGCGGCAGCGCTTACCTAACTTTTGCCGCTCATCAGTATCTTCGCAAACAAGGCATCATGACGCAGACCTTGGGTATTGACTCAAGGGCGGATAGCAAAGAGAGAAACCAGGCCGTTTCGGCAAATGTAGGACTAGAAGACTCATTGAGATTTGAAGTAAGCGAAATTGCTAAATTCCCCAAGCAAAAGGTAGATATCACGATCGCTCTTCATGCATGTGATACGGCAACAGATGATGCGATCGCATGGGCAATCGAGAGCGAGTCGCAGGTCATTTTGGTATCTCCATGTTGTCACCACGATATTCAGAGACAGATGAAAGATTCTCCAGAGCCCTGGAAGATTGCCACCAAGCACGGAATTCTTGCAGAACGCTTAGGGGATCTGATGACCGATGCAATCCGCGCTCAGATACTTCGTGTACTTGGCTATCGCACAGATGTTATTGAATTTATAGCGGGTGATCACACGCCTAGAAATTTGATGATTCGAGCAATATTCACTGGAGCCAAACCTCAACAACGCGACTTTGATGAATTAGATCAGTTAATCGCACAGTGGAAGATTGAGCCTGCCCTCATTTCAAGGCTTACAAATAAGTTAGCTGCGCGACGTGAAATTGCCTTAGGATTAGGTCATGTCAACAGCTAAATCTGCTGGAAAAGTCCTGGCATCTTTGCCAACCGGCGAGAAAGTCGGAATCGCATTTTCTGGCGGACTGGATACCTCTGTTGCGGTCGCATGGATGCGCGAAAAAGGTGCATTGCCGTGCACATATACAGCGGATCTTGGCCAGTACGACGAAGGCAATATCGCCGCTATTCCAGATCGTGCGAAAGATTATGGAGCGGAGATTGCAAGGCTAGTTGATTGCAAGACTTCACTCGTTGAAGAAGGCCTTGCAGCAATCGCGTGCGGTGCATTTCATATTCGAACTGCTGGTCGCGTTTACTTCAACACCACTCCATTGGGACGTGCGGTCACAGGAACTCTGCTGGTGCGAGCCATGCTCTCAGATGGCGTACAAATTTGGGGCGATGGATCAACCTATAAAGGAAACGACATCGAGCGTTTCTATCGTTATGGATTACTCGCAAATCCAAATCTCAAGATTTATAAGCCATGGCTAGATCAGGACTTTGTCCGTGAACTTGGTGGACGCACAGAGATGTCCGAATGGTTGGCGCATCGGAAATTGCCGTATCGCGACAGCGTAGAAAAAGCATATTCAACCGATGCAAACATCTTGGGCGCTACCCATGAAGCAAAGAAGTTAGAGGAGCTCTCCTCAGGAATTGAACTTGTTGATCCGATTATGGGCGTGAAGTTCTGGGACTCTTCAGTATCAATTCAGAGCGAGGATGTCCGAATTAAGTTTAAGCAGGGTAGGCCAGTAGCCATTAACGGTAAAGATTTCTCAGATTCGGTTGCTTTGATGCAGGAAGCTAACTCCATTGGCGGCCGCCATGGTTTAGGAATGTCTGACCAGATCGAAAACCGCATTATTGAGGCCAAGAGCCGCGGTATCTATGAGGCCCCAGGGATGGCCTTGCTATTTATCGCCTACGAACGACTTCTCTCAGCAATTCATAATGAAGACACTATTGCTAATTATCACGCCGAAGGACGACGTTTAGGTCGCCTTCTTTATGAAGGTCGTTGGCTTGATCCTCAGTCACTGATGCTCCGTGAATCCCTTACTCGTTGGGTTGCTTCTGCAGTTTCTGGAGAGGTTACTTTGCGGCTACGTCGTGGAGATGATTACTCCATTATCAACACAAGTGGCGATGCATTTAGTTATCACCCAGAGAAACTATCTATGGAACGTACTGAATCGGCTGCGTTTGGACCTACAGATCGCATTGGCCAGCTAACCATGCGAAATCTTGATATCGCAGATACTCGTGCCAAGTTAGAGCTATATCGCAATCAAGGCCAGATTGGTAAAGGAAACTTTGATCTTGTCGAACTCGAAGATGGTACGAAGGAGTAATAATGCCCAACAGTCCAATCTCAAAGATCCTCGACTCCTTTATGGAAGAGGGCATCAAACTCTCACCTATTGGTGCGACGATGCTGGGAGTTCCCGGTCTTGATGATCAGCTTGATGATCTATCGATGGCTGGACATGACAAGCGTGCCGAACTCACTCGCAAGACCCTCAATGCGATTAATGCAGAGACTCCCATCAGCGAGATTGATCGAATTGCGCGCGATGTCGCCGTTGAGCGCTTGAGCTCCGAGTTGAAATTAAACGATACCTACGAAGCTCGAATCCTCTTTAATCTCATCTCATCTCCCGTAACGAGCATCAGACAAGTATTTGAGATGATGAAGAAAGAGAATCCTGAAACAATCGCAAATGTCACAAAGCGACTCAACGGAATAAGCGCTGCCTTTGATGGCTGGAAGTCATCACTGAATTTTGTTGCCGAAAAAGGCAAGTTCAACTCTCGCCGCCAAGTTTTAGCGACTGCTGGCCAACTGGAGACTTTCTCTCAAGGAGCGTTCACCACCGTTGCAAAGAAATTTAACCCGGCTGGAGATAACCAAGAGTTACTGAGCGCGGCTAAAAACGCTGAAAAGGCTTGTGCCGAGCTTGCGATCTGGATGCGTGAAACTTACGCACCTCAGTGCCTGATCGCAGATGGCGTGGGCGAAGAGCGTTACAAGTTATGGGCCCGCCATTTCACTGGCGCTGACCTTGATCTCCGCGATACCTATGAATGGGGAATCAAGCAATTAGAGATGATTAATGAGCGCATGTGGGTTGCTGCAAAGAAGCTATATCCAGATGCACAAACGCTGCGAGAAGTTGCTGATCGACTTGATACCGATCCGCGTTATACCGTTGAAGGAGAAGAAGAGTTACTCAAGAAGTTGCGTGAATTCATCGTAGCTGCGGTTGAGAGACTCGATGGCAAAGAGTTTGATATTGATCCACGAATTCGTAACTGTGAAGCCCGCCTTGCTCCCGAGGGAAGCGCTTCTGCTGCGTACTACATGGGGCCAAGTGAAGATCTCAGCCGTCCTGGTACAACATGGTTTCCAACTATGGGTCGTAAGACTTTCGGTTGGTGGAATATCGTTTCGACTTGGTATCACGAAGCAGTTCCAGGCCATCATCTACAAGTTGCAACCACCAAGATCAATACTGATCGCCTCAATCGCTTCCAACGAAATCGGGTTTGGGTTTCTGGTTATGGTGAAGGATGGGCGCTTTACGCGGAGCGCTTGATGGATGAACTCGGTGCTTTCGAAGATCCTGGTTACGAGATGGGTTATCTGTCTGCTCAAGGTCTACGTGCGGCACGTATCGTCGTTGATATTGGAATGCACTGTGGCTATAAGGATTTCAACGGCGAAGTTTGGAACGCAGAATCTGCTTTCAAACTTCTTCATGAGCGCGCCTTGCTTGATGAGATTTCTGCGCGCAGCGAAGTGGATCGCTATCTTGGTTGGCCAGGACAGGCAATCTCTTACAAAGTTGGAGAGCGTTTCTGGATGGATTGCCGTGAAGCCGCAAAGCAGCGATTGGGCGCGAAGTTCGATCTGAAGAAATTCCACTCCTTTGCCCTCAACCTTGGTCCTATGGGACTAGATCCTTTTAAGCGTGAAATGGCGCTTTGGGA
>CAYSGG010000063.1:0-4369 GCA_964430775.1 uncultured Clavibacter sp. | reverse complement strand
CCCTAGTCCAACGCTTATCAGTACCCGCTTGATAGCTTTTGCTTGAATCGGTATCGCTGTAGAACGGAAAGACTGGCGAACGTGGAATTCACGTTTGTCCCCAAAATACCGAAGGAAAGTTATAAATGGCAACAGGTACAGTTAAGTGGTTCAACTCTGAAAAGGGTTTTGGTTTCATTGCTGTTGATGGCGGCGGACAGGACGTATTCGTTCACTACTCCGCTATCCAGGGAAATGGCTACAAGTCCCTTGAAGAGGGTCAGTCAGTAACATTCGAAGTCGTCCAGGGTCCAAAGGGTCCTCAGGCTGACCAGGTTGTTCCTAACTAAACCTAATAACTAGTTGTAAAAAAGCCTCGGGTCTCCCGGGGCTTTTTTATTTGTGTTAACCCTTAGCAGCTTTCGCTTTTGCCTTCTCTACAGCTTTCAACGGCGAAAGATCTTTCCCAGCCTTCCATGCATCTAAATATGGCCACGGTGCGACAACTCCGCGTCGGATTTCCCAATCCCCTGGCACCGTTGGATAAGAAATACCAAAATGTAGGTGTGGTTTAGGAATTCCGCGCGCACTTCCCGTTCGTCCTACTTCTCCAAGTTTCTGTCCGCTGACCACAACAACGCCAGGTGCGATTCCAGGTTCTATCTTCGATAAATGTGACCCGTAGTAGCGAACGCCATCGTCGCCGATAATCGATATCGATAGCCCTCCGCGATGTTGACCGAGATTGGTCTTGCCGCTCCATCGATCTTTGGTGCTGACATCTTCGACTACGCCATTGATCGGCGCAACAAAGGCACAACCAAACTTCGCCTTGATATCGCTCGCTGGATAATCGTGATGGTACTTACCGTAAGTTGTTTTGCAGCCTGAGATTGGGAAGGTGTAAATCGGCGCTGACCAGGAAGGGGTCGCCAAAGAAATTGCTAGCAAGAGCGCAAGAAGTGCCTTTTTCATCGTAACGCCGCCTTATCTAAACGCGCCGTCACCATCATGTGAGGCACTGTCAGGGCCCACACAACTACAAGTGAGAGCCATAAGAATTCATCGCTAAGTTTTCCAGGAGTAAAGAGAGCAATAGCGAGCGACACTATGAAAGTGCCCACAAGGGCAGGTGTCCCTGGAATCACCGCTTGTCGAAAAGCACGACCTGCCAAGCCTTGAGCAATCGAAGCTTGGGATGTCTTGAGATTTAGAGTCAGTCGAGCGGTATGTCGCATCGCATGCCACAAACCAAAGTAAGCAGCGAAGGCAACTAGGGGTGGAGTGAAGAACGAGAGCGCAAGTAAGAGATTGAGATCCAAGAGATCGCGCCAACGTCGAGTGGCGGCTAGAACTAAAACGGCTAATAGAAATAGTGCGACAACAAGATTGATTAACTCTTGATTAAGGCCGCCATGCCAATCTATGAGATCAGAATTAACCGCAGCCAGAGCGGAGGTACTGTCGTCATTAACCAGTGGAATGACAACGGGCAGTGAACCTGCGCTCAGTGCATAGAAAGCTTTTGCGACCCGGGAGGATGTTTGTGCCCCCATGCTTCGATCTGTCTCATTGATAAATGCAGCGTCTCCAATACCGAAGTGCAATGCGCTCATAATCACTACGCCAATAAATCCAAATACATTCCATTGCAGAATCGCAAAGACAGCAATAACCGCAATCATCACATACGCAGCAATGAAAACACTCATGCGAAGAATCGAGGCTCGTGGCAAAGTAACAAGGTGATCGAGTGCGCCATGTGGAATTCCAACAGCTAATGCGATGAGGGCAACAATCACCTGCCAAGTTAAGTCAGAAGCTTTAATCAATTCTGAGAAAATCACCGAGAGAAGAACTACTACCGCTATTGCGAAGCTAGAAAAAGTTCGCGTACTGGTGAAAATCTTGGCCTGAGCCGACGACATCTCCGCACAGTAGCAAACTCTCCATTGCCTCTTATGAGAAACTACTGATATGTCGCAGGGATTAGAGCTCATGAACTGGTCCTACGCCGCGATGTTGCTCTTCGTCATCGTTGGTTCTTGGTGGCTCGAGTTTGCATTTCGAATTCGAGTATTGCGACGACCAAGACTCGCCCTCACCGCGATCTTTCCTGTCAGCATCTTCTTCTTAGCCTGGGACGCGTTTGCAATCAATCAAAACCACTGGACTTTCGATTCAGATCAGATCCTGGGAATTATTGGCCCACTAAACATTCCACTGGAGGAATATCTCTTCTTCTTCATCATTCCACTTGCGGCCATCCTCACGCTTGAGGGAGTCAAAGTGGTCCAAAGGAAGTTCGCACGATGAGATTCGAACTCACCTATACCCAGATAACTGTCTATGCGCTCATCATTACGATTTTCTTCGACATGTTCGTAACGAAGAATTCGCTTCTCTCAACTCTGCGTTTCTGGCTGAGTTACGCGATCATTCTTCCATTCCAACTCGTCACCAACTGGTGGCTCACCTCGCGCGAAATCGTGACCTATAACCCCGATTCCATTATTGGCTTGCGTGTAGCTGGAGCCCCTTTTGAGGATCTGATTTTCGGCTTCGCCATGATTCTTGCAGTCATGACTATGTGGGAGACACGACTTCGATCCAACGCATCAACACATAAAGAAAGCTAGTTCGTCCTTACCGTCTCTTCCACGCATCTTTCCTGTTGAGAAGTGCTGTGACATCTCTGTTGTACTCCCCCCGCATTAGTTGCTCTAGAGAAATTTCTTCTAAGGCATCTCTCAGAGAAACTCTTGTAGCAATCCACGCATCGGTCAGATTTTTGGCATTTCCTCTGTACTTTGCTGACTCAGGCGCCTTGTCACCGACCGCGGCGAGCGGCCCTTCAATACATCGAATCACATCAGCCACAGAAATCTTCTTTGCATCAAGCGCAAGAACGTATCCCCCGGATGCCCCACGTATGGATCTGACAATCGATCCTCGTCGAAGTTTCATCAGGATATTCTCAAGAAACTTAATCGAGATGTTCTGAGATTTCGCAATTTCACTTGCCGCAATTGGTCGCCCGGCTTGAGTTGAATTCGCAATTTCGAGAAGCGCCTGCATCGCATATTCGACAGACGCGGTTATCTTCACGACGACATTATGGCAGTGCCTCCCAGATAAATACCGCCATTCCCTATATCCTATGTTTCTTGTAGGAATTAGGGGTGTAGATGAAGAAGGTCCTCATTGTCGGTGGCGGTGCCTCAGGTTTATTGGTTGCTATCAATATCGCCCGACTTAGCAACAATCCGATATCGGTAACAATCGCAGAGCCGCAATTGTTTCTCGGCAGAGGCATCGCTTACAGCACCCACGATCGCGATCATCTGCTCAATGTCCCGGCCGGAAGAATGTCAGCGCTAGTCGACGTTCCAGATCACTTCTGCAAGTGGGGCAATTTCGATCCAAATTATTTTGCGCCCCGATTTGAATATGGAAAATACCTGTTGGCAACTTTCATTTCGATGCAGTTAGAACACCCGCAAGTCAACTTCGAACATCTACAAGACACTGTCGAGAACATCTCTCAGCACAACGATAGCTTCCAAGTCCAGTTCAAAGATTCGCCATCAAAGCTATTCGATGTTGTCGTTTTGGCTTTGGGTCAAGGTAGATCAATCAAGCATCCCGAACTAGAGCGCTTCAAGGGCAATCCAAATGTAATAAATGATCCCTGGAGAGACTCCATCGCAGAATTCGAGGGGACGCTCGCTTGCGTTGGTACAGGACTTACTTTTATCGATCATGCCCTGAGCCATCTACGAAAGAGTCCTCGAAACCGAGTGATTGGTATTTCGCGAAATGGTCTCTTGCCAGAAAAGCATCTTCCCAAGCGGGCGGCGCCACTCGAAGTTCCAAACGAGGCGCGGCAATCACCACACGCGATGAGAGCGTTCATCGAAAACGCCACGGACTGGAGAGCTGCACAAGATGGCATCAGACATGAATTGCCTGACATTTGGCACTCCTGGGATGAAGCGAAAAAGTCAGAGTTTTTGAATAAGGACTTGCGATGGTGGAACGTTCACCGCCATCGAGTTTCTCCCGAGATTCATCATGAGCTTGATACAGCGCTAAGTGAAGGGAGAATCACCATTATTAAAGATGAAGTCGTTGCCCTGCAGGAAGTTTCAGGACATCTCTCTATTTCAACTAGGACTAGCGGCAATTTCGCAGCAAAGGCCATAGTTAATTGCTTAGGTTACGAGGCTCCTGGTGGCGGGACTTTGATCGAAAAATTATCTGCCGCAAGCTTGGTATCCCCTGGACCTCTTCAACTAGGAGTTTCAACTAACTACCCCAATCACACTGTTCTCAACAGTGAAGGCAAGAACGTTGAGGGCTTATTTGCGATCGGGCCAATCCTCCTTGG
>CAYSGG010000062.1:0-4448 GCA_964430775.1 uncultured Clavibacter sp. | reverse complement strand
AACTGCCGTGCTTTCTTTTTTATGATGCGGATGCATCAATAACGAAAGGTTACCTTACGAGAGCGATATCACCTAATCCACGTTACTGGAGTAGATCGAACCGATCTGCATTCATGACTTTAGTCCACGCTTTGGCGAAATCATCGACAAATTTACGCTTATTGTCATCTTGAGCGTAGACCTCAGCATAGGCACGTAACACCGAATTCGAACCGAAGACTAAGTCCACACGCGTTGCTGTGAATTTCACATCACCAGTCATGCGATGGCGAATGTTGTATTGGTTCTCGCCATTTGGCTCCCAGACAAATGACATATCAGTGAGATTCACAAAGAAATCATTTGTTAGCTCGCCAACGCGATCGGTGAAGACTCCATTCATGTTGCCACCAAAGTTTGCGCCAAGTGCGCGCATTCCGCCGATTAAGACTGTCATTTCCGGAGCAGTGAGCCCCATTAACTGTGCTCTATCGAGCATCAATTCTTCTGGGGCAACCACATAATCTTCTTTCAAATAATTGCGGAATGCGTCGTGAATCGGTTCTAGGGGGGCGAAAGAGTCAACATCGGTCTGGGCTTGTGTTGCATCTCCGCGACCTGGAGAGAATGGAAGCGAGATATCAAAACCTGCTGCTTTCGCGGCTCTCTCGACACCAATATTTCCCGCCAAGACAATGACATCAGCAACACTTGCGCCAGTCTCCTTAGCAATCGGTTCTAGGACTGCCAAAACTTTTGTCAGACGAGAAGGCTCATTACCTTCCCAGTTTCTCTGAGGTTCTAGACGAATGCGCGCACCGTTAGCGCCACCGCGTTTATCTGAACCTCGAAATGTGCGAGCGCTGTCCCACGCTGTTGCAACAAGTTCCGCGATTGAAAGACCAGAAGCTTCGATTTTGGATTTCACATCGGCTACTTTGTAACTAGTACTTCCAACAGGAACTGGATCCTGCCAAATCAAATCTTCCTGCGGTACATCAGGACCGATATACCGGACTTTCGGTCCAAGATCACGGTGCGTCAACTTAAACCACGCACGAGCAAATACATCACTGAAATAATCTGGATTCTTGTAGAACTTCTCTGAGATTGCGCGATAAATAGGATCCTTAATCATGGCCATATCGGCATCAGTCATCATCGGGTTGTAACGAATAGATGGATCTTCGACATCGACTGGCTTATCTTCTTCGGCGATGTTGATTGGCTCCCATTGATGCGCGCCAGCAGGTGATTTTTTGAGCTCCCAGTCATATTTGAAGAGAAGTTCGAAGTATCCGTTATCCCACTTGGTTGGGTGCGTCGTCCATGCGCCTTCAATTCCACTTGTAACGGTATTACGTCCGATTGAACGAGTCTTGTGGTTATTCCATCCCATTCCTTGTTCAGAAATGTCAGCAGCTTCTGGCGCAGGTCCAAGATTCGATGCTTTGCCATTTCCATGTGCCTTACCAACAGTGTGTCCACCAGCTGTCAGCGCCACAGTCTCTTCATCGTTCATGGCCATACGTGCAAAAGTCTCGCGAACGTGTTGTGCTGTTCGAAGCGGATCTGGATTTCCGTTGACTCCTTCAGGATTGACGTAAATCAATCCCATCTGAACAGCAGCAAGAGGGTTGTGCATCGTGCTTGCATCAGAGAGATCGTCGTAGCGTGAATCACTTGGCGCTAAAAATTCGTTTTCTGAGCCCCAATAGATATCAGTCTCCGGAGCCCAAATATCTTCACGTCCGAAGCCAAAACCAAAAGTCTTAAGTCCCATAGATTCATAAGCGATGTTTCCAGCGAGAATCATCAAATCTGCCCAACTGATTTTGTTTCCATACTTTTTCTTGATTGGCCAGAGTAAACGACGCGCTTTATCTAAGTTGGTGTTATCTGGCCACGAATTCAGCGGTGCAAAGCGTTGGTTACCTGTTCCGCCGCCACCACGTCCATCTGCAGTTCGGTATGAACCTGCCGAGTGCCATGCCATACGGATAAAGAGTCCGCCGTAGTGTCCCCAATCTGCTGGCCACCATGGCTGGCTATCGGTCATAAGAGCATGGAGATCTTTCTTGAGAGCATCAACATCAAGTTTCTTAAGTTCTTCGTGATAGTCAAAGTCGTTACCAAGTGGATCAATCTTTGTATCGTGTTGATGAAGGATGTCTAGGTTGAGGGCGTTAGGCCACCAATTCTTTCTGGCTCCAACTTCTGTGATTGCGCCATGCGCTACCGGACATTTGCCTGAACTTTCACTCACGATATCTCCTTTGGACTTTTCACTTACTTCGCCAACGTTCAAGGGTTGGAAGTTGTTTTACTGCCAACTTTCTCATCAAGAAACCCGAATTCTGCTCCTTAAGTGCGTTATCGACGATTTTAATCATCTCATCAAGGCTAGTCTCCGGATTGATGAACTTACCATCTGCATAGCAAAGAGAGCACCACTTCTCGCTACGACTTCCATCACTCTCACTACCACGACAATCTCCCGCCTTCTTGGTATTGAGTGGCATTCCGCAACTCTGGCACTGCTTCATTTACTTTCCTTTCGTCCTTGTCTCATTTATGGAGTACTGATGTCTTTCTTTTCAAATTTGATAATTGCTAGCGCAAGCAGAACCAAGCCGCCGGCAAGCAATTTGATGACTCCAACCTCATCGAGACCATTGAACAGTGGTTGTCCAGCCAGTCCCCATTCCATCGGGTTAAAGGGCTCAATTGCATCGAAACTATCAACCAGTGCAGATAGTGAGTAAATGAGAAAGGCAATCAACGAAAGTCCAGTCACGACACCAATCGCTGAACCTTTCTTTCGACTGAACGCTCCCACTAAAAACGCAATTCCTGTAAAGAAAATACCGAGTGAGATGCTCGATGTTGTTGCTGCGACCAACTTTCCCTCATCGATTTTCATATCAACAATGCCTCGTAGAACAATAATGTTGAGCATCGCAAGGAATCCGAGAGCAATCACGACAGTTATCGTTGCCGAGATTTTCGCCAGCATAATTCGGGTGCGAGAAATCGGGAGAGTCAGTAACAAGTCTGCGGTTCCCTCATCCTCCTCTTCAGCTGTTGCGCTTGCTCCCCATGTAGCTCCGACCGCAATTAAAACTAGCGGCACCATCATGCTGTAAAGCTCTGTACTCAGAAATCCAGCCCCTGAGGTGTAGTCCTGCATTCGGAAAATTTTGCGGATTGCTTCGGGGTAAGAATCAAGAAACCCCTGGAGCGCCTCTTTGTTCTTTACGATGCTTGGATAGATCGACATTTGAATCGTTACCAGAAGCAATAGAACGAAGGACCAAGAGAGCAAAGTCCGCCAATGATCGCGCCATGTTTTGAAATAGAGGGGGATCACTTAGCGCCTACTAATCCCAGAAAGATCTCTTCGAGTGAAGACTCATGAGTGCGGACTTCCGTGACACCGAGGTCGACTGCACGTTTGAGAAGTTCAAACTCTGATCCAGTAACCACACAACGCAAAGAACCATCAACCACTTCGATTTCCTTAATGTTTGGAACCTTTGCAAAGTCTCCTTCGGCTATCTGCTTTTCGAAAAAGAGATCTATCCGGCGTCGGGCTTTGGCCTTCAATGTAGAAATTTCATCAACGACAACGATGCTGCCCTGGTCAATAATCGCAATTCGATCAGCGAGATGCTCCACTTCACTCAAGACATGTGACGAGAGAATTACTGCTGCTCCCCTATCGCGCGCTTCATCGAGAATCTTCTCAAACTCTCTTTGCACCAGAGGATCAAGTCCGCTAGTGGGTTCATCAAGGAAGAGCACATCAGGAGAATGCATGAAAGCTTGAATCACACTTACCTTTTGACGATTTCCTTTCGATAAATCTTGAATCCGTTCGGTGATGTTGAGATCAAGTCGTCTCGCTAAAGTTCGAATTTCGCCTTCCAATTCAAGTCCACGCATGCGCGCAATAAAGTCAAGGTATCCCAGCGCTGTGTAGCGATCATATGTCGCAGCAATTCCTGGTAGGTATCCAATCTTTCGGCGCAAATTAACGTTTGAATCCAGGGCATTCACACCAAGGATTGTTGCCTTTCCACTCGAAGCTTTTATCAACCCCAATAACGTGCGAATCGCAGTTGTCTTACCCGCCCCATTGGGACCCAGAAAACCCATGACCTCACCTGCATACACTTCAAAGGAAACCTCGGATATCCCACGAGAGGTGCCATAGTTCTTAGTTAACTTCTCTAAACTGACTGCAACAGTCCTAGTCATGTGCACGCTCCGTCTTATCTACGGAAGCAAATATCCCAGCCACAGAATTGTCATTGAACCCAATAGGCTCAATTCAACTTCGCATGAACCTCACGGCTTGGTTATTGCACAGAATCCACTATTACTTACTTTGATGTCGAGGTATTAATCGCGACGAAAACTGATTTTCTTGCCATTCATAATCGTTTTGATGCGGGCAATTGCTGACT
>CAYSGG010000061.1:0-4466 GCA_964430775.1 uncultured Clavibacter sp. | reverse complement strand
GCCACAAAGTGCAACGCAACCGCAAGAAGCGTTCCAACGGTGAGAGCAGCTTCAAAAAGGCTTCCTCACGCCGTACCACCACACGCGTGCGCTAGAAATCACTTTCTCCTCGTTGCGTTACAACAGGCGAGCTCCTAGTGCTCAAATTTAGACTTTGAGCATGGCCATTCAGACTCGAGAGCGAATCATCGCCGCTGCGCGATCTTTAGCTATGGAGTCATCTCGCGCTCGACTCAGTGCGGCTCGTATTGCGAAATCCTCTGAGGTTGCCCGAACCTCGCTCTATGACTATTTCCCATCGGTTGATGAACTACTTGCTGAAGTTCTCCTGCGCGAATTGCAGAATTACCGCAATGAAGTCTCAGTCGAGATCAAAAAGGGTGGGACTCCGCTCGAAATCGTAACCCTCTGGGTTCGCGCCAATCTGGCCTTCATCATTGATGGTCGACACACTTTGGCTCGTGGACTAATGCCAATTGCTGTGAGAACAGAGTTACGAGATGAGATTCGGGTGGCCCACATTCGCCTCTATGGAGTTCTTGAAGAGTCACTATGCGATTCAGGACTTAGGATCTCTCAGATTCAATTTGCCTTCATGAATTCAGTCATTGAAACTGCTGCAAAAAGAATCGAAGGCGGAGCCCCGGCCTCTGATGTTGAAGCTGAAACAACCGCCTTCATTACTGCAGGATTGCGACTAGTTACTTCTTAACGATTCGTAGAGAGATGTTCTTAGCAAACATCTCAAGAGTAGAACTACCTGGTGCGTATGCCTGAATCTTGCAGGTACCAACCTTCTTAGCAGAGATGACATTTCCAGCGATCGAACAGATCTTCGCACTGGCCGAGCGATAGGTGACTGTTGTTCCCATCGTGGTCTGCAGAGGAAGTGCCACCTTCGCACCTACCTTGATTCGCGCGGGCATCTTGGCGATATCTTGCTTAGTCAGGGTCACAACGGGATTCTCGGGCTTGGTGGTTGTTGAACCAGCAGGGGCAAAAGTAATTGGAATGAATTGGTCTTCAGAAGTGTCAGTGCCCGCTAAGTGATCAAAGCGAGCAAAAATTCCGCACTTCTGCGTAGTGCAGTCAACCGCACCGAATTTGGCAACGAGCCTCATCGAGATTGCCGCGTTGGGCTTAAATGAGCCTCCCATCGCATTAGTAATCCAGAGTTGCGTCTCACCATTACATGCTGCAGGACGAGCTCCGGAAGCCGGTTCGATACATTGCTGGAGATACATCCCGCTCTTACTTGGAAAATTGGAGAGAGAAATTCCGATTACCTCGTCAGTAGCCAAGTTTGCTGTTTTTGAGGCGGTGATGACCATTGCTGCGGCATTTGCAGTAGATAGACCACCGATCATCAATGCAATGGTGACAAAAATGAGGGATATCTTCTTCATTATTCTCCTAAGTTATTTCTTGGTGAAAGTGATGGGGATGAATAGGTCGTAATTACGGTCGTTTCCACGAGTATGGTCAGCTCGAACTGTGATTGCACAACGCTCTTTTCGGCAATCTACTTCACCGATCTTTGGCGAAAGTCGAAGTTTGAAGGTAAAACTTCCATCTTTGCCAAATTTCTGCGCAAGGTTCTTGCCATATTTGGGCGCGTTATTGGAAATCCAAATACTTGAGAGAGACTTCCCGGATTTATTGATTCCGCCACCGCAAGGAGTAGGAAGCTCTCCGTAACTTGGAATCTTGCACAAAGCGAGATAGATACCCACTGAGGTATCGAAATTCTTCCCCTTCACCGTGATCTGTTGATTAGGTGCGACTCTGGTGATTGATACCTGCAACTCTTGCTGATCGACTCCTTGGATACTCCCGCTGAATAACGCGCTCGAAAGTGCGATGGCGGCGAGTACGGACATGCTGCGCAGATTACCCACACAGGGATTGCGACCAACCCGACAGATTCTTGAGAAGTGTCGGCTTGTGAACCCCGAAGCTTTGACAGAATAAGTAGGTGCGTAAGTTCTGCTTAGTTCTTCTGCTAGCCCTGGTTTCTGGGTGTTCTGTGAGTCCAGGGGCCACAGAGTCGGGCGAGCGCCGCATTGTTGTTGCTGCTGCGGGAGCCATGGAGATGCTCAATCAACTCGAACTTTCGACATTTGTTGTGGCTGTGGATGAGCGGAATTCATCGTTAAATCTCGACCTACCCAAAATCTCAGATGGACACTCGCTCAATCTTGAGTTGATCCTTAGCTTGGAGCCTACTGATCTCGTTATCGACTCTCTTGTTGGACCAAAAAGCGCGTTAGAGACCCTCAAAAGCGAAGGAATTCGCATCATTGAGATTCCTCTAGCCGAGTCTCTCGATGACGTAACTAGGAAGTATTTGGTACTCGGCGATGCATTTGGCGTCCAGAATCAAGCCGAACAAGCGGCCAGTAACTTTCAAAATCAACTCGAGGCATTCAAGATCACCAATAGAGATTCACGGATCGCATTTCTATACCTACGCGGAACGAATGCAATCTATCTTGTGGGAGGTAAAGGCTCTGGCGCTGACTCACTCATACAGGCAGTAGGAAGCACTGATGTCGGTGCACAGTTCTTGCAAGATCCCTTCACTGCGCTATCGGCTGAAGTAATGGCGCGTTTGAACCCGGACGTTCTTCTTGTTATGAATTCTGGCCTGGAATCAGTCGGCGGGATCAAGGGGCTAAGTCAATTACCTGGCCTTGCAACCACATCTGCAATTAAAAAGTCGCGGATCATCTCCATTGAAGATAAAGATCTTTTGAACTTTGGGCCATCCTCAATCAAGGTCCTTGAGTTGATGAGTAAAGAATTGTCACGATTCGATGATTAGCCGAAAAAGTACACTTCTTGTTGTTCTTGCGGTTCTGCTGACAGTCCTAGCCTCAGGAATTGGTGCGGCAAAAATTGGCAATCTTTTTACATATCTCTTCGGGGATCCGCCGCAATCAAGCGCTCAGATCATGGAGAGCATCCGTATTCCGAGAATCGTGACCGCAATCGTGGTTGGTTTTCTCATGGGTATTGCTGGACTAATCATGCAGAGGGTCTTTGCAAACCCTCTTGCGGAACCGACGATTCTTGGAACTGCTGCTGCCTCCTCTTTTGGATCCATCACGGCAATTGCCTTGGGTGTCTCACTCACTAACCTTCCAGTTATTTTCTTAGCAGCGTTCTTAGCAGCAGTTGTTGTCTCTGCACTGACAGTGAGAATCACTGCGAAAACGCAGGGCAGAGGCCTCTATTTAATCGTGGCTGGATTTGCCCTTGCCGCGCTGCTCAATGGATTGATTGCCACGTTAGCCGCACTGAATGAGAACCGAGAGATCAGGTCTGTGAGTTTCTGGACTTCTGGAACTTTGGCTTATTCAAAATACACAAATGTTCTGCTGCTCTCTGTTGCTTTAGTAGGCGTCACTACTTTCATTATTGTCATGAGAAGCCGCCTGGATCTATTACTTCTTAGCGATATCCAATTGAAACTTGCTGGGTATTCAGCATCACGAATTCGAATCGGGTCGCTAGCGATTGTGAGTCTAGCCGTGGCATCTGTGACGGTATCGGTCGGAGTAGTAGCTTTTGTCGGACTTGCCGCGCCATTTATTGCACGAGCACTGTATGGAGAATCCATCAAAGAAAATTGGTTTGGTTCAGGAATCATCGGCTCCATCATCTTGCTTCTGTCAGATACTGTGGCGCGAAGTGTCGCCGCACCCACCGAAATACCTATTTCGGTTATTACATCCCTAGTTGGCGCTCCTTTGTTATTACTTCTTCTCCTAAGGCAAGGTGCTCGTAGCCATGATTAGAATCAATGATCTTGTCCTAAGCCGTGGAACCCAGAAACCAGTCTCTTTCCAGATTTCAGAGGGTGAAATCTTGTGGATAAGGGGTGCAAACGGCAAAGGAAAGAGCACTCTGCTTCTCACGCTTTTGGGAGAGATTCCAAAGAGAAGCGGTGAAATATATGTTGGCGATCAAATATTGAGTTCTATCCCCACGCGCGAGATAGGTTCATTCTTTGGCTATGCACCCCAGATCGCAGATTTTCAGGGTGAAGTTCAGGTTTCAAGAGTGCTTGAGTTGCTGAAGATTGATCGCAGTAGTCCATTAATAGCGAGATTAGGAATCGATGGGTTCATCGAGAGCTCAGTTTTGAAACTATCGGGAGGCGAAAAGCAGCGATTACAAATAGCGATTTCTATATTGGGGAGAGGGAAATTCATCCTTCTGGACGAGCCTATTGCCTCACAAGACTCTGCTTTTAAGACAATTATTGAAGAAGTTATAGAAGAACAGGCAGCCCTAGGGAGAGCTTTCATAATCGCTTCTCATATTCCCATGGTTGCCACACACGTCATAGATCTTGATTGAACTATCTGGTCTCCTCATTGTTATTCTGATGGCATGACAATCGGACTAGAGCGATTATTGCGCCACATGGCGTGGGCCAATCAAAAGGCAATCGAACATAT
>CAYSGG010000060.1:0-4569 GCA_964430775.1 uncultured Clavibacter sp. | reverse complement strand
ACAGCTTGATATGTGACGGTTTCTGGGTTCTTGAAACCACGGAGTTTTGGAAGACGCTGAACGAGCGGCATTGCGCCACCTTCGAAACCAGCGCGGACCACGTTACGAGCACGTGTTCCCTTTCCACCACGACCGGCGGTCTTTCCTTTTGAACCTTCACCGCGACCCTTACGAGTCTTCGCCTTCTTAGCGCCAGGCGCTGGACGGAGATGATGAGCTTTGAGCACCATTGTTATTCAACCTCCTCAACTTTGATGAGGTGGCGAACGTTGTAGACCATTCCGCGAATTTCGGGACGATCTTCTTTCACCACAACATCACCAATGCGCTTCAAACCAAGTGAGCGAAGTGTTTCGCGCTGGTCTGGGGCATTGCCGACTTTGGAACGGACCTGTGTGACTTTAAGACGTGGCATTACGCACCTGCCGTTGTTGTCATCGCGCGGATAACTGCTGCTGGAGCAACGCGCTCTAGTGGAAGTCCACGACGTGCTGCGATTGCTGCTGGATCTTCAAGCATCTTCAGCGCTTTCGCGGTTGCGTGAACCATGTTGATTGGGTTGTTCGAACCAAGTGACTTAGTAAGAACATCAGAGATACCTGCGCACTCAAGAACTGCACGAACTGGTCCACCAGCGATAACACCGGTACCAGGAGCTGCTGGACGAAGTAGAACTACGCCAGCTGCATCTTCACCTTGGACAGGGTGAGGAATTGTGCCTTGAATACGTGGAACCTTGAAGAATGATTTCTTCGCTTCTTCAACAGCCTTTGCGATTGCTTGTGGAACTTCTTTTGCTTTTCCATAACCAACGCCGACCATTCCGTTTCCGTCACCGAGCACTACAAGTGCGGTGAAGGAGAAACGACGACCACCCGAGACAACTTTTGCTACACGGTTGATGAAGACAACGCGCTCGATGTATGGCGACTTCTCGGCCGGGCGATCATCGCGACGCTCGCGCTTATCGCGACCGCGCTTTGGCTTTTCGGCTTCTGGTGTTGTGATTTCTGGGTTTGCCATTAGAAGTCCAATCCATTCTCGCGAGCACCTTCAGCAAGTGCAGCTACACGTCCGGTATAGCGATTGCCACCACGATCGAAGACGACCGTAGTAATTCCCTTTGCCTTTGCGCGATCAGCGACGAGTTGGCCGACAGTGCGAGCCTTCTTTGTCTTATCTGCTGATGCTGCGCGTAGGTCTTTCTCCATTGTTGATGCTGATGCCAAAGTGTGACCCTTGGAATCATCAACAATCTGAGCGACAAGGTGACGGGCAGAACGAGTCACAACCAAGCGTGGACGCTCAGGTGTACCAGTGATGCGCTTGCGTACGCGGAAGTGACGGCGTGCGCGGGCAACTTGAGTAGATCCCTTAACGATCTTCTTAGTGATTCTCATGCCTTCTTACCTGTCTTTCCAGCCTTGCGACGAATGCGCTGACCTTGGAGATGCAAGCCCTTACCTTTATAAGGATCGGCCTTACGTAGCTTCTGGATCTTTGCGACAACTTCGCCAACGAGTTGCTTATCTACTCCTGAGACAACGAGATCTGTAGGAGATTCGACGGTGAATGTGATTCCGGCAGGTGCAGCAAATGGAACTGGGTGTGAGTATCCGAGTGCGAACTCGAGATCCTTACCCTTAGCTGCAACTTTGTAACCAACACCGACAATCATGATTTTCTTGGAGTAACCAGTAGTTACACCAGTAACCATGTTTGAGACCAATGTGCGTGACAAACCATGAAGCGACTTTGCAGCACGCTCTTCATTTGCACGTGTAAGTACGAGTGAATTCTCTTCCTTCTTTGGTGTGATTAACTCTGGAAGAACATGGTTCAAGGTTCCCTTAGGACCCTTAACTGAGATGCTCTGTCCGGAGATATTTACTTCAACACCAGATGGAATCGCGATTGGCATTCTTCCGATACGTGACATAACAATCACCATACATAGGCGAGAACTTCTCCGCCTACGCCCTGTTTGTTGGCTTGCTTATCAGTAAGCAAACCTTGTGATGTTGAGATGATTGCAACGCCAAGTCCACCAAGAACTTTTGGAAGACCAGTTGACTTTGCATAAACACGAAGTCCTGGCTTGGAAACGCGGCGAAGTCCTGCAATAGAACGTTCGCGGTTTGCGCCGTACTTCAAATCGATAACAAGGGTTTTTCCGAAACCTTCAGAGTTATCGGTCACCTTGTAGCCACCGATATATCCCTCTTTCTGAAGGATTTCGGCAATACGAACTTTGACCGATGATGATGGCATGGAAACCACATCATGGTAAGCCGTATTCGCGTTGCGCAGACGTGCAAGCATGTCTGCGATCGGGTCTGTCATTGTCATAGTTGGCTCATCGCCTTTCTCCGGGTGGTATCTCGTGAGAGACCTATCCGATAGTTGTTACCAGGAAGCTTTCGTAATACCAGGGAGTTCTCCGCGGTGTGCCATCTCTCGGAAGCAAACACGGCAGATGCCGAACTTCTGATAGACGGAATGAGGACGACCACAACGTTGGCAACGTGTGTAACCGCGCACCTTGAACTTAGGCTTGCGGCTCGCCTTAACTTTGAGTGATGTCTTTGCCATTGTGTGTCTCTCCCCTTAATCCTTGAATGGAAAACCGAGCGCCTTGAGAAGCGCACGACCCTCATTGTCATTCTTGGCCGAAGTAACGATGGTGATATCCATTCCACGGACGCGATCAACCTTGTCTTGTTCGATTTCAGCGAATACAACCTGCTCGGTTAGACCGAAGGTGTAGTTGCCGCTGCCATCAAATTGCTTTGGTGAAAGTCCACGGAAGTCGCGGATACGAGGAAGTGAAACTGAGAGCAGACGATCCATGAACTCCCACATACGATCGCCACGGAGAGTGACGTGCGCGCCAATTGGTTGGCCTTCGCGGAGTTTGAAGTTAGCGATCGACTTGCGAGCTTTGGTGACGAGTGGACGCTGTCCGGTGATCGTTGTGAGATCGCGGATTGCGCCTTCGATTAACTTGGAATCCTTAGCTGCTTCTCCAACGCCCATGTTGACGACGATCTTGGAGAGAGTAGGAATCTGCATCTTGTTCTCGAAGTTGAATTCCTTCTGAAGGAGTGCGGCCACTTCGCTCTTGTAACGCTCTTTCAAGCGTGGAGCTGTCGTTGTTGACATTAGATGTCCCCTCCTGTGCGACGGGAAACGCGCACATTCTTTCCTTCATCGTCCTTGCGAACTCCGATACGTGTTGCCTTGTTATCGTCATCGAGCAACATCACGTTTGAGTAGGCGATCGGAGCCTCGATTGTGAGGATTCCGCCGACCTTTGCTCCACGTTGTGAAGTCTCTTCGCGGGTGTGCTTCTTGACGCGGTTGACGCCTTCAACAGTTACGCGCGCAGTGGCGGTATCAACAGCGAGAACCTTTCCGGTTACTCCTTTGTCTTTGCCAGCAATGACAAGAACGGTGTCACCTTTCTTGATTCTCATTACAGCACCTCCGGAGCAAGTGAAATGATCTTCATGAAACGCTTGTCACGGAGTTCGCGAGCGACTGGTCCGAAGATACGGGTTCCACGTGGCTCGTTATCGTCCTTGATGATGACTGCAGCGTTCTCATCGAACTTGATATAGGAACCATCGTTGCGACGGTTCTCTTTGACGGTACGAACGATGACAGCCTTGACGACTTCACCCTTCTTAACCTGTCCGCCAGGAATTGCATCCTTAACGGAGCAAACAATGATGTCGCCGATTGAGGCGTAGCGACGTTGTGTGCCACCAAGTACACGGATGCAGAGAAGCTCGCGAGCTCCTGTGTTATCCGCGACGCGTAGACGTGATTCTGCTTGAATCATGGTTACTTAGCCTTCTCGATAATCTCCACTACGCGCCAACGCTTAGTTGCCGAGAGTGGACGGGTTTCCATAATTCGCACGCGATCACCAACACCAGCGGTGTTTTCCTCGTCATGCGCCTTGAACTTCTTGTTCTTGGTAATAACCTTTGAATAGAGACCATGTGCAGCGCGGTCTTCGACCTTCACTACAACTGTCTTATCCATCTTGTCGCTTACAACGATTCCTTCGCGAACCTTGCGGAAATTGCGGTCGTCGGTCATGCGGCACCTCCGATTCCTAGTTCACGTTCACGAGCAACGGTGTAAATACGTGCGATCTCTTTACGGACAGCAGTAAGACGACCATGGCTCTCGAGTTGGCCAGTAGCAGCTTGGAAACGAAGGTTGAATAGCTCTTCCTTTGCATCCTTGAGCTTTGCTTGAAGATCCTCAGTGCTGAGGGCACGAAGTTCTTCTGCTGAGATTAATTTCGCCATTGTTATGCCTCCTCACGTAGTACAACGCGTGACTTGACTGGAAGTTTGTGTGCTGCGCGAGATAGCGCTTGATTTGCGACATCGAGTGTGACGCCGGAAATTTCGAAGAGCACGCGACCTGGCTTGACGTTAGCAATCCAGAATTCAGGAGAACCTTTACCGGAACCCATACGAGTTTCAGCAGGCTTCTTGGTGAGTGGACGATCTGGATAGATATTGATCCAAACCTTTCCACCGCGCTTGATGT
>CAYSGG010000059.1:0-4689 GCA_964430775.1 uncultured Clavibacter sp. | reverse complement strand
ACAGTTGCGGAGGCGGGCAAATGATTTCAGCACAAGATCTCGTTGAGAAGATTCTTGCTCGTTCCACAACCGATGATTGCATCGTTGTAGTCAAGGACAAGACACAAGCTAATCTTCGTTGGGCAAGTAGCACATTGACTACTAATGGCGTCATTCAACAACGTAGCGTTACTGTCATTGCTTTTGTTGCTATGGATGGCTCGATGGCCTCTGGTGCCGTAACGCGCACCAATGTTGATGAAAGCGATATTGACGCGCTTCTATCTGAAGCAACCGCGGCCGCAAAAGCAGCTGGCGCTGCTGAAGATTTCGCCCCTCTTGCCAAGGATGTGTCTTTTGGAAATTGGAGCGCTCCACACACTCCTACTGGCCCTGATGTCTTCTCGAAGTTCGCTCCCGAACTTGGCGAGATGATGCGCCGTTCACAAGCTGACTCCATTGAGTTGTTTGGTTATGCCGAGCACACACACGAAACACTCTGGGTTGGCTCAAAAGGTGGAATGAGATTGCGTCATGATTCGCCGGTAGGTCGCGTAGAAATGACCGGCAAATCTCACCAACGTTCGCGTTCTACGTGGGATGGCGTTGAGACCCACGATTTTAAGGATGTTTCGGTCGCAACCATCGATGCAAATATCCGCCAACGTTTAACATGGCAAGAAAAGAAAATTGATCTTCCTGCTGGACGTTACGACACCATCTTTCCATCCGGTTCTATCGCTGACATTTATGTCTACATGATGTGGGTTGCCGGTGGTCGGGATGCATTCGAAGGACAGAGCGTATTTTCTAAAAAGGGTGGCGGAACTCGCGTTGGAGAAAAACTTGCCAACGTCGGACTCCAACTCTTCAGCGATCCCTCTCACCCAGTTCTTTCGGGTTCACCATTTGTATCAGCTGCGGCAAGTAGTCCATTTACTTCAGTCTTTGATAATGGCCAGAAGCAATCACGGGTTGATTGGATTAAGGACGGCGTTCTGCAATCACTCGTACAGACTCGCGCAAGTTCAAAACTCACCTCTCTTCCATACACACCCATCGGCGATAACTTGATCATGAGCGTCGATGGCGGAAACGGAAAACTCGAAGATCTTGTGAAGAAGGTTGAAAACGGGTTACTTCTCACAACGCTCTGGTACATCCGTATGGTTGATCCAAATTCGTTGTTACTTACTGGACTCACTCGCGATGGCGTTTACTACGTCAAGAACGGTGAAGTTCAAGGAGCCACGAACAATTTCCGATGGAACGATTCGCCTGTCAGCGCGCTCTCACGTATCGCACATGCCGGCGCCTCAGAGTGGACTCAACCTCGCGAGTGGGCTGGAGATGTAACCAGCATGTCTGTGCCTCCGATGGTGATCAAAGACTTCAATATGTCGACTGTGAGCCCGGGTAACTAAACGCGTACTTTGGCGCGTTTTTAAGCGCGTAAGTGTCCGCGCTCATTAGTTGAGCGGATTGCCATCAAACTATCTGATGGCCAAATCGAGATCGATGAGATGCTGCATGGCGAGACATCAATATTGAAGATTGCAGATGTATCTACTTTCATCGCAGCAGCAAGAGCTGTCTTGATAATTCCATTATGGGTAGTCACACATACTTTCTTGCCGGGGTAATCAGCAACCAGGCTCAACAAACCTTGAATGGCGCGCGCTTGTGCGGACTCATAAGACTCGCCTTCGGGTGGAGCGTAAGCAGTGCTAGCTAACCATTGTGCATATTCGAGCGGGTAAGACTTGCGCACCTCTTCAATTGATAATCCATCCCAAAGCCCAAAAGAACATTCCATCCAGATTGGATCGACGATGGGCTCTAAACCCGTTGCTTTGGATATCGCTTCCGCAGTCTGCATCGTGCGCTGTAACGGCGATGTGATCAAAACATCGGGCGCTAGGTTTGCGATTTCCCGCGCAACTAATTCTGCCTCCATTAAACCTTTTGCAGTAAGCCCAGGATTTAATGCGCCGTCTCCAGAGAATTTGCGATGTGGAGTTAAGGGTGTTTCTCCATGCCGAACCAGATAAATCATGGTGGGAACTTCGTTTGAGATCAGACGTTCAGTGAGGTAGTTAAGTTGAAGCGGTTCTTTTGCAGTTGCAACAATTCCATCTAGCGCTTCATTTACTAGTCGATCAGCATGAGTATTGGATTCACGAGGAATCCAGATGAAGTCGAGTAATTCGTGAGCATGAATCTTCTTCGCTTCAAGAGCGAGCTCGCGCATCTCTGGATGCCGAATCTTCCACTTTCCACTCATCTGCTCGACAACTAATTTGCTATCGAGACGAACTTCAATCTGTGCGTGTGGATCGATCTCGTGGGCTGCTTTAAGCCCTGCAATGAGTCCGCGATATTCAGCTACGTTATTGGTGGCAACCCCAATTTTTCCTGAAACTTCTGCCAGGACTTTATCTCCTTCAAAAACCACGGCTCCGTACGCTGCTTGCCCAGGATTACCTCGTGATCCTCCATCGGCCATGACTATCAATGAACGAGGCATTAGCCGACTCTCACCAAGATTCTTCGACACTCTTCACATCGCACAACCTCGTCTTCTGGCAAGGAAGCGATTCGACTCAAGTCCGCAGCATTGATGTTGAGATGGCAACCTTCGCATCTTCCCGCATGAAGTCTTGCAGCACCGATGCCGTCTGCATTCGAGCGGATTTTTTCATAGAGCGCTAGTAACTCTGGATCTATCTCTTGAACAAGATTTGCACGATCGCTGAGAGTTGCATTCTTGGCCCGAGCAATTTCATCAAGCGCCACTTCTTTTTCTTTTGCAAACTTCGTAACTTCTTCATGAAGCGCATCGCGCTCTTGAGACAGTGAGGAGATTCTCTGATCTAAAGCCTCGATGCGAACCATAACCTCGAGTTCAATTTCCTCAAGCTCAGCTCTGCGCTTTGCAAGCGAACCGAGTTCATGTTGAAGTTGTTCCAATTCCTTAGGAGTGCCTAGGCCTGATGCAAGTCGCTTCTCGTCCTTCTCGATTCGTGAGACTACCTGTTCAACATCAATTTCCGATTTTGAAAGTTCATGTTTAATGTCGCTCTTTTCTGTCTCAGCAGCAACACAGAGATCGCGCGCAGTGGCATGAGCAACTGTCTTGTCATCCAAAATCTTCGAGACTGGCAAAGTCTTGGCTTTGTGATCAAGTTGAATGATCGAGGAATCCAGCGCCTGAAGCGCGAGAAGTTTCTCTTGGGCTGCCTTCGATGCTTTCATCACTGCCCTACTTTAGGCTAACTCTCAGCCACTTCGAGTCGCGCGCTACTTCGAGATGTTTTACGCTGGTCATCTGATGAGACGCCGAATTTCTTCACTCGCAATCGCAGCAATCTTCCTTGCGATTCTCAGCGCACCATCTTCCTTCGGCGCTAAGGCACCTGTGCCTGGTGCTAAGTGTCCAAAGCTCAAGGCCACACAAGTCTTTAAAGGTAAGACCTATACCTGTATCAAGTCGAAGAAAAAGATTGTCTGGAATAAAGGCGTTGCTATTCGACCTGTCGTTACCCCAACTCCGACTCCCGCGGTTACTCCGACTCCAACTCCGACGCCTTCCGTAACTCCTACGCCCACACCTACACCAACTCCTACTCCGACGCCGACGCCAACCCCTACTCCGACGCCAACTCCGACAAAAGTTGGCTACACGATGGATCAGGTGCGAGCCAATAACACTTCAGCAAGTTGTTGGACGCTCATTGATGGATTTGTTTACGACCTCACTCGTTGGATTTCAAGTCACCCTGGTGGTGCAGGTGCAATCCGTGGGCTCTGTGGCGTCGACGGCACTGCATCATTCAAGGCGCAACATGGAAATCAAAGTAGCCCAGCCCAAAGACTCAATTCGTATTTGCTAGGGCCGTTGAGTAAGTAGTTACTACTTTGACTTCATCGTCTTTAAAGTAAGTGACACCATCTTAAGTAGAAGCTTCTCGTCCACTTTCCAATCAACCGGAACTTGAACCGTCTTCTTATTTACTTTGTAATCCTCTAGCAATGGTTTCATCTCTTTCAACACTTCTGAATTAAATGGAGCGATTGTTATGTGGTTCTTTGAGACCGATAAGCCAAAGACATAACCTTCATGAGACTTCAACATTGGCTGATTCCACGCGATGACTAATTCAAGCTTGGGATATTTTGTCTGAATGACTCTAAAGATTTTTCGAATGGTTTTCTTCTTGGTGTCGTCATGTTGAGCGAGAAAATCGCTAAATCCATCAAATCGCTGCGAACTAGTTGAGCCACGCGAATACATGACCAGAGCGTTTGCGTGAGCCTGACTAAATCCATGCTCTTCTCTGAGAAAAGCAATCTGTTCAGGGTACTTTCGATCGCTAATTTCTTTCATAACACCAAACCAATACCTCATGGGTTGGCCATACTTCGCTTCTATTTTGGGAAAATGAGCAGAACGTTCCTTCTTACTTGCTGGCATGAATTTTGAACTTAGCGATTGCCAGCAGGTCTATGTCCGCATCCTTGAGGTTTACTGCAGCAACAGGTGCAGTTGCCTTCAGGACAGCCACATGGACACCGAAAAGTTTCATTTAATTCACTCATCACTTAATCCTTGTCAATCAATCCAGAAAAACCCCAACCCCAAGCCAGGCAGAAGAGGAAAACTCCAAGTACGTAAAGTAAGTCGTTCATAGGCGTGACTCTACTTCATGG
>CAYSGG010000058.1:0-4821 GCA_964430775.1 uncultured Clavibacter sp. | reverse complement strand
ATGCAGCATCAAGATCAGAACCGAAAGCTGCGAAAGCTTCAAGCTCGCGGAACTGCGCGAGATCAAGACGTAGACGTCCAGCAATCTTCTTCATCGCCTTTGTCTGTGCCGAACCACCGACGCGCGATACCGAGATACCGACGTTGATAGCTGGGCGGACGCCAGAGTTGAAGAGATCAGTCTCAAGGAAGCACTGTCCATCGGTAATCGAAATTACGTTTGTGGGAATGAAGGCAGAGACGTCGTTACCTTTTGTTTCGATGATAGGAAGACCGGTCATCGAACCGCCACCTAATTCATCTGAGAGCTTTGCACAACGCTCAAGAAGACGGGAGTGTAAGTAGAAGACATCGCCTGGGTACGCCTCGCGACCTGGTGGACGGCGAAGCAATAGTGAGACGGAGCGATATGCCTCTGCTTGCTTCGAGAGATCATCAAAAACAATAAGTACATGTCCGCCGCCATACATCCAGTGCTGACCAATCGCAGAACCGGTGTAAGGAGCGAGGTACTTGAAACCTGCAGGATCTGATGCAGGCGCTGCAACGATGGTGGTGTATTCCATTGCGCCAGCTTCTTCAAGAGCTGCGCGTACAGATGCGATGGTCGAACCTTTCTGACCAATCGCGACATAAATACATTTAACTTGCTTCTTCTTATCGCCACTCTTCCAGTTTTCGCGCTGGTTGATGATGGTGTCGATTGCAACTGCAGTCTTACCTGTTTGGCGATCACCGATGATGAGCTGACGCTGTCCGCGGCCGATTGCGGTCATGGCGTCGATAGCTTTGATACCGGTTGCAAGAGGTTCTTTCACTGGTTGGCGTTGAACAACTGATGGCGCCTGTAGTTCGAGAGCGCGAGTTGCCTCAGCTTTGATCTCGCCTTTGCCATCGATCGGACGGCCAAGTGCGTCAACGACGCGACCGAGGAATCCATCGCCGACTGGAACGGAGAGAATCTCACCAGTGCGACGTACGGTTGTTCCTTCTTCAATTCCCTGGAAATCTCCGAGAATAACGACACCGATCTCGCGCACATCGAGGTTGAGTGCCAGACCTAGTGTTCCGTTCTCGAACTTGAGCAACTCATTTGTCATTGTTGAAGGAAGACCTTCAACACGTGCAATGCCATCGCCCGCTTCTACAACGGTACCGATTTCATCGCGAGCCGCGACACCTGGATCGTATGACTTAACGAAGCTCGCTAAGGCATCACGAATCTCTTCGGGTCGGATCGTGAGTTCCGCCATGATTTCTCTCCCTATACTGCGAGCGCTCTGCCCGCGTCGGCCAAACGATTGACGATTGTGGCGTCAATCAATTCATCTGCAAATCGGATGGCAAGGCCACCCAAAACTGTTGGATTGATCTCCACGTTCAAACGAACTGGTTGACCAATCTTCTCTGTAAGTGCTTTAACTAGCTTCTCTTTCTGGGCATCTGTTAATGCGACTGCGACTTGAACATGTGCAATGACACGTTCGCGGCGCGCTGTCGTAGCAGCTGCATAGAAAGCGATGGTGCGTTCGATATTTCTGCCACGAAGTCCACTAACAAGATGTCCAAAGACGCGGTTAGTGGAGCTAGAGATTTTTCCGCCAAATAGCTTGGCAACCAGAACACGCTTACCTTCATCAGAGTACTTAGTGGAGTTCAACGCTTGTCGAAGATCGCTGTCGGCGATGATGATTCGTGAGAAGTCGAATAACTCTTCTTCGAGGCGATCGAGCTCGTTGGCAAGATTCGCGGCTGACGCTTCAGCTTCGACTGCGAGTTGTTCGAGGATATCTCCGAGATTGGAAGGGCTCGACCAGCGCAACCCAACAAGCTCTGACATGAGTTTTAGACCTGCGGCAGACATGGATTTACTGAAGAGATCGCTCACTAACTTCGCCTTATCGGCAGCCTCGCGCGAACCATCGGTTAGCGCTCGACGCAGTGATGTCGATGAATCCAGAACTGAGACGGCTTCAAATAGCTCACCCGCAAGCTTGATTGCTTGCTCTACAGACAGACCTTTGACGATCGTGTCGAGTAGTTGGCGGGCCGTCGCGCTTGATTCGCGGCTGACTCCGCCAAAGGCTGTGAGAGCTGATGAAGATGTCTGGGTCATGGTTACTTGCTCTTCTCCAGATCCTCAAGGAATCGATCAACGATTCTTGATTGACGAACCTGATCATCGAGTGCTTCTCCAACGATCTTTGATGCGAGCTCGGTAGCGAGC
Organism: uncultured Clavibacter sp.; assembly: GCA_964430775.1. Lineage (GTDB taxonomy): Bacteria > Actinomycetota > Actinomycetes > Nanopelagicales > Nanopelagicaceae > MAG-120802. Next base: position 2,595 of record CAYSGG010000058.1, on the reverse strand, counting down.
GCTCCAACTTCATTACGCAGTGACTTCACTGCTTGTTGACGCTCCGCTTCAATCGCAGCTTGTGCCGTTGCAGTTATACGAGCAGCCTCTTCTTGGGCTTTCGTACGCATCTCTTCGATGATTGATGCACCCTGAACGCGAGCTTCTTCACGGATGTTCTGTGCTTCGCTACGCGCATCAGCTAGTTGTGCTTTGTATTGATTAAGAGCAGCTTCAGCTTCTTGCTGTGCCTTCTCGGCTCGTTCCATTCCACCTTGAATCGCATCGGTTCGTTCAGCAAATGCCTTTTCGAAACGAGGTACGACCGCGCGACGGAGTACGAGATAGAGAAGCGAGAAAGCAATAAAGCCAACGATGATTTCCGAGGTATGCGGAATCAGCGGGTTGAGCTCTTCGCCTGCTGCTAATTCAATTGAACGCATGGTGTTTGAAAGCACGGTTTAGTTTTCAGCGACTAGAGAACGAACGCCAAAACGAGACCGAATAGTGCAAGCGCTTCAGCCATCGCGAATCCAAGGAATGCGATTGGTTGTAGGACGCTACGAGCTTCTGGTTGACGCGCAACTCCATTGATGTACGCGGCGAAGATCATTCCTACTGCGAGGCCTGGTCCAATTGCTGCAAGACCATAACCTACGAGGTTGAGTGAGCCTTCCATTTTCTTACCCTTCCTTATCCTTATTTTCCAACACGATAACCGAGCGTTACCGTGAGTAGATCTAGTGAACGAGCGTTGTTGGTATCAGTGTTCATCAGCCAACGCTCCTGCGATGTAGAGAGCTGTGAGCAAAGTAAAGATATATGCCTGGAGGCATTGAACGAGAAACTCAAAGAATGTGAGGGCGATTCCTAGTGCAAATGCGACTGGGCTAGCGATCTTCATGATCAGCGCGCCCTGGAGCAAGTACTCGCCACCGAGGATAAAGATGAGAAGCAGCAAGTGGCCAGCGAACATATTTGCGAAGAGACGAAGTGAGATTGTCAGTGGTCGCACGACGAGATAGGTCGCGATTTCGATAGGCGTGAGAAGAATATAAACCGGCTTTGGTACACCCGGCATGAAAAGGATGTCTTTCGAGTACTTCACTATTCCGTGATGACGGATACCGACATAGTGGAAGACAAAGAATGTAATCGCGCCAAGAACGTATGCGAAGCTAATACGCGACATTGTTGGGAATTGAATCATCGGGACAATTCCGAAGACGTTGTTGACGAGAATAAAAGTAAAGAGAGAGAAGAGATACGGAACAAATCGTAGGAATTCGTGGCCGATGATGTCGCGCCCGAGATCATTACGGACAAATGAGTAAATTGATTCACCCGCGAATTGAAGTTTGGATGGTACTAAAGCTGCCTTGCGCGAAGATAAAACAAAGAAGATGGAGATCAGGATTACTGATAAGAAAGCTAACAGAATTGGTTTTGTAGCGAATGCATTACCTTCGATAAATGGAGGGAGGTTAAAGTCACCAGCGTCGGGAGGATTGAAACCCTCATCTTTTCCGACTTCACCTGCGTAGCTGACGCGCACCAGTTACTCCTCGAAGAAGCCTAGACATGGTCTGCCTAGACACGGTCTACCTAGTCGAACTCGTTCTTAGTACGAACTGTTTCCTGGGCAGGAACTGCCTAGGGGGAAAGACGGCGCAACCTTATGGCTTAATGCGCTTGGTTGAGAAATCGAAAAGTGTGACCCAGACGGTAAAACCAGCCATAAAACCAGGCGGTAAATAGCGTTAAGAGTACGAACTCTCAGGAACGGCCAAAACGGAGCCAGACCAGGTACAGCGCCGAGCCCATTCCCAATAAGAGGCCACCCACGAGGAAGTATTCACTTCCGAGCCAGCGATCTAGCCCCCAACCGATTCCGCCCCAAATGAGCAGCCCCGAGATCATGTAACCGAGGATGGTCCAAAAAGCGTTCTCTTCTCCGCGTGAACCAAGGTTCTTGTTGTCCTGAGTCATGAGCGGTCGCCTTTCTCGCTATCTCTCCCATTATCTATCCCGCCATCTGTCGGGCCACCCGTCTTGGGTATCTCCAACTCTAGCCTCAACCGGAGAAATGCCCGAATCTCCCCGCCTAACCATGCGGCCGAAATAATCAATGCGCCAATACCGAATGTCCGGCGATCAACAGAGCTCTCGTCAGTCAGACGGGTGACGGCAATCAATAAACCTGCCACGAGCATTAACTTGGTGAAGTAGGAGAACATCGCCAACGAGAAAGTCGTAATCGGATCGGCATTCTTGGTGAGCGCTGAAACCAGAAGCGATACCGAGAAGAAGATAAGGACAATAACGCTGGCTAGTAATCCGGCAAAGAATCCTGGACTTCCCGACAAAAACGTAGCAACAATAGTGACAAGTACGCTCGCGATTGATGACGGGATAAATGCACCACGCATCATTGAACTACTGGAGTGTGTGCTCATGACTGCAGCGAACTTTTCTTGCTACTTTTGCGAAGTACTGGCGCATTGCTACCGCGATAAGTGATCACAATGGCAATCAATAGCAATGCAACTCCAACTGTGAAAGCTGCCCAGAGTGGAATGAAAGCTGACAACATTGCCGGCATTGCCAAGACTGCAG
>CAYSGG010000057.1:0-5035 GCA_964430775.1 uncultured Clavibacter sp. | reverse complement strand
GCAAAGCGCGCTCTCGATCCCAATGCCCGCAAGCAGATTCCAGTCATGAAAATGGAGAACGTCACCATTGCTTATCCAAAGCGTGGCCGAGTTCCAGAGTTCGTGGCTGTCCGTGACTTCAATCTTGAGATTTACCCAGGTGAGATTGTTGGCCTTGTTGGTGAATCAGGTTCAGGTAAGACGACAGTTGGTCGCGCTGCTATTGGTTTGTTGCCAATCAAGGCAGGCAAGCTTGAGATTGTCGGTAAAGACATCACTAATGCGTCTTGGAAAGAACTTTTCCCCATTCGTCGCCACACAGGCATTGTCTTCCAAGATCCAGCATCATCGCTGAACCCGCGTCTACCAATCGGTGAATCAATCGGTGAGCCAATTCTTCTTGCCGGTCTTGCAAAGGGAGACGATCTCAATCACAAAGTTGAAGATCTACTCGAGCAGGTCGAGTTGCCTCGTTCATATCGCAACCGTTTCCCTCACGAACTCTCGGGTGGACAACGCCAGCGCGTCGGTATTGCTCGCGCACTTGCTCTGACTCCTGACCTTTTGATCGCTGATGAACCAACATCTGCTCTCGATGTCTCTGTTCAAGCACGATTCCTCGAACTATTGCTGGAACTCCAGGATAAGTTGAAGTTCGCATGTCTCTTCATCAGCCATGACCTTGCGGTCGTGGATATTTTGGCTCACCGCATCGCGGTAATGCAGAACGGTCTCTTGGTCGAGGAAGGTGAGCGCGACGAAATCTTGAAGCGCGCAAAGCATCCTTACACACAGCGACTTATTGCAGCGGTTCCTGTTCCAGATCCTGCCGAACAGAAGAAGCGTCGCGAAGCTCGTCTAGCAGGCAAGCACTAATTCCATGACAAAACCTGTTTCGCTGGCAGATTTCGGCATCTCTCGCGAATTCGGGTACATGCAGCACCAAGATCCAGTTCGTTCGCTCTCGGCTGCTAACGAAGCATGGGATGAGATGGCGCGCAATCTTCCCAAGTACTTGATGGGCTCTGATTTCCGTTCACGTGTTAAGGCTCTACCTCCTTTCAAGATGGATGCGCTCACGACCGAAGGTGAGATCCGTCGAGCGATGTTGGCACTTTCTTATATTGGAATGGCATATCAATGGTCTGAAAATGAGGCTGCGCATGTGATTCCAGCAGTTCTTGCGCAACCTTGGTATGAACTTGGAGTGAAAGTTGGACGCCCTCCTATTCTTAGCTATGTCTCATATTCGATCGATAACTGGTATCGCCTTGATCCGAAAAAAGAGATTGAGTGCGGCAATATCGCGCTTCTCCAATGTTTCTTGGGCGGTCAGGATGAAGAGTGGTTCATTCTGATTCACATCGATATCGAGAAGAAAGCTGGAATCGCTCTTCACGCAATCGAATTGGCCCAGAACGCTGTTGTAGCCAACGATGCCGACGCTCTCGATGTAGCTTTAACGCAACTGAGAGATGGCATCAAGAGCATGTATGACGTGCTGGCGCGTATGCCTGAAAAGTGTGATCCATATGTTTACTTCCATCGCGTTCGTCCATACATTTTTGGTTGGCGAAACAATCCTGCTCTGCCCAATGGCGTTGTCTATGAAGGCGTAGATGCTCTTGGCGGCAAGGGGATGACATATCGCGGCGAAACCGGCGCACAGAGCGCCATCGTTCCCGCTCTTGATGGAGTACTGGGCATCGAACATGAGCGAGATGAACTCCGCGAGTACCTCATGGAGATGCGCGAATACATGCCTCCCAAGCACGTAGCCTTTATTGAAGCCGTGGAATCCGGCCCATCAGTCCGCGATTTCGTGAAGAAAGCTAATCGCCCGACCACAACGGCGCTCTTCAATGAATCTGTTGAATTGGTCGGCGACTTCCGCGCGATGCATCTGGAGTACGCAGGTCAATATATTCATGCCCAAGCGCAAAAAGCGCCTGGAAACCCATCGGCGGTCGGTACCGGTGGAACGCCATTCATGATTTACCTACGCAAGCACCGCGACGAAACTAAGTCGCAAACGCTCTAAATCACCAGATTCGAACTCGTTCGCTCTCATCCATATACAACGCATCTCCAGCTTTGACGTCGAATGCGCGATGGAACTCATTGAGGTTCTTCAATATCTGATTGCAGCGGAACTCACCAGGTGAGTGGGGATCGGTCGCAAGTCGCACCTTCATCGCCTCGGATCTGATCTTCGAACGCCAGATCTGGGCATAACCAAGGAAGAATCTCTGGTCGCCGGTAAATCCATCGATGATGGGCGCCTCTTGATTACCCAAAGCAATTTTGTATGCCTTGTATGCAATCGTTGAGCCACCAAGATCACCGATATTTTCACCGATAGTAAGTGCGCCATTGACTTTGGTGTCAGGTACTTCTTCAGGCGCAAGTTCATTGAATTGCGCAATCAATTTTGAGGTGCGCTTCTCGAACTCTTCGCGATCTTTGTCGCTCCACCAATTCGAGAGATTTCCATCTCCGTCATAGCGCGATCCTTGATCATCAAATCCATGACCAATCTCATGTCCAATAACTGCGCCGATGCCACCGTAATTTGCCGCATCATCAGCCTCTAAATCAAAGAATGGTGGTTGCAAGATTGCAGCAGGGAAGACGATTTCATTCATCAGCGGGTGGTAATACGCATTGACAGTTTGTGGCGTCATCAACCATTCACTCTTATCAACGGGCTTACCGACTTTGTTGTATTCGAAATCTCCACGGAACTTCGAGATGCGGGCGAGATTGCCCACGAGGTCGCCGCGCTTGATTTCAAGATCGGAGTAATCACGCCATTTATCTGGATACCCGATCTTTGGGGTGAACTTGGCTAACTTATCGAGGGCTTTGGCCTTGGTCTCATCAGTCATCCAATCCAATGAATTGATACTGACACGGTATGCCTCAATGAGATTAGCAACGAGTTCGACCATGCGGGCTTTGGCTGCAGCAGGGAAGTGGCGATCGACGTAGAACTGACCGACAGCCTCTCCTAACGCACTTTCAACCAGGGCAACTCCGCGCTTCCAACGTTCCTTAAGTACGGGAATTCCTGTAAGGGTGGTGCCATAGAAGGCGAAATTTTCATTGACAAAAGGGCTACTCAAGTATGGAGCCGCACTTGAGATTAAGTGCCAGGTCAACCAAGAACGCCATTTCTCCAGATCAAAGTCTGCAAAGAGTTTGCCCATGCTTTCTATGAAGTCCGGCTGAGCAATAACGATGGAATCCAGCACCGAGCGTGGAACGCCCGCGTTATCTGCCCATAGATGCCAATTAAAGGGCGCTGCAAGGGCGGCAATCTCTTGGAAGGTCTTCTTATTAAAGGTTAGTACTGCATCGCGGCTACGGACCGTATCCCAGTGATAGGAAGCGATCTCGGTTTCGAGCTCCATAATTCGTCGGGCATGGTTAGCGCCATCGTTAATTCCCGCTAAATCAAACATCCGCTCAATGTGAGCGACGAGTTTGCTGCGAACCTCGGCATGGGTCTCTTCGCGATAGTAGGCCTCATCAGGAAGGCTGATGCCGCCCTGATAGATGTATGCGATGTTGGTCGTGGGGTCAGATGCGTCAGCAGTTACCCAACCATTGAGAAAGCCACCGAGGCCACGAGATTCAAACTTGCCCAAGAGCGCAGTGAACTCTTCAAGGTTGGTGAAGCTCTGAGCTTTCGCGACATCATCAGCGATGGGGGAGATACCCAACTTCTCGATCTGAGCTTCATCCATGAAATCGGCATAGAGGTCACCGATCTTCTGTGCGTTTGAGCCATGTGGCCCACCAGTGGCGGCTAATTCTTCGATGATCGAACGCACATTCTGCTCGGACTCATCGCGTAAGAAATAGAAGGCTCCATCTGCTGCACGATCAGATGGGATCTCAGCTGTGTCGAGCCAGCCACCATTGACATGTCGGTACATGTCATCTTGAGGACGGATTGCTACCTTGAAATTTGATTGAAAAATACCGCTTTTTTGGGTCATACGGAGACTTTATCCTTCCACTTACCTGTCAGCCAAATGAAAATCGGAATCATGATGACCGAGAAAACCGCAGCAGGTCCCCATGCAACCTCGGGGATAGTGAAGAGACTTACTGAAGGTAGTGCCGAGTCTTCGGTCGAAAAGGCCAGAGCCGCCAAGAGGTTGTTTGCAAAGTGCGCCCCAATCGCCATCTCTAGCGTTTTGTCACGGTAGGTCACCCAGGCCAGCATGAATCCGATGGCTCCATAACTGATGACTGGGAAGAGCAGCTCATTGCCGGCAACCTCGGGATTGGCCAAGTGAGGCAGGGCGAAGATTGCTCCGCTAATGAGGGAAATACTCCACTGTTTCTTCTTGCCGTTATCCAGCCATTGTTGGAGCCAACCACGGAAGAAGAGCTCTTCAGCAGTTGTCTGAATCGGCAGCAGAGTTAGCGCGATAACCAGATATGGCAAGAATTCAGAGAGATCGAAGTTCCAGGTGTAGGTGTCTCGATTCAAAATAAAGTCACCGATACCGAAAGTCGTAGAGATCAGAGTTAGCGAGGCAAATCCAATCCAGGTGCGCTTCCAGGAGTACTTCTCAAATGATGTGAAGAGTTGCTTGACATTGCGCTTGAGCAAAAGTCGATAGACCAACAGGGTTGCTACAAAGAGTGGAATGAAAGAGATGAGGACTGTGGCCGCAGTGCTCCAGGGGGTGAGCTCTCGAACCTTTGCAAGATCGGCATCATCGGTAGAGAAGAGCAGCTCCAGGTCGTAATCAAAGAACGCGGCGGCTCCGACGGTGAGTAAGAGCCCAATACCCTGCCAGGCAATCACAATGACGATAGTGCCAACAATCCAGCGCCAGAGCTTGGGATGGTCTGGCCTGCGACCTGTCTTCATGCGAGTGCGCAGATTCGCCCACTTTGCATCAATCCATGCATTGAATCGGCGGGCCCACTGAAATTTTCGACCTAAGAAACGAGTGGCCAATAATGAAAGCGGGACGCCTAGTTCTGGGGCTAGAGGAAGAAGGATTACGCCCAGAGGAAGGAGGAGAAAACCAAG
>CAYSGG010000056.1:0-5065 GCA_964430775.1 uncultured Clavibacter sp. | reverse complement strand
ACCCATCTGCCCATCGGTACTGCCACAATGAGCGGAAGGAGTGCATAGATGGATGCAATCAGACCAATTTCAAAACTACTGGCTCCATTTTCGATTGCGCGATAAGTGATCATTGGGCGCATCACATAGATGCTGGCTTGCGCAAGGGCTACATTGATGAGTAAAGCCCATAACCAAGGTTCGTTTGAGCTCTTCTTCATTATTTGGAAGTTACGTTAGCGCTCTTCTTGATTAGTTTCATGATGTTAGGAGCAAAGATCAACGCAAAGAGCAACGCGTAGATGACCTTCGGCAAGAGTCCCGCATAAAGAATTGAATAATCACCATTACTTAACTGGAGCGCTTGTCGGAACTGGATCTCCAGGACCGGCCCTAAAATCACACCCAGAACCAAAGGTGTATTTGGTACGCCAAAGCGGCGGAAAAGATAGCCAATAAAGCCCATAATCACGGCTACTCGTAGATCAAAGAGTGAGTTATTGAGTGAATACGCACCGAGCATTCCAAAGGTAGTGATGCCGGCGTAGAGATAGTGGCGCGGAATCTGCAACAACTGAATCCAGATTCGGATCAATGGAAGATTGAGAAGCAAGAGAAGTGTGTTGCCGACAAACAAACTCGCAATAAGTGTCCATACCAATGGTCCGTTCATCTCAAAGAGCATTGGACCTGGTTGGATATTGAAGTTTCGAAGCGCAACCAACATGATTGCAGCGGTCGCTGATGTTGGAAGGCCAAGTGCTAATAGAGGTACAAGAACACCAGCCGCATTTGCGTTATTCGCAGCCTCTGGTCCAGCAACGCCTTCAATCGCACCTTCGCCGAATTCTTCTTTATGTTTCGATAATTTCTTCTCTACTGAATAACTAATGAAGGTCGGAACTTCTGAGCCTCCCGCAGGAATAAGTCCCATAGGAAATCCGATTGCAGTACCACGCAACCAAGGCTTCCACGATCGTCGGAAATCTTCGCGATCCATCCAGACTTTTCCTTTGACAGGAAGTACGCGCCACGAGTCATCCTTGAATCTGCTGGCGTAATAGAGCACTTCACCGATAGCAAAGAAAGAGATGATCACAACAATAACTTCAAAACCATCAGTTGCTTCTTGAATTCCAAAAGAAAGTCGATTAATACCGGTCTGCTGGTCTGCGCCGACTAAACCGATAATCAAGCCGACAGATAGCGAAACAAGTCCACGAACCCGAGAGCTTCCCAAGAGAGTTCCTACGGCTGCAAATGCAAAGACAATCAATGCAACATAGCCAGCAGGTTGAACTTTGAGAGCGAGTTCAGCAAGAGTAGGAGCTGCAGCGGCGAGGAATATCGTTGCGATAAGTCCGGCAACGAATGAGCCAATAGCAGCGGTCGTTAGAGCAGCGCCGGCACGGCCCTTTTTCGCCATTTTATGGCCCTCAACCGAGGTGATAACGGCGCCGGCTTCTCCCGGAGTATTGAGCAAAATTGAGGTAGTGGAACCGCCATACATCGCGCCGTAAAAAACAGCGGCAAACATAATCAGTGCGGATGTTGGATCAACCGATAACGTAACCGGAAGCAACAAGGCAATCGCAAGTGCAGGTCCAATTCCTGGGAGAACTCCAACGAGCGTTCCAAGGAATGTTCCAAGTAGGCCATACATGAGGTTCTGCGCAGAGAGCGCGTTACCGAACCCCTCCATCAAAAGATCAAGATTCTCCATTTAGCCTTCCACCTCACGCGCAAGGCCCAATAGATTCTCAAAAAAACCATCGGGAAGGAAGATTCGTAAACCGCGAGAGAAAACAAAGTACACAACGACTGCGAAGACAAATGAGATTGCGATGTCTTTCAAGAATTTCCGCGATCCAAATGCGAATGTAACGCCATAGAAAGTGAGAGCTGCCGCAGCGATATATCCGGCAGGTTCAAGTAAGACAATATGCAAAAGCATGGAACCGATGACAATTGTCATCGTCTTGATATCAGGTGGAAGGAAAGCGCTTCCGGGTTCCGTGCCTTCCGCGATTCCGTACTTGCCTCGAATTACTTCAATAATGAGAAGTAATCCCACAAAAGTCGCAAAGCCACCGATGATGTATTCAAATGTCTTGGGGCTAACAACTGAGTAAACGCCTGGTTCTTCTAAAGTGACGGCGTCATATAAAACAAATAACCCGAGCAATAAGAAGCCGAGTGCGAATACGCCTTCAGCTACTACTGCTCGGGTTACCTTTGTCATCTACTGTGTCAGTTCTGGTGAGAACTGATTCTCCTAGAGACCGATTTCGGCAATGAATGCCTTGATCTCTGGGATGTGGGTCTTGAGGAATGCAGCGAAGTCTTTTCCACCGGAGAATTCGTCGTACCACTTGTTAGCTACGAGGACTTCTTTCCAGGTGTCAGTTGAGCGCATTACATCCATAACCTTGACGAAGTTAAGGCGGTTAGCCTCGCTGATATCAGCTGGGGCCATAACTCCACGCCAGTTTCCGTAGACCAAGTTGTAACCGCTTTGAATGAAGGTCTTTGCCTTCACGCCAGCGATTGGCTTTGGTGAGGAGATACCGAGGATTCGTAGACGTCCATCTGCAACATAAGGAAGAACATCTGCAACACCGATAACTCCTACTGGAGCGGCGCCGCTGAGGACCTTAGTGAGTGGTTCTGAACCGGTACCGACAACATAGTTGAGTTTGGTGATTGGAACGCCAGCAGTCTTGAGAAGCGCACCAATAACTTGGTGATCCACGCCGCCGACATTTCCACCGCTGACTGCAACTGCGCGGCCATTGGTGTTCACATCATCAACGAATTGCTTGAGTGTCTTGTACTTTGAATTTCCTGGTACGAAGATCGCGTTGTATTCGCGCATGACTCGAGCAATCGGAGTTGAAGCTAATAGGTCTGAGGTGTTCTTGTTTGCAACTTGTGCCATTCCACCAGTAAGAGCGATACCGATGATGAGTGCGGCATTCTGCTTACCTTTGATGGTCTGGAAGTGCGCCAAGCCGGTAGTTCCACCAGCACCTGGTTTGAAATCTGTGGTTTGCGATGTCAATAGACCTTCTTTAATCAGAGTCTTTGCAATCGCATCAGTTGTTGCTGAGTAACCGCCAGGACCAGCTGGAACTGTCCAGTCGATTGTTGTAAGTGGCTTGAGATCTGGATACCACCAACGAAGTGATCCAGCTGCTGTGCCAGTTGTGACCTTCAAGCATCGTAGGTCGCTTCCTTCAACGCCACGAGCTTTTGCAACCATGCCAGCACGTCCGCACTCATCTCCAGCTTTTGCTTTTGATGAAGGAACTTTTGCAGCAGATGCAGGGGTTGTTCCCGTGAGTACAAGTGAGAGCGCGGTCACGGCCACGCCTGCGCTTGTAAGTACTTTCTTCAAAGACATATGTCTCTCCTAGGTTTCTCTCGAGGGTGAGAGTGAGCGCTACCGTATAGGGCAATAAGCCCGCCGTGAAGGTAGTAAAGGTGTCGGATTGATAACGCTTTTGCCGAAATCCCCGCTGTAACCGTGAAATCATGGCCCTCGTGAAGTTCTTTGCTCCCCTGATGATTACCAGCTCCGGAACCAGAAAAGAGAGCACCTTCACGGTCGACAAAGGCGTGATCACTGAGATCTCCCATGGCCGAGCACCGGATGCAATTGAACTTTCCGGAACAGTAATTCCAGGATTCGTCGATATTCATTGCCATGGCGGCGGGGGTTATGACAACTCGGTTGATCCGCGCGGCGCAGAGTTTCATCTCAAACATGGAACCACAACGATGTTAGCAAGTTTTGTATCTGAACCAGTCGACTCGATTCTCTCTAAAATCTCAAAGCTCGAATTTGCGCGCAACGTTGTTGGCATTCACCTTGAAGGCCCATATCTTTCACATGCACATTGCGGAGCACATAAGCCTGAATATCTCAGCGTTCCCAAATCCTCTGATCTAGCGAAGATTGTTGAGACAGGAAAAGTTCGTCACATAACGATTGCGCCAGAGATTGAAGGTGCGCTAGAGGCGATCAAGTATCTATCTTCCAACGCAGTGGCGGTCGCGATAGGACATAGTGCAGCAACTACAGATGTCGTGAAGCAAGCAATAAACAATGGCGCGACCATAGTCACGCATCTCTATAACGGAATGAAGAAGGATTACTCAGATACTCACACTCTTGCGGGGTTTGTCCTGAGCGATCCAACTCTCGCTCTAGAAGTAATTTTCGATGGCGTTCATGTGCCGCACAACGTACTCCAAGACTTTATTGCAATGGCTAGCCATCGACTCATTGGGATTACAGATGCAGCGCCCTTTGCAGGAAAGCCAGATGGTGAATATGCACTTGGCGAATTGCCCGTTGTCGTCATTGATGGTGTAGCTCGCCTCAAAGGTGGCACGGCGTTAGCGGGAAGCACGTTAACGATGGATCGCGCATTTGCGACTGCCATCCAAGACTTTGCAATCAACCCCGTTGATGCTGTTGCTATGTATTGCACTCGTCCTGCAGCTCTGATCGGCGAAACAACTGTTGGAGATATTGCGTTAGGCAAAAAGGCTAATTTTGTGGTTTTGAGCGATGACTGGAATTTGCAACAGGTGTATTTCGAAGGAGAGCTAGTTTCCTAGATCTTTGAGGGCTTGACCGGATACTCGATACACAGTCCATTCATCCATCGCAACAGCTCCTAAACTCTTGTAGAACTCAATTGCTGGAGAGTTCCAATCCAGTACCCACCATTGGAAGCGTCCGTAACCTCTATCCTCGCAAGTTTTGGCAAGGTGCTGTAAGAGAGCCTTTCCATATCCATGTCCACGGAACTCTGGTTTTACAAAGAGATCTTCCAGATAGATACCGTGCTTGCCTTGCCAGGTTGAGTAATTCAAAAACCAAATTGCCATTCCAGCAATCTCGCCATCGACTTCAACAAGATCACAGAAGACTTGTGGGTTTTCGCAGAAGAGCGTTTCAAGCAATTCTTTCTCTGTTGCTTCCACTTCGTGTGGTGCTTTTTCGTAATGTGCGAGATCGTGGATTAATTGCAACACAATGCCAACCTCATCACGGCGCGCGGGACGAATATTCATG
>CAYSGG010000055.1:0-5423 GCA_964430775.1 uncultured Clavibacter sp. | reverse complement strand
TTTACCGTGGAAACCATAACCACCGTAGGGTATGCCATATGAGCAAGCCGATTAAGCGCGAACCCGGAAGTCGCACGATTCCGCAATGGCAACGTGGCGCAGGTTCAGAGAATTTCACTGATGTGCGTTATGAAGTCGCTGAAGGAATGGCGAAGATAACAATCAATCGCCCTCAGGTACGTAACGCATTCCGCCCAGAAACATTGGCAGAGCTACAAGAAGCATTCAATTTCGCACGTGATGACGACAAAGTTGGCGTGATCATCTTCACTGGTGAAGGTGATGAAGCGTTCTGTTCTGGTGGCGATATCTCAGTGCGCGGTGATGATGGATATATCGGCAGCGATGCTGTCGGCAAGAAAGGCATCGGCCGTCTCAATGTTCTCGATCTTCAAGTTCAGATCCGTCGCACACCAAAACCAGTGATTGCAATGGTTGCAGGTTGGGCAATCGGCGGCGGCCATGTTCTTCACGTTGTTTGTGACATCACTGTCGCAGCAGATAACGCAAAGTTTGGTCAGACCGGACCGATGGTTGGATCCTTTGATGGTGGATATGGCGCAGGGCTACTTGCGCGCCATGTTGGCCAGAAAAAAGCACGTGAGATCTGGTTTATGTGTCGCCAATACGACGCAAAAGAAGCGTTGGAAATGGGACTCGTGAACACCGTCGTTCCCGTCAAAGAGTTAGAAGCAGAAACAGTTTCTTGGGCTCGCGAGATGCTCCGTCATTCACCGATGGCGCTACGTCTACTCAAAGCTGGGCTTAACGCGGCAGATGATGGACTTGCCGGGGTACAACAACTTGCTGGCGATGCGACTCTGCTCTTCTATCTCACTGAAGAAGGACAAGAAGGTCGCGATGCATATAAAGAGAAGCGCGCACCGAACTTCGATAAGTTCCCTAAGCGCCCATAGATCATGTCTTTGACGCTGGAGGAGGCTCTCGCCTCTCTGCGAGTTGTAGCTCTGCCGATGAAGACCAAGTTTCGCGGCATCGAGGTGCGCGAAACAGCGCTCATCACATCAGAGGCAGGTTGGGGCGAATTCGCGCCATTTCTGGAGTATGACGCGCAGGAATCATTGCCCTGGCTTGAAAGTGCAATCGAAGCTGCAACCACACGTTTTGATGCACCGCTTCGGATGGAAATTCCAATCAATGCAACAGTGCCCGCATCTGATGATGAAGCAGAGATAGAACGGATTCTCTCGTGGTATCCCGGCGTCAATACAGTGAAGATCAAAGTCGGAACTGGAATACGTGAAGATTTAGTTCGCATCGCGCGAGTAAGAAAGTATTTGCCTAACGCAAAAATCCGAATTGATGTCAATGGATCATGGAGCGTTGATGATGCGGTTTTCAATATCCGCACCATCGTTGGTGAAGTTGCTGGGGATGCTCTGGAATATGTGGAACAACCTGTAGCGACTCTTGATGAATTAAAGGAATTGAAAAATCGTTTGCTCGTTGATGTGAAGATTGCTGGCGATGAAGTCCTGCGCAAAGCGAAGGATCCATTCGCTCTTAACCTTGATGGCGCCATCGATATTCTGATGTTAAAAGTGGCACCTCTGGGTGGAATCAATCGTTCGCTACAACTAGCAGCTCATCACAAACTTCCGGTTGTTGTCTCAAGTGCTCTGGAGTCAGTTGTAGGAATCTCACATGGCCTCAAACTTGCGGCCCACGTACCAGAGTTGAAATACGCGTGTGGGTTGGCAACCGGTGCGCTGATGGCGGAAGATCTCGGTCATATCCCAATCACTAACGGTGCGATGAGCGTCGGCACATATGAGCCCGATCTTGAGAGGCTGGAGAGATTCAAGGTCTCGGATGAACGATTAGAGTGGTGGCGAAATCGCCTGACAGAAGTGTGGAATCTAAGGGGGGCACGATGAGCGTCTCAACAGCTCTTGCGCGCCATACCGTACGTCAGTTAATTGAACTAGGCGTGGAGGATGTAGTTCTTTCACCAGGCTCTAGAAATGCTCCGCTATCGATTGCTTTCTATCAAGCCCAAGAAAAAGGCTTGATCAATCTTCATGTCCGCATCGATGAACGCGGTGCTGCGTTCTTTGCACTCGGAATCTCTAAAGCCTCAGGCAAGTACGTTCCTGTTGTGTGTACTAGCGGCACGGCAGTAGCAAATTACTACCCTGCTGTTTTAGAAGCACATCACAGCGATATTGATCTCTTACTCCTTACTGCAGATCGTCCATCAAGGCTGCGTAAGACCGGTTCGAATCAGACCACCAATCAACACGCAATCTTCGGTGAATTCGTCCGCCATAGTCTTGATACAGCAGCGCCACTTGATCTGACAAAGTTCTTGAGTGGACATGGACCAGTACATATCAATCTGCAGTTTGATGAACCGTTGCTTCCAGAAGATTCCAGCGATTGGTTATCTGGAATCCATCCAACGCCCATCGTTCATGGCGAGGTAGTAGCTGGTGAAATTTCCATTGATACCGCTAAGAATGTAGTGATTGTGGGACATGATCGCGCAGGATTTTCAGCCGATGAGATTGAAGATCTTGCCGACTCGCTAGGCGCACCGATTGTGGCCGAAGACCCATTGGTTTTCGAAAACGCAATTGCACATGCACCCATCGTTTTATCTGATGAACGTGTACGCCGCGAACTTGCCGCCGATCTCGTTGTGGTGATTGGCCGCACGACCTTGTCACGCAGTATTAACGCCTATATTCATGGCTCAAAGCGGGTCATGGTGATTGATCCACGCTTAGAGAAAATCGATACATCACGCAGCGCTGATGAGACCCATCATGTGATTCCTCGCGTCACAGCAGTTGTTGATGCTGACAGCATCTGGCATGACTCGTGGCACAAGTATGAAGAAGTCGCAGCAGCAGCTCTAGCCGAACTTCCTGATTGGTCAGAGGCTGAAGTCGCAGCTGTTGTCTCTGAGGAGTTAGAGAACGATGCAGCGTTATTCATCTCGTCATCGCGCCCCATTAGAGATATCGAAAGTTTTGCTGTGCCACGTACGGGAATTGAAACCTATGCCAATCGTGGGTTAGCAGGTATTGATGGAAATATTTCAACCGCGATGGGTATCGCAAGTAAGCATGATGAGACCTACGCAATCATCGGCGACTTGGCTTTCTTGCACGATATTTCAGCCTTGGTTAATCCCACATCGGATGCTCTAACGATTGTTGTGGTTGATAACGATGGAGGTGGAATCTTCTCAACTCTGCCCCAACGTGGCGTTGATGGCTTTGAAACTATCTTTGGTACCCCACATGGCAAAGACATTGCCAAAATTGTTGCGGGCTTTGGCGTATCAGTCGAAGAAGTTCGAAGTGGGAAGGAACTTCACATCGCGATGCAGCGTATCTATCCCGCCTTGCATGTGATTGTTGCGAAGATGCCTGATCGAGAGAAGAACGCTGATTCAATCTATAACGTAGTTAAGAAATATAAGGAGCTAGTGCTTCTCTAAAGCGCTACGCATCGGCAATAATTTTGCTTGGCTCTCGGCGTATTCACGCTCAGGATCCGAACCGGCCACAATTCCACAGCCTGCGTAGATTCTGATTGATTGGCCATCGTGTGAGATCTGGCCACACCGCAGCGCAATGCCAAGCTCGCCATCGCCTTTTGCATCGATCCAACCGATTGGACCTGCATAACGACCGCGAGAAATGCCTTCGATCTCATCGATTGTGCGCTTTGCGACATCGGTTGGTGTTCCACAAACCGCTGCAGATGGATGAAGGCGCGAGACTAAATCAAAGATATCTGCGGGGTTAGATGAATCAGAGAGAACACCGGTGACATCAGTAGCAAGATGCATGACATTAGATAAGTGCAAGACAAATGGTGTTTCCGGAACGTTAGTGGAAGTACAGAATGGTGAGAGCGCTTCGGCAACAGAGCGAACTGCATATTCGTGTTCTTCGAGATCTTTAGATGAACGCGCAAGTGATCCTGCAAGTGCGAGGTCGCGTTCGTCATCGCCGGTCTTACGGATAGTTCCAGCAAGGATGCGCGATGTGACAAGAGATTTACTAAGACGCACTAATAGTTCAGGAGTTGCACCGACTAGTCCGTGATTGGAGTAAACCCAGGTAGATGGATATTCAATTGCTAGTTGGCGAAGTAGATTGCGTTGGTCAATCTTCTCTTGGGTTGTTCCGGTAACAAAGCGGGCAAGGACTACCTTCTCAAGTTGATCGCTTTTGATCTTTTCTACGGCGCGAGCTACGCGGTCTTGCCAGACATCGCCGTTACTGCCGCTCCACGAGAGATTGAGAGGGGCTGCTTTGTGCGTTGCTTTGTGGAGTGCGGGCTGGGGAGTTGCGCCAATCCATGTGATCCAAGACTTCCCATTTCGTTGCCCTACAACAACTTTAGGGATGATCAATATTGAATCTTCAGCTTCATCGAAAGAGAAAGAAGTAAAGAGAATCGGGCCAGTTCCAGTGCCATGAACGTTATTGTGAATATCAAGGCCATTTACTTGTTCGCGCCACCATTGGCGAGCTTGCTCGAAGCGATGGGCGCCTTTGACGACATGAGATTTGTAGATACCAAATCCGATCATTCCATCGCCACCACGGACCCATGAGGTCAGCGCATCATCGTGGATTTCAGGAACAGAGATTTCAAGCAGCGGCGGGTGCTCTCCGAGCAACTCCGTCGTGATTGAGATGTGCATGGCTCTCCGTTCAACTTGTGGAGTTAGCGTACCGCTAGGGATGATAGGCGCGTGAGTCGAGCTGACCTTGGTAAGGATCCCGAAGAAGTCTCATCGATGTTTGATGCGGTGGCGCGACGTTATGACTTGGTCAACGACCTGCTGAGTTTGGGTCAAACAAAACGTTGGCGAAAGAAAGTCCAGACCATTATCAATCCTGGCCCTGGAATGAAAATCCTTGATGTTGCGGCAGGCCCTGGTTCTTCTAGCGAACCGCTATTTAAAGCTGGCGCAGATGTAACGTCGTTAGATTTTTCAGAAGGAATGTTGGCGCAAGGAAGAAAAGCGCGCCCCTATTTGACGTTTGTCAAAGGCGATGCGCTCAATCTTCCATTCGACGATAATCAATTTGATGTCACAACTATCTCTTTTGGTTTACGTAACACCCATGATTTTAAGAAAGCTCTGAAGGAAGCGCTTCGTGTCACCAAAGTTGGAGGTCGCATGGTGATTGTTGAATTCTCAACACCGACCTTTGCGCCATTTCGCATCATCTATATGAATTACCTCATGAAAGCGTTGCCTAAATTGGCAAAGCGCACCTCATCAAACCCATCGGCCTATGTGTATTTGGCCGAATCAATCCGTGCATGGCCTACACAAGAGCAGTTGGCCGCCGAGATGACTGCGGCGGGCTGGCGGAATCCATCGTGGGTAAACCTCACGGGGGGAGTTGTGGCAGTTCACACAGCCATCA
>CAYSGG010000054.1:0-5580 GCA_964430775.1 uncultured Clavibacter sp. | reverse complement strand
GGAAGTTTCCGGCCACACCTAGTTTTCTATTGCAGTGTATGTACTGCGTTGCATTCTCGGGATCAACAGCCAAAGTTGTCGATGCTGATCCACAGTGCCAAATTCGAATGATGTTCTCGTCTTCTTCAAGATCGACAGTGTCGACGAGGTAGTTAGTGCCAGAGCCCAAAGCCTCCAAAAGCAGCATAGTTACAGCGCCATATACATCTCTTTCGCAGGCTGCCGGGGTGCCGCTTGTGGCGGTTCTTCCCATAGCGCCGCAAGGGCAAGCGCCCAAATCAACTGCGAAATCTGGCCAGCAACGCATCGCGATTGCAGAGAGGTTGTGAGATTCAATCCATTTCTGCAACGCAACTCGGGTGCTCGCGTTGATACGCGCTTCTTTCTCTGGAACGTTTTTCAGTGATGGTTGTGCGTCACAAGCTTCTTTGTATTCGGTACTCTCTTCATCAAGAGGCACAGCAGCAATATCG
Organism: uncultured Clavibacter sp.; assembly: GCA_964430775.1. Classification (GTDB taxonomy): domain Bacteria; phylum Actinomycetota; class Actinomycetes; order Nanopelagicales; family Nanopelagicaceae; genus MAG-120802. Next base: position 5,107 of record CAYSGG010000054.1, on the reverse strand, counting down.
GCGAAGATCTCCGGGATTGACTTATTGATGACGTTAATTCCAAATTTGCTATTGAGTGCTTCAGCATCGTAATTGCAGGGAGTGAAACCTGCCGGCGCATCGCCAATAGCACCGATGATGCGACCTTTGAGAAGTTCTAGCGAATTCTCCACTTTGGAAGAATCTGCAAGTTCGCCGCTCTTGGTTTGCGGTTGGCCCGCATTGGGCATGACACCTGCGAGTGCGTTCTTAAGACCTTCTCGGACATGAGCCTCGTCTGGATTTCCGTGAAGATGAGTAATGCGCTTGCCGTTAACGCGAAGCGCATGAGCGGCTAGGTTGGAGCCGCACATTGAATTCAAAAGAAGTCGATCTCCTACCTCTCCGAATTCACGAACTGACCAGAGTAGAACTTCACCTTTAACTTGTGAGAGTAATGAGATTGCTGCAGATGCATCGGCGAATGATGCATTGAAGAGGATATAGAGCTTCTCGTCGCGATTGAGATTCGCTTCTGCGCTCGCCGTATCTTCGGGGGTCATAATCAAACTTGTTGGACCATTGATGGTGGCACCAAGATCGGTGAGTAAAGCTCGCGCTGAATCATAGAAACGTTCAGCGGCAGCGACATCAAAAGTTGGCCGAGCCAATGCGATCAGTGTGCAACTACTCATTAGTTCCACCCCGCAGGCAAAATCTCGGTCATCAAGACTGGGCGTCCTTCGGCGATGCTTTTCTGTGCCGCCAAGCCCGTGGCAACGCTACGTAGGCCATCTTCCAACGTGACTTCTGGGGCTTTTCCGCCCTGGATAGCGTTGAAGAACTTCACGTGTTCGAGGTACGACGCTCCATAATGGAAACCGTTGTATTTGATCGAGTCGTTCCAGACTTTCCGTGACTCTACTTTTGGCTTTGATGCATCGTGGGTCCACTCTTTGAAGTTACCCACGGCACTACGTTTTCCAAGGCGTAATTCAAGTGATGGTAAGAATGACTCGACTTTGCCGGCATTTCCCGTGACGGAGATATGTTCCTTATCGATGGTGTTTTCGGCAAACATGCAGAGATCCAACATCGCGCGCTTGCCGCTGGGGTACTCAACAATCACATACGCGCTATCCAACATATCCGCGCGTTTACCATCGTAAATCTCATCTAAGAAATTTACTCTTTGGCCACCAGATGCAAAGACTCGTGCTGGTCTTTCTTGCGCAATGTGATCCATCAAGTTGAAGTAGTGACAACACTTCTCTACCAAGGTTCCGCCAGTTTTTTCGGTGAAGCGATTCCAGTTTCCGACTTTGGGATAGAAAGGTTCGCGGTGTTCGCGAATCGTTACTTGTTGTACTTCTCCGATGCCACCATCATGGACTATCGAAATCAATTCATGAACTGGAGGCATGTACCGATACTCCAAACCCATCCACACTAATCCGGAGCGGCCTTTGGACCATTCGATTACTTTGACGCAATCTTCAATCGTGGTGCAGAGCGGCTTCTCGATGAAGACATGAAGTGATGTTGCGAGTGCATCCTTGAGGACATCGACGTGGGTGTAATTCGGCGTTGCGATGATGACCGCATCTACCAACCCTGAATTCAATAGTTCGTTGTGATCCGTGAATACAGCAACAGGATTTCCGATCTGCGATTTGGCGAGAGTGCGTGAGCCTTCATCGGGATCACTGATCGCGGTGACAGTTGCGCCTTCGATGAAGCGGAGGTTTTCGGCGTGCTCACGGCCCATGGCGCCAACGCCGATGATCCCGTAGCGCACCATCTCTGAGGACTCCCTTGTCACGGTAAGTGGTCTGACCACTTGAATGACGCGAGTCTTGTGCGTATATGACCGCCGGTCAACGCTTTTTGTGAGGTTTTTTATAACGTTTGGATTACCGCTGAGCGATAGCCGGACGGCTTCGACCTGCGATTTCTACCATCGGCCACCCTGAATCCAGAGTCAGAATCTCAAGCCCCGACTCGGTGGTGATGACAGTGTCTTCCACTTTAAGTCCCTCGGCGCTCGGGTTCCAGGCAATCGCATTACGGACGCCGATGATCGCAGGGGTCTTCTCATGCGCGGGGTAATCCCGTGGAAGATATCCCGTAGGTCCACCTTGATGATGCTTCGTCCATTCATCGCGCTCGAAACCTTCCGTCAGATACGAAAGCGTTCCAGCTTTAAAAGCTTCAGCGAATGTCGCGCCAACTTTGGTGTTATCCAAGAATGCAGATTCAACTTTGAGTAATCGTTGGTAGGTGGAATGCATCTCAGAGGAGATCTCACCGAAATTAACAATGCGAGTGACGCTTGCAATGAGACCTTTGCGTCGAGCGCAGATGACTCCCATAACCGTATTGCCAACTTCAGCAGTCGTTGGAAGCGGGTGTCTGAATTTTTTGATGCGATCTTGGCCTGCAACGAGTAGGACAACAGGTTCGAGGTTTCGCTCCCAGAGATCTTCGGCAATCTCTCCCGCAACCTCTACTTCACTCATCTCAGGATCGATATCAAGCATCGCTTCACTAAGAGCTTCGCCCGCATCTTTGCCGATTTCGCGGAGTCGATTAACTTCGTAATCATTGAGATGTCGTCGAAGAGTCTCTATTTCATTTTGAATATTGACTCGATCTGCCTCAGCTCCATCACTACCAATGCGCTCGCCTTTGGGAAGTTGACCCTCTCTTCCTTCGAACCAATTGATAACAATGAGTTCTTCATCGCCAGAGAGTTCTTCAGCTTCAAGTCGTGGCGCTTCAATTTTGTTTGTGACAACAACAATGCGATCTCGGTAGACCACAACATCCATGCACGAGAGTTCAAGAGTGGTGGGGATGTGCGCACGACCACCAATAATCCATGCGACATTGGCGCCTTTTTTAAGAACGACGGCATCAAGGTTCTTGGCTTCCAAAAGAGCCTTGATTCTGGCTCGTTTTTCCCGCTGTTCTAGGACTCTGCTCATGAGGCTAATCTATGAAAGAAGGCTGGAAACTTCGACGCCAAATCGAGCGAGTTCTGCTTTTCCGCCATCAATCTCGGTGAGAACGAATGGTTTTCCATCTGGTGCGATGCAATAAGAGTTCTCGAAGTGTGATCCATGGGACCCATCGGTTGTTACGACAGTCCAATTGTCGGCCAGAATCTTTGTCTTGTGGGTTCCCATCGTGATCATGGGTTCGATTGCAAAGACCATTCCGGCTTCGATGGTGGGACCATTGCCAGGTTTTCCATAATTGAGGATGTGAGGCTCCATATGCATCGAGGTTCCGATTCCATGTCCGCCATATTCGCGCAAGATTCCGTAATTGCCTTGTTCGTTGGTGTACTTCTCAATCGCATGACCAATATCTGAAAGCTTAGCTCCGGCCGCGCCGGCGGCGATTCCTACCCACATCGATTCTTCACAAACATTGAGCATTTTCTGTCGCGCATCATCAATGGGATCCACAATGACAGAGAAGGCAGCATCTCCATGCCAACCATCAATGACTGCACCACAATCAACGGAGACGATATCGCCCGGCATAATCATGCGATCACCAGGAATTCCATGAACAATTTCATCATTGACTGAGACGCAGATAGTTGCGGGATATCCGTGATAGCCCTTGAAATTAGAAGTACCGCCACCGCGTTTGATATTTGCTTCTGCAATCGCATCAAGAGCGCTGGTCGTAATTCCTGCCTTGATATTTGCTTTGACGAGTTCGAGAGTGCTGCGGACTAGAAGTCCTGCCGCGCGCATCGTCTGGAGTTGATCCAATGTCTTGATCTGGATCGCCATGATTTAACTTAGTTTCTGTGACAGGGCGCGAATGGCGCCAGCTGTAATTTCAGCTACATCTCCGACCGCAGGGATGGTGATGAGCAAACCTTCGGTGCGATAAAAAGCAATGATGGGCGCTGTTTGTTCCGCATAAACTTCGAGGCGTCTTGCTACGACTTCTTCTTTGTCATCGTCGCGCTGATAGAGCTCTCCACCACATGCATCGCACTTATCAAAGGAACCAGGAAATACTTTTCCGCAACCACGGCAGGTACGACGACCAGAGAGGCGCTTGATAATCTCGGAATTTTCAATCGAGAGTTCGAGCGCCGCATCAATCGGAGTTTTCTTCTCGGCGAGAATCGCACGCAAGACTTCTGCTTGTGCGACATTGCGGGGAAATCCATCAAGCAAGAAACCATTTGCAGTATCTGCGTGATTGAGACGATCCTTGACCATTGCGTTGGTGACTGAGTCCGGAACTAATTCGCCCTTATCCATGAAACTCTTTGCTTGCAGCCCAAGAGGTGTTCCCTCTTTGAGATTGGCGCGGAAGATATCCCCGGTTGAGATATGAGGAATTGAATAGTGCGCGGCGAGGTGTACTGCTTGAGTTCCTTTACCTGCACCTGGTGGTCCAACCAGGATTAAACGCATTAGCGGAGGAATCCCTCGTATGAACGCTGTTGCAACTGGCTTTCGATCTGCTTTGCAGTATCAAGACCAACACCGACAACGATGAGAATCGCAGTTCCACCAAATGGGAAGTTCTGCGAGGCGCCAAAGAGCACGAGCGCAATAATCGGGATGATCGCAACCAGTGCAAGGTAGAGAGATCCTGGCGCAGTGATGCGGTTGAGGACGTATTGCAGGTAATCGCTCGTTGGCTTACCAGCGCGAATACCTGGGATGAATCCGCCGTACTTACGCATGTTTTCAGCAGTCTCTTCAGGGTTGAAGGTGATTGCTACATAGAAGTAGGCGAAGAAAATGATGAGTAGCGCGTACGCCGCAATGTAAATTGGGTGATCGCCTTGTACGAAGTTTGTGGAGATCCATACAGCCCATGGCGCTTGTGAGTTGGTGAAGTTAGCGACCAATGATGGGATGTAGAGCAAGGACGATGCGAAGATAACTGGAATAACGCCTGATTGGTTGACCTTGATTGGGATGTAAGTGGTGGTTCCACCGTATTGGCGACGACCAACTTGGCGCTTGGCGTATTGAACTGGAATACGGCGCTGAGATTGTTCGACAAATACGACGGCAGCCACAATCAAAATTCCGACTGCAAGGATGAAGAGGAATGTTGGCCATCCACGTGAGAGCTTGATTGACCAGAGTTGGCCAGGGAAGCT
>CAYSGG010000053.1:0-5782 GCA_964430775.1 uncultured Clavibacter sp. | reverse complement strand
TTCCGATTGCATGCAAGTGACCCCTCAGCTGCTAATTCTTCCGCTAATTCACGTGTAGGAACATCAATAATCCAGAAACCGCCGAAGTATTCAGGGGAACTATAAAAAGGCCCCACGGTTTGGGTGTTTGCACCTGAACGATTATCTATGACAGTCGCATCGCTAGGTGATTCAAGACCGCCAGCAAATATTCGTTGGCCGGCAGCAACCAGCTTGTCATTGAATGCATCAATGGCGGCAATTTCTTCTGGGCTATGTGGCGGTCGAGTCTGGGTGTCGATGACTGAAATTACAAATCTCATGACAATCCTTTCTTTTTCACAATCACACCGTTTAAGGCATCTGTTGACCAAAGCGCCCAGAGAACTAGCACCGGTTGGAAGAATAGTCGGATAAGTCTCTCACGGTCGGTATCGAATCCGAAGGCATCAATTCCATTTACGTATTGTGAGATGTTCCCGGGAAAAATTAGCAGAAAGAAAATAGCGGTAGCCCAACCAACATATTTTCGGTAGCGCCACAAAGAAATTAAAGCTAAACCCAAAAGTATCTCTACTATTCCTGAAGCGACGACTACAAAATCCTTATCTAGAGGTAGCCATGTTGGAACCTGAGCCTGAAATTCCGAACGACTAAAGGTTAAATGGCCGATGCCGGCATAGGTAAGAGCTAACCCCAGCAGAACCTGCGTGATTTTTCTCAGAGCATCCATCGCCTAAGTAAACATCAATTGGAATTCAGAGTGATGAAAAGCAGCGCGCCACTATCGGTAGTGCCAACTAGTTGGCCGTCGGGAGCAACCTCGAGATCACGAATTCTTTCGCCGACGCTCTCTTGAATTACCTTTCCAACCCTTGATGGACTGGTTAATTGGATAAAGACCAAGGATTGAGCGGCCAACGTTCCCATCACAAGATATCCCTGAAAACTCTGCCATTGAGGGGTGTTGGGAATCTTTACTAACTCTGTGGGTGCAACAGAAGGTGTCCACTGATAGATCGGCTCTTCGTAACCAATATGAACTCCCGTCCTATTTGGTTTGATGTAATCACCCGGACCATACGGCGCACCATATGTAACGAAAGGCCAGCCATAGTCCTTTCCTTGCTTGATGAGATTGAGTTCATCTCCTCCACGAGGACCATGTTCGGATATGTATAGATCACTTCCTGACAAGAGAATTCCTTGTGGGTTTCGGTGTCCGCTAGAAATCTGACTAACTTTCTTCGCAGTAATCACAAATACTCCACCAAGCCACTGGCGAAAAGTTCGGTCATCTATCCGCCGAGAACCTAAATCACCAGTAGTCAGGTAAGCGCTCTTGGAGTCGATCACTTCAATGCGACCGGCTGCGTGTTGCACGGCTCCAAGCGGAACGCAGGGTTTGCCTTGGAACCATCTTTCATTTTTCGTCAACGCGAGATCAGCGCGATTCAAGGTGTAGCGGAAGACCACTAGCCGGACGCAGTTACGTTTTTGATCAAGCTGAGGGTATGAAATTAAAAGTTGTGCGCGCTTGGAAGTTTCACTCAAAATGCCGATATCAGTTGGACCAAATCGAGAGTCGCGAATTCGCTCACTCTGTTGCAAGATTTTGCCAGCGCTAACTAACTCATCGTTTCGGTATTGGAATAGCGTGTCACCTCTTTCGCCGCCAGCCAGCAAGAGGGCTCCATCCTTGAGAATCGCTAGAGCAGCGCCACGGCCACCTTCTACTTGAGTAGATGCAATGTCAACAGTGCGGATCTTGAGGTCAATAGAGTCAGCTTGAACCGGCGATATGGGCATTAATGAAGCAATAACAAGGCTAATCAGCGCCAGCTTTGCTTTTGTAAAAGAACCCATAAATCAAGCCTACGCAATTCGAACTATGTAACGCAAAAGGACCCCTGCAATTGCAAGGGTCCAATGGCGTTCTATTTCTTACCCACGTTTCCTTAACTAGGAGAGTTTAGGAAGCATTACTTGATTGATGCCATGTGCGACCTGCTTGTTGCCGCCATTGATATCAATTTTGCTCAGAAGTACGACAGCGTTGGTGTGCTTTGAAGCTTTATCAACGAGAGTGATGGTTGAACCATTCACATTGACTTTGAAAGTCTGAGCATTTGCTGAAGTCAAAGTAGCGCCATTTGCCTTGAGGGCATCAGGGGAGAGAATCGGATTTCCGACCACTACGTGATAGAGCAAGACCTTTTCTAGAGTTGCCGAACCAAGAGAAAGGACGGCATTTGTGATCGCCTCTTCACTCTTTGGCGCCTTACCGGTCAGATAGCGAACGAGTTTGCGGAATGCACGGTCTGTGGGAACAAATGCGGTCAGAGCAGTGTTTCCATCTGCAAGAACTTTAAGTGATGATTCAGGAAGCATTCCCCACGTATCCATGAAGACCGCAGTAAAGACATCGTAATCACCGAGATTATTATCAAACTCTGCTCGTGGCAGATTGAGCACTTCGGTTAGCGGACTTGTCTTCAGTGCCTCATCTTCAGCTTGTGCAGGAACGACCGGCGAAAGTGCAAGTGCAGATACAGCTACAAGCGCAGCGTATCTTTTCATCTTCTTCATTCTTTCCTCATCTCTATCTCAGTTGTTTGTTTCATTCGGTGTGAACTTTGGTAGAACTAAAGCTTTGATCTTGGAGCGGATATTTATGTAGGAACATTAGGGAACTCTGAATTACGCTGTAGAGAAATCAAAGAGATTCTCAAGAAGGTGCTGAACATGTGAGGATTTCGCTTGGTTTGTGCGAGATTGAGACCCTCTTTATACTTCGTGAGTGGAATCACAGACTCGTACATCAGCATGGGTAATGCTGGTCGCAAGCATTTCAGGTCTCGTTGCTTCCTTTATTCTGACGATTGATAAGTTCAAGATTCTTAAGGATGCGGGCTATACCCCTTCCTGCAATATCAACGCGACGCTAAATTGCAAGAGCGTGATGCTCTCGGAGCAAGCAGAAGCTTTTGGATTTCCAAACTCGCTCATCGGTATCGGTACTTTCTCGATGATGCTGGTCGTCGCTGTCCTACTCTTTTTCGGCATTAATTTGCCGAAGCTATTCCTACAGATCGCAGCTACCGGAACCGCGCTCGCCGTGATCTTCTGCCATTGGTTGGCTTACGAAACCACCTTTGTTATCGGAGCGCTCTGTCCGTACTGCATGGTTGCGTGGGTCGCAACCCTCTTGGTCTTCTCGGTCTTGATCCGCGAACTACTTGAGATAAAGAAGAACGCTACCGAAGACGAAGATTCCAAGTCTGCAATAGAAGTTATCAAGAATTGGATGGTTCCTTTCCATATTGTTTGGTCAACCTTGCTTGTTGGCGCTGCATTTCTTGGCGTATAAAGCAGTGTTGAATGCACGCTACATCTGAAAAAAAGACCAAAATCCTGGTTAGTGGCTTTGAGCCATTTGCTGGAGCGTCGCTAAACCCATCACAACTCTTGGTTGAAGAACTATCGCGTCAGGAAATCCCGGGCGTTGAGCTGAGCACGCTAGTTCTACCCGTTGAATTTGATCGTTCTACCCAACTTCTTCTACAGCGAATCAGAGAATTCTCCCCAGAAATTGTCATTTCACTTGGGCAAGCAGAGGGGCGAAAAGCAATCACCCCGGAACGAATCGCCATTAATTTCGATGATGCGCGCATTCCTGACAACGCCGGAAATCAACCCCAGGGTAGAAAAATCGAGGGCTCGGGGGCAGATGGATATTTTTCTACCTTACCCATCGAGCAGATTGAGAGAGAACTTAATAACTCAGGAGTCCCAAGCTCAATTTCGCTCTCTGCGGGAACCTTTGTCTGCAACCATCTCTTCTATCGACTACAACATGCTCTTCTAAACACTTCCGTCAGATCGGGTTTTATTCACCTTCCGCTGGTCTCTGAACAAATTGAGGAGTTTCCCAGCCAACCCACAATGGAATTAAGCGAGATGGTCCGAGGTATGCGTGCTGCCATCATTAGGATAATTTCGTGATGTCAGAGCGCCGATTAGTAATACATGCAGGTTTCCATAAATCCGGCACTACTGCACTCCAAGAAGCCTTTGATGCTCAGAGCGAAGAGTTGAAATCTGCTGGCATCATCTACCCGAACATTGGTCGCAAAGCCCATCATCGAGTCGCATGGGCGCTTACGGGGCGCGCATGGGGTTGGAGCAAACGCGGTGGCGAAAAGACATCAATGCAGCAATGGACCCAACTTGCTAAGTCGGTCAACAGCAGCGATGAGGAGACCATACTTATCAGCAGTGAGTTTTTCTCAGAACTGAACGGTGATGCGATTCGCACCATATTTAGCGAGATTAAAAATAGAAGAGTTGAAGTTATCTTTACTGTACGCCCACTTGTGAAGTTACTAGGTTCGTCATACCAACAATATTTAAAGTACGGTACGAAAGTTGATTACACCACTTGGTTACACTCGGTACTAGATAACCCAGGTGAATCCAAAGTCAACCCAACATTCTGGATGCGTCACTTTCATGGCCGAGTAGTTGCGCGCTGGGTCGATGTTCTTGGCCCCAAGAACGCGACCGTAATCATCGTTGATGAATCAAAGCCTGAGTTCCTCTTTGACTCAATCAATGAATATTTAGGCTTGCCACAAGGCTTTTTGAAGGCCCAACAGACTGGCAGCAATCGCTCCCTCAGCATGGAAGAGATTGCACTACTTATCGAAATCAACAAGAGATTCCCGCAAGAGCGCGACTGGAACGAGTACGAAGTCTTCATTCGTGACGGTTATATCCGCCGGCTTACAGATCACGTGAAAGCTCCAAAAGATGCGGCTCGATTGCTGACCCCACAGTGGGCAATCGATAAAGGCAATGAAGTTGGCGCCCAGAATAAAAAGGAACTCTTAGCCACGGGCGCACGGATCATGGGAGATATCGAGAGTTTGGATTCAGCTTCAGTTCCAGAAGGCGAATCAATCTATCCTGAGAAGATTTCAATTGATCTTGTTGCCCAGGCTATGTTGGGCTTTGATAAGAACTTAGTGAAGAGATTCCCAATAGATTGGGTACAGAGCAATATCTTCAATCGCTATAAGCGAAAGATTCGAATTCAGATTTCGAAATTACGAAAGAAACTTTAATTAAAGTTTAGATTTGCGCGATCAAGGTCAGCTTGAAAATCGACTTCAACAGCAAATAAGTCCGAGATATCAACAGGTTCGATTTCGATACCAGCTTTCTCGATAGCAAGTTCGAGGCCCCGTTCGAAATAGTCGTTGTCGGCGCACTCTTCGAGATAGGTAATTACTGAACCTTTATGATGGCGTGAGATGAAATTGATACCGACGGCTTCACCAAGAGCGTTCTGAACTTGCTTAGAGAGTGCGTTGATGTGACCTTTCGCATCGACGGTGTATTTCACTTCTTCTTCGGCGGTCGCAGAAGTATTTACGCAGACAAATGATTTTTCAGCACGGATGCGATCAGCGATTCGCTCGAGCACTCGTGCATCAAAAACTACATCGCCATTGAGCCATAAGACGCCACTTTCTTGCGAGGCGCGCAGGGCCTTCAAAAGACTCTTAGATGTGTTGGTCTGGTCGTAGATTTCGTTATAGACGAAAGATGCAGAGGGATGAGCCTCCATAATCATTTCCATTTTGAATCCAACCACGATTGTGACGCGAGCCTCGTCCTTGAAGACTTTCTCAACATTCTCTAATTGTTGCTGCATGATTGAACGACCATCAGCAAGAGGTGTGAGGGGTTTGGGCCATGGCTTGCCTAAACGCGTTCCCATTCCAGCAGCAAGAATCAC
>CAYSGG010000052.1:0-5785 GCA_964430775.1 uncultured Clavibacter sp. | reverse complement strand
ATGCAGTACTGGAAGTAAAAGGAATCGCCGCCAGCCAAGAGATCCTTGTACCGATCGACTAGTGGTGACTAAAGAATAAGTTGATGGCAAGATGCCGTCGTGGCCAGCAAGACATCGAAAGCTAAATCGACGCGTAAGAAAGTTACGCGCACTGAGTCGGGCCGTAAAAAACATAAACACGAGACTTTACGAGAAAAGTTACAGAGTAGATTTTCGCGCCTGGCAGCAAACTCCAGAATCCCATCCGCTCGAGATCTAGCCACAACATATGGCGTCTCGATTATGACAATTCGCCAAGCTTTGGCTGCTCTCCAAGATGAAGGATTTATCTACACGGTTCCAGGTTCTGGAACATATGTCGCGGGTGAGAAAGTTTCAAAGCGATTGGTCTTTGTTTCGTTCTCTCAAGAGGTCGCAGATAAAGGTATGAAACCTTCCTCGAAGATCATCAAGGCAGAACGAATTCAAATAACTAAAGCAGATCTGGCGCGGGTTTTACAGATTCAAGTAGGCGACGATGCTTATCGGGTAACTCGCGTGCGCTTGGCCGACAATATTCCTCTGGCGCTAGAAGAGTCCTACATACCGTGTGAAAATGCACCGGGCTTACTTGATCAGGATCTCAAAGGTTCGCTCTATGAAATATTCAAGAACGCCTATGAAAAGCCTGTTGTACGAGCAGATTCAGCAGTATCGCCAATTCTTCTCAGTAAGGAACAAGCGGCTCAATTGAAGGCGGTCGTCAATACTCCTTCGCTGATGTTCCAACTAACGGCTTACGATGCTCGCGGGCGAACTATGGAACATTGCGTCTCAATTCGACGCGGCGATAAGTATGACTTTAGATTTAGTATCCAGGCCTAACGCTCAAATATTCCGCGCAAGAAGTGCTTGGTAAGTAAGTAAGGATTTGTAATCGCAGTTCCGATACAGACGCTCCATGCCCCAGCATTAAGCGCTTGAGTAACTTGCTCTTGTTGCGTATATCCGCCTTCAGCAACGATTGGAACTTTAACGCGACTAGCAATGCGTTCGACTAATTCGATATTGGGTAGTTCTGGGGCTGGAATATCGGTGTAACCAGATAACGTCGTAGCCACAGCGTCACAACCCAGAGCTTCAGCAATAATGGCGCTCTCCTGTGAGTCAACATCGGCAAGAATCGGGATATCAGTATGTTGACGTAATTCAGTCATGAACTTTGAGAAAGTTACATTATCTGTTCGCAATCTTTCGGTTGCATCAACTGCAACGATTGTGGCGCCGGCAGCTTCAAGTTCAATAACATCGACAACTAAAGGAGTGATGTAGATGGGCGTCGAGTCCAGGTAGCGCTTTACTAATCCGATGATCGGAACATTGACCGATTGTGCGACAGCGCGAACATTTGCAATTCCTTGAGCGCGGATTCCGACCGCACCAGCTTCTATGACGGTTGCGGCCTGCGCAGCGATAAAGGCTGGAGTATCGATCGGAGTGCCATCAGGTACCTGACAGGAGACAACGAGACCACTTTTGAGGGGAAGGAATTGGGTTGTTGCTCGCTGCTTCGAAACCGAAACGTTATCCAAAATTCCCTCCAAGAACCCTTGACTTACGGTTACCTTACTATAGTTTTGGGCTACTGGTCTAGAACGGTTTCCCTCCGTGTTAGACCAATTACGAAGCCTAGTGATCATGAAACCAGAATAGGAAAGAGGGACGATGCGGTTACGCAAAATTCTCACAGCTGCAATAGCGACGGGCGCGCTATTTACAGGTCTCACCGTTGTACCAGCCCAGGCTGCCACTGAAGTCAAAATGATTCTCTGGCCAGGACCTGAAGGCGAAGCGATGCAGAAAGTCGTCGACGCTTACAACGCAGGTCAAGGAAAGAAGGATGGCGTTGTCGTCAAGCAAGTTTTGCTTAGCCGCGATAACACATTCGCAAAAGAAGCTGCCCTCATGAAGGCGAAGTCATCTGAATATGACATCTACTTCACAGCTTCATACCTTGTTGGACAACACGCGCCATATTTGAGCGAGCTCAAGGGCGTCAATGACAAGTTGTATCTCAAGGCATCAATCGATGGATTGAAAGTAAACAAGAAGCAGATGGCTCTTCCATTGGATACCAGCCTTCACTTCATGTACTACCGCACAGATCTTGTGAGCTCATTGAGCTCGGCTGCGAACACCGCAAAGTACAAAGAGATTTCAAAGACTGTACTTGGCAAGGAACTCAGCCCTAACACAAATCCTGAGACCTGGTCTTGGGATGATGCGCTAGCAACAGCTGCATTCTTTACTCAGAAGTACAATCCAGATTCACCAACCAAGTATGGATATGCACTTCCTGCTAAGAACCTCCTCTACAACACAATGATCTGGAACGACGTTCTATGGGGACTTGGCGGAAATTGGTACAAGAATGGCAAGCCTTCCATCAACACTGCTGCTGGAAAAGCTGCTATCAATGTCTACCGCACTATCTATACAAAGGAACTCACATCTCCTGATTCATCACAATGGGAGTATGCAGAGACCAACGCAGCGCTTACATCCGGCAACGCCATGATGGGACTTCAGTGGAATGCCGCATATAGCGAGTTGAGCACAACCGGCGCTACCAGCGGAAAAGTTGGAATCGCTGTACCACCAGGAAAGGGACAACGTACACACGTTCACGCCCTTGCTGTCGGTCTCAACAAGTACAGCAAGAACCAAGCAGCAGCACAGAAGTGGATGAAACATCTCGCAACTGTGAATGCAATGAAGAATTACGCGGCAGCGGGTGGAGTTCCATCAATGCCAACAATTCTTAAGACCATGGTCTCAACCAACGCATCATTTGCGAACATCATCACTTACGCAGGTAAGTATGGTTACGCAGAAGCTGGCGGACCTCGCGAATTTGATATCTATGCAAAACTCGCAGAGGTTCTCAGCCCAGCATGGGTTGGACAGAAAACCGCAGAAGAAGTTGCAGGAGCTGCTGACGCGGCCCTGAAGAGTCTGCGTAAGTAAGTAGGACTAAAACAAGTTACTTACTAAGTAACTAGGAGAGATGGTCGGCTCAACTGAGTCGGCCATCTCTTTATTTACCGTAATATCTTCATGGTAAATCGCTACAGGAAACAAGGAGTCGATGTGATCAAGGGCAGAAACCGAGGAGCAGCCTTTGTTCTAGCATCTCCGTTTCTACTTTTCTTAAGCGTCTTGGTTGTCTGGCCAACGTATCTCGGCATCAAGACGGCCTTATCGCGAGACCTCCTCAGTGAATTTGAAATTACCCCAGCAGGTCTGGATAACTTCCGTGCAATTCTTGCTCAACCAGAGTTTTGGCAGTCTCTGCGATTTACATTTATCTTTGCCATCACGGTCACGATTATCGAATGCCTCTTTGGTTTTGCGCTAGCGCTGATCTTTGACCGTAAGTTCCCAGGCAAAACCTTCTTATTTTCCGTCACTCTCGTGCCCATCATGATTGCGCCATCTCTCATGGCGGTGATGTACCGCTTAATTCTTAATGAAAATATCGGCATTGTTCCTGGGGCGCTGCGAAATATCGGGCTGGAATTCTCGATTTTCGACCAGCGATATGTCTTTTGGACGCTGGTTTCACTTGATGTTCTGCAATACACCTCCTTCGCCTTCCTCTTGATTTATGCGGCGCTACAGAACATGCCTAATGAGATCTACGAATCGGCCGCCATTGATGGCGCATCACCGCGCCAGATCATTGCCCGCATCACGATTCCGATTTTGCGTCCAGCAATTGCAATCATTGCTCTGCTGCGACTAATTGATTCCTTCCGCACGTTTGACACTATCTACATCATGACTGGTGGCGGACCAGGAATCAGCACTCAGACCATCGGAATCCATATTTATAAGACGGCATTCATCACTGGTGACTTTGGTTTGGCATCAGCTGCATCGGTATTGCTCGTCATGCTTCTTGCACCATTTATGCCATTCATCATCAAACAGTTCAGGTTGGATGTGCGATGAAACAATCAAAGAATATTTGGGCCACAATTCTGGCCAGTTTCTTCGGACTCTTCTTTCTATTGCCGGTTTTCGGCGCGATTTATACTGCGCTACGTACTGATAATGCGATTGCAAGTGGACCCTTCGTATGGGAGTTTGATAAGGATTGGTCTCACTTCAAGAATGCGATGGGCGCTGCTGGGTATGACTTCGCCAGTTTCTTCCAGAACAGCGCGCTGATCTCGATCGGCACCGTCATCCTCACGATCTTTATCAGCTTGCCTGCTGCCTATGCCATTGTTCGCCTTGGTTTTGGCGGCGCATGGTTGTTGCGTATTGCTTTAAGCCTTCGAATTCTGCCTGCGGTTTTCTTCATTATTCCCTTCTACAAACTCTTCACCAATCTCTCTATGGTGGATTCCATTCGCGGTTTGATACTTGCGAACACATTCGTAAATATCACACTGGCACTTTTGATCTTCTCCAGCGCCATTAAAGAGCTGCCCTATGAGATCGAAGAAGCAGCCTTTGTTGATGGAGCGGGAGTGTTTCGCACACTGCGCAGCATCATTTTGCCGTTGATGGGGCCGGGGTTGGCTGCGGTCGGAGTTCTCACCTTTATATTCTCGTGGTCGGACTATCTCTTTGCAGTAGTGCTCTCATCGAGTGAGGCCACCCCAGTCACTGTGGGAGCAGCTAACTTTGTGACAAGTTATGGAGTTCGATGGGGAGATATCTCTGCTGCTGTAGTGCTATCAATTTTGCCACCATTAATCTTTGCAACAGCTGCGCAACGTTATCTCGTCAAGGGCTTATCTGCCGGCGCTATTAAAGGTTAAAGCTGCCACCAATCAAGTAACGGCTTCATTCCGTTAGGGAAGTTTTCAGCTACTCGAGGCGCGCCATCAAGGTGATTTCCTTCCGGCGCAATAAAGATGGCACTCGGCAGTAATTTCTTTACCTGAGTTGAAATCAGGTCAGTATAAAAATCGCTCTGTGAAAGTCCACCAAGATAAGAGATATGAATCTGATCGTTAAGAGATGGATTGGTTTTTGACCAAGCGCTATTGATGGTGCGTGCCAAATGGTGCGCCGCTTCATTCAGAATCAGAGCGGCACTTGCAACGCTATTTTCAGCGCCCTGAATTATTGTTTTTGCGCTTTTAATGCAGAGCAGAGCTGCATCTGTACCGGTGGTATCTGCTAACGCTCGGTAATCGCTTAACTCGGAAGAAAGCAATGAAACAAGGTCTGTTGCATCGTCGCGACCATCAAGGGTTGAGATTGCGCGAGAAAGTCCATACTTTCCAATCCAGAAACCGCCACCATAATCACCAAAGATTGGACCTTTACCATCGGCGTGAGCAAAGCGACCGTGATTGCCGGCAATTGCCACGATTCCGCTGCCGAGAGTCAGCACGACTCCATCACGCGAACCGATCGCACCGTCATATGCTGCGATTCCATCATCCATTACGGCTACGCGAGCAGCTGAGAAAAACTCATGGCAGAGATTTCCGTAAGGCGCGACATCTGGAACTGTCCCTTGTAGTCCAGTAAGACTCAAGTAAACAGTCTCAAATTTCTGAGCGGGAATCTCTTCAAATATCCGACGCAGAGTTTGGACGATTGGTTCTGCTGAATTCTTGGGTTTGTTGAATTGTGAATCTACGCCATTTATTCGTACTCGTGCTCCAGATTGACCGAGATCTAGAACCAGATTCATGGGTTGAAGTCTAATAGCAAGCGATAGCATTTATCCGTGGAACTCATTACAACAATCGCACTGATTGCCGCATCGTTCTTTATGGCG
>CAYSGG010000051.1:0-5914 GCA_964430775.1 uncultured Clavibacter sp. | reverse complement strand
TAACAACATCACCCATTGTTGTGTGAAGTGTTGCGCGCGAGATTGGTGGTGTATCTGTCATGTCTTAGCTCCTAGTGATCTGAATCAAGAGGGTGAGAATATCGCCCCGTCGCCCTTTATCCACAATCTAGAGGTGCGCACCCAATTTCTACCTCTCTCTCGTTTAGATTCAAGAGTTCATAAACCTTGACGTACAAAATCAATGTAGCTACAATGTTGCTACATAGAGAGGAGTGAGTTGTGGCTCAGGATTCTGTTGTGCGTGCTCGAATTGATGAAAAAACAAAACGCCAAGCAGAAAAAGTATTTGCTTCCTGTGGAATGACTCTTTCTGATGCAATTCGGATAATGCTCACAAAAGCCGCTCGCGAAAAGGAAATTCCTTTCTCTATCCACACCCCTAATGCGAAAACGGTGCGTGCGCTCCGTGATGCACAGAAAGGGAAACTTCACCGCGCAAAAGATTTAGAGGAGCTGCTCAAGCGTCTTAATGCTTGAGATTTTCGAGAGTTCAGCTTTTAAGAAGGACCGCAAACGAGAATCTAAGAATTCTCACAATAAGGACATTGATCCGAAAATTGTTGAAGTCTTATCACTGCTCTCAAAAGGTGTTGTTCTGCCATCAAAATACAGGTTGCATAAATTGCGAGGTCCTTATTCAGGATTCTTTGAATGCCATGTAAAACCAGATTTGTTGATGATTTTCCGCCTAGAAGATAATTCTGTTTACCTTCTCCGACTAGGCAGCCATTCCGAACTTTTTCGCTAGCTAAATATCGTTTACTCAGATTAGTCGTGATTATAATTCTGTTATGAATCGGATGCGTTCACTAATTCTTGCCGCGGAACTTTCGCTCACTTACAACATCATTCTGCTTTTCTCTGTTTCTTTGAATTATGACTGGGTGAGAACTCGAGCCGCTGGCGGTGGGTTTGATTCTTTTCCAATGAGTATTCGAATTATTTATTTCTTTATGGCGGCTTTTATGGGCGCTTTGATGTTCTGGTTGTGGGACAAAAGAAGTGGAATCAACACAATTCGTGAATATGGTTTCGCCACAGCGCTTGCAGTGTTGTTCTCGATAAGTACTGTGATGCAATTGATTTCTCGATCGAGTGATGAGCGGTGGAATGCAATACCTGCAGCAATACTGGCGATTACTTTTTGGGCGTTACGTAACAAAAAAAATTAAAGACAATCTTGTGGAGACTAGGGGAATCGAACCCCTAACCCCCTGCTTGCAAAGCAGGTGCTCTACCAATTGAGCTAAGTCCCCATATCGCAGCAAAGAGAGCGTCGATATGGTGGGCCTAAGTGGACTTGAACCACTGACCTCTTCCTTATCAGGGAAGCGCTCTAACCAGGCTGAGCTATAGGCCCGCAAAACGGGAAGCGCAAGGCTACCTGACTTGCGGGCGGGCGCAAAAATAGCACTTTTTCAGCGCATATTTTTCACGCTTAGTCGTCTTCGCTGACCTTTGCTAAAGAGACCACATGGGTCCCTTCATCGAGATTAACGAGGCGAACTCCCATTGTGTCGCGACCAGTCTCGCGCACTTCTTTGACCGGTGTGCGCATAACAACGCCACCAGATGTAATCACCAAGATTTCATCTTTTTCGCTGACGATCAGTGCGCCGACTAATCCACCACGGGAATCTTCGTCGACCTTTGCAGCTTTCACACCAATTCCACCGCGACCTTGTGAGCGATATTCATCAAGATTGGTTCGCTTTCCAAATCCTCCATCGGTGGCAGTTAGGACATAGGTGCCAGATTTATCACTTGAGCTGCTGATGGTGGACATGGTGAGCAGTTCATCGCCTGCGCGGAACTTCATACCGATTACACCTGATGCTGATCGGCCCATAGGACGGAGTGATTCGTCATCTGCGGTGAAACGAAGTGACATTCCTTTTTTGGAGATCAGTAGTAATTCATCACTGCTGGTGATGGCTGAGGCTGCGACCACTTCATCGTTTTCTTTAAGAGTGATTGCAATTAATCCGCCAGTGCGCGGTGAGTCATATTCAACCAACGCGCTCTTCTTGATGATGCCGCCTTTAGTTGCGATGACAAGATGAGGAAGTGATGAGTAGTCAGTTATTGAAATAACAGATGCGATATTTTCATTTGGTTTGAAAGCTAAAAGGTTTGCAACGTGTTGTCCTCGTGCATCGCGTCCTGCATCTGGTAACTCATGGACTTTGGCGCGATAGACCCGACCTTGGTTGGTGAAGAAGAGCAACCAGTTATGGGTTGAGGCAGTAAAGAAATGTTCGACGATGTCATCTTGTTTTAGCGCAGCACCTTTAACACCTTTACCACCGCGGCGTTGTGAGCGATAGAGATCGGCGCGAGTGCGTTTTGCATATCCACCACGGGTGATTGTGACGACAACTTCTTGGTCTGGAATTAAATCCTCGACAGAGAGATCGGTATCTCCTGCGATGATCTGGGTGCGGCGATCGTCGCCATATTTTTCGGCGATTTCCTTAAGTTCTTCCCGGATGATGCTCCGTTGTTTTGCTGGGTCATTGAGGATGATGGTCAGTTCCTTGATCTCCGCCATCAAGGTGTCGTATTCATCGGTGATCTTCTGGCGCTCAAGTGCTGCCAAGCGACGAAGTTGCATATCAAGAATTGCATTGGCTTGAAGTTCGTCGACTTCAAGGAGTTTCATCAAACCTTCACGTGCTTGATCAGAGTTAGCGCTGGCGCGGATTAATGCGATCACAGCATCGAGTGCATCAAGTGCTTTGAGATATCCGCGCAAGATATGCGCGCGCTTCTCTTTTTCAGAGAGGCGATACTTGGTGCGGCGGACAATTACTTCAACTTGGTGCGTGATGTAGTGACGAACAAATTCATCAAGGCGCAGTGTGCGCGGGACGTTGTCGACGAGAGCCAACATGTTAGCCCCAAAGGAATCTTGTAATTGGGTGTGTTTGTAAAGATTATTGAGAACAATCTTTGGGGTTGCGTCGTTACGTAAAACAATTACCAGGCGTTGTCCAAGACGTTCATTTCCTTCATCGCGAACATCAGCAATGCCCTTAATTTTTCCATCTTTAACAAGTTCAGCGATTTTGAGTGCGAGATTATCTGGGTTTACTTGATATGGAAGTTCAGTGATGACAAGGCAGGTACGTTTATTTATCTCTTCAATCTCAACAACAGCGCGCATTGTGATTGATCCGCGGCCTGTTCGATACGCCTCTTCAATTCCTTGACGCCCCACAATGATTCCGCGGGTTGGGAAATCTGGGCCTTTAACAATTCCAAGGAGCGCGTTGAGTGTCTCTTCATTTGAAGCATCCGGATTTTCTAGCGCCCATTCGACAGCGGCTGCAATTTCGCGCAAGTTATGAGGCGGAATATTGGTCGCCATTCCGACTGCGATACCTGCAGAGCCGTTGACGAGCAGATTTGGGAAGCGACTTGGAAGAACGATTGGTTCTTGAGATCTGCCGTCGTAGTTGGGGATGAAATCAACAGTCTCTTCATCAATATCGCGCATGATCTCCATGGCAAGAGGCGCCATACGAGCTTCGGTATAACGCATCGCAGCGGCTGGATCATTACCCGGAGAACCAAAGTTTCCATTTCCATCAACGAGTGGATAACGCAACGACCAGTGTTGGGCTAAGCGGACCAAGGTGTCATAAATAGCTCCATCGCCGTGAGGATGGTAATTACCCATGACATCACCGACGATGCGAGAAGATTTGTAATAACCCTTATCTGGGCGATAACCCGCGTCATACATTGCATAAAGCACGCGGCGATGGACTGGTTTGAGGCCATCGCGGATATCAGGAAGTGCGCGGCCAACAATGACCGACATCGCGTAATCAAGATACGAACGCGCCATCTCGACTTGAAGGTCGACGGCTTCAACGCGATCTACTTGGTTGTTTTCTAAGTTTTCCATTAGATATCCAAGAACCTGACATCTTTTGCATTGCGTTGGATGAATTGACGGCGTTGTTCGACATCTTCACCCATTAGTACTGAGAACAAATCATCCGCGGCGGCGGCATCATCGAGTGTTACTTGCATTAAAACTCGATGTGCTGGATCCATAGTGGTATCCCAGAGTTCTTTCGCAGGCATCTCGCCTAAGCCTTTGAAGCGTTGGATGCCATCTTCTTTTGGAAGACGCTTTCCGGCATCAAGTCCGATTTGAATAAAACCATCGCGCTCTTTATCTGAGAATGCGTATTGCACTGGTTCTTTTCCGCCCCATTTGATTTTATAAAGAGGAGGCTGGGCTAAATACACATAACCTTGTTCGAGCAATGGACGCATGAATCGGAAAAGTAATGTGAGTAAAAGAGTGCGGATGTGTTGGCCATCCACATCAGCATCGGCCATCAAAATTACTTTGTGATAGCGCAACTTCGCAATATCAAAATCATCATGGATACCCGTGCCAAGTGCAGTAATAAGCGCTTGAACTTCGTTGTTCTGTAGGACGCGATCGATGCGCGCCTTTTCAACATTAAGAATCTTGCCGCGGATTGGTAGTACTGCTTGATAACGCGAATCACGTCCACCTTTTGTGGAACCACCCGCTGAATCACCTTCAACGATATAAAGCTCGCACTTTTCTGGTTCGGTCCATTGGCAATCAGCCAACTTTCCTGGCATGCCGCGTCCTTCTAGTAGTCCTTTACGGCTACGTGATAAGTCGCGAGCTTTTCGAGCCGCGATACGAGCGGTTGCGGCATCGATTGCTTTACGGACAATCTCTTTTCCTTCGGTGGGGTTCTTTTCAAACCATTCACCAACAGCATCGTTAATGGCTTTCTGGGTAAATGATTTTGCTTCGGTATTGCCGAGTTTTGTCTTGGTCTGGCCTTCAAATTGAGGCTCGGCGACTTTGATCGAAATAATTGCCGTGAGACCTTCGCGAATATCATCACCAGTAAGGCGATCTTCTTTGCGGCGGATATAGCCCCACTCTTCGGCAAACTTATTTACTAGTGATGTTAATGCGGTACGGAAACCTTCTTCGTGGGTTCCACCTTCTTGAGTGTTGATGGTATTTGCAAAGGTGTATACCGATTCAGTGAAGCTTGTGTTCCATTGCATCGCGACTTCGAGTGACATCTTGTTTTTTTGATCTTCGACATCGAGGGAAATAATGGATTTATGTGTAACACCCTTGGTGAGATTGAGGTGTTTGACGAAATCAACAATGCCGCCTTCGTAGCAATAACGTACTTCGAGTTGTTCGCCCTTTTCGGTGACATGGCCAGTGCGCTCGTCACGAAGCGTGATGGTTAATCCTTTATTGAGGAATGCCATTTCGCGGAATCGAGCAGAGAGAACTTCAAATGAAAAATCTGTAGTTTCAAAAATTTCAGCAGATGGCCAGAAAGTAACTTCGGTACCAGTCTTTGTTGTGGCTATACCTTTTTCGACTGGAGAATTTGGAACACCTAATTTGTAACTTTGCTCCCAGAAGAATCCATCGCGTTGGACAACAACACTGAGATCGCGGCTTAGCGCGTTAACAACAGAGATTCCCACTCCGTGTAATCCACCAGAGACTGAATATCCGCCGTCGCCAAATTTTCCACCAGCGTGTAGGACTGTGAGTACAACTTCGAGAGCTGGTTTCTTTTCAACCGGATGGATATCTACTGGGATTCCACGACCGTTGTCAGTGACTTGAACGCCACCATTTGCAAGTAGAACAACATTGATTTCGGAGCAGTAACCCGCGAGTGCTTCATCCACGGAGTTATCGACAACCTCGTAGACCAGGTGGTGTAGGCCGCGCTCACCTGTCGAGCCGATATACATACCGGGGCGTTTGCGGACAGCTTCGAGGCCCTCGAGGACGGTAATCGCGCTGGCGTCATAGGCCCGCGAAACCTTCTTCTCAGCCACTAAAACCCCTTAC
>CAYSGG010000050.1:0-5955 GCA_964430775.1 uncultured Clavibacter sp. | reverse complement strand
CGGTGGAGGGTTGCCGTCCAGTTAGCCGGGGCTTAATGCTGGAACTCGTGACCTACGGCAGACTCTAGAAAATTGAAACTAAATTGTCCACTTATGCGCATCTAGTCCGTGCGCGTCGGCGACAGCGCCATAGAAAACTTTGCCCTCGTGGACATTTAGACCCTTTGCCAACGCAGGATCCTGACCAAGTGCATTTTGCCACCCCTTATTTGCTAGGGCTAAGGCGTATGGAAGCGTGGCATTGGAGAGCGCATACGTCGAAGTGAAGGGTACGGCGCCGGGCATATTCGCTACGCAGTAGAAGAGCGCCTCGTGAACCTTATACGTTGGCTCGGCATGTGTGGTCGGGCGAGAATCTTCAAAACAACCACCCTGATCAATGGCGATATCGACCAAAACTGCCCCAGGCTTCATCTTCTTTACTAGTTCGTTAGTAATTAACTTGGGAGCTTTTGCACCATGAACTAAGACTGCTCCAATAACGAGGTCGGCATTGAGAGCTTGCTCTTCGATTTCATGGGTATTCGACATCAAGGTTTTGACTGTCCCGTTAAAGATCTGATCAATCTCACCAAGGCGCTTCTGGTTGACATCAACGATGGTGACATCTGCACGCATACCTTGAGCAATTGTTGCTGCTGCAAGACCTGCAGTTCCGCCTCCAAGAACGAGAACTCTGCCTGGTCGAACTCCCGGGACTCCACCCAGCAGAACTCCCCGACCACCTGCGCTCTTTTGCAGAGCTGCGGCGCCAACCTGGGCTGCCATACGACCGGCAACTTCACTCATGGGGGCAAGAAGTGGAAGTGCGCCGTTTACTTCAACGGTTTCGTAGGCAATTGCAGTGATTCCACTTTTGATCAAGGCATCCGTGCACTCGCGTGATGCTGCAAGGTGCAGGTATGTGAAGAGAACTTGACCTGAACGCATCCGAGAATATTCGGCAGCGATAGGTTCCTTAACTTTGAGAACTAAGTCAGATTTGGCCCAGACCTCATCAGCGCTAGAGAGGATTGTTGCGCCAACAGCGCGATAGTCATCATCAGAGATTGCAGAACCAAGGCCTGCTGAGTTCTCGATGAAGACTGTGTGGCCATGCTTCACGAATTCACGGACTCCAGCTGGAGTGATTGCTACGCGATATTCATTGTTCTTGATCTCTTTAGGAACGCCAATGTTCATGCATTTATCGTACCTGAGAAGAGAGCGTCACAAATTCGAGGATGTAATTCGGCTCTCATGGCTGCGAAAGATTGGGGCGCCCAACCAGATGAGAAAACTTGTCGCAATAAACCTGTCATTGCATAGTCGGCATCATCTGACTCTGCTCGATCCAGAGCTCGATGTGCGAGCGCCCCATCTCCACGTTCGTACGCAACAGCTGCTAGAAGAGTTGCAACTGGGGCAACATAACCCTGAGGCGCAATCCTTAAGAGCCAACGCCATGCACTGAAGTAGGTATCTATGGTTTCGGCGGTGACGCTGCCTAATGCGAAGTCGCGTACTTGAAGGTCAAGTAATCTCACGAGAACAAGTGCAATTAATTTCTTATCCCGACAGAGACCTTCTGCTGCAAAGTCTGCGATGAAATCTGTGATGGCCTCAGCGCCTTGCCGTTGTAGAGGAACCGGATCCTCGTGGTCCTTGATTGTTTTAATACTTCGAATGAATTTCAGGAGTTCGCCATCGTCGGGAGTCGCTGCGATGGAGTCAACCATTTCGGCTACGTTCTCAAACGGAATCGGTTTGCCGGCAGCAACTTGTTCTGCGGCTATTCTCGATTGTTCAAGAGCCGGCATAGGTGATCCCTCCGGCGGACAACACTCGAGATCTTCACAGATAAGTGAGCGCCAACGCCCTGCATGCACAATCAAGGACTCTCGAAGTGGCATCTGCTTGGTGTCAATTGCCTCAGTAATTGACTTAATTACCTCAGAGGAGGCTGTGCTCGTCTCTGGAATGTAATACACAGCAATAACAGCTTGAGATTCATTACTTTGGAGGTGGCCCATGATTACTTCGACTTGCTCGGAATCTAACGTCTCTGGGAAATCTATGCGCATCGCCATCGCGATGGAGTCATCTTTAAGGGTTAGTAGGACTATGGAATCTTCGGGTTTGAATCCGACGAGAAATGGAATTGCTGCAAGGAGATCGTGAGGTGAGGTAAGAGTTGTCATGGGCGAAGCATCTGGGCAATAGATTCACTCACGACGCGAACCTCTAAATTTGTTGATAACTATGGGATGTAGGTGGTCCCGGCGGGTCGAACGGTGATCTCCTTCGTAGCACGCTGAGTTATAGCTCCATTGATTGGTGCACTCATCGCACCTGCTCGCCAGAACCCACTCCACTTAATCGTCAATGAAACCTCCTTCTCCCCCGCGCTCCGATAAGTGTTTGTGATCATGGTCAATGGATATGGTGCGCCTTGAAGTCGGGTTATATGTGAATTGCCATCACCAAAATCCCAGATGAAAAGTGGCGTGAGATGAATCGTGATTGGCACTGTCAGAACCACAATCACGGTAGTGAACTGCGACGGCGTATTCGTCATGAAATTTACCGGCTCGCGCACCAACGCATCTCCCAAGGGCTGGGTGATTATTCGTCCTGATGGAAGAAGCCTGGTGACTTGATCAGTTATTTGCGAACTTGAAATTCTCTTTACTCGAGGACGTCGAGAAACCACAGGCCTGGGCCGAGGTTTTGTGGTCACAACAGGACGCGGTAACCAGGGTATCCAGAGCTTGCGCGTCGTGGATGTGACCCGCGGTTTAGGTGCACTAGTACTTGAGCTTCCCTCTTTGCCTTTCTTGACTGTGATGACTATTTGATTGCCACCTTGGTCGGCAGAAACATCGATACAAGTATCGCCTTCGCATTGGGCATAAGCATCACTCATGGTTCCAAGAAGAATTACTACAACCAGAATCAGGATTCTCATGACGCGATGGTGAGTGTCACATGGTGATTTCAGTACTTCGAATATGAAAGGGGTGGAAAAGTAAGGTTGTGGAGCGTTATTTTGTGGTGAATTGAGCGTTCAATCGTTTCAGTGAATCTCTTACGATTGCACCATCGCTTGTGCGCCACAAAGGTGGCATAGAGTTCAAAAGAATTGATCCATAACGTTTATTGACTATGCGTGAATCAAGGATTGCCACAACTCCTCGGTCATCTATTGAGCGAATGAGGCGACCAGTCCCCTGAGCCAATAAAAGCGCTGCGCGCGGCAGAGATACCTGCATAAACCCAGAGCCACCTGCCGCATCGGCCTCCGCAGCACGAGCAGACATCACGGGATCATCGGGTCTAGGAAATGGAATGCGATCGATTGCAACCAATGTGCAGGATGGTCCTGGAACATCGACGCCCTGCCAGAGACTCATAGTGCCGAGCAATATTGATGTGGGATCTGCGGCAAAACGATCAACTAATGAGCCGACGCTATCGCCACGTCTTTGAGTGATGATCGAGATTGGTAGTTCAGCAAGTACTCGGCGCAGATGTTCATCGGCCATTTCAACGCCGCGCCATGATGAGAAGAGCGCAAGGGTCCGACCTCCTGCGGCATCAATTAACTCACCAAGTTCGACGAGCGCTTCTTTGCTTGGTCCGTCGCGGCCAGGTTCTGGAAGTTGCTTTGGAAGATAGAGCATTCCTTGATTGGCGAAATCAAAGGGTGAGCCCACATCCAGCATCTGCACATTGCTCGGATCGACCTGCCAATCACTATCTTCTTTACTCTCATCTTCGCTTGTTGTCGTCGGAAGAATTCCCAAACTGCGTGCAATTGAGTCGAAGCTCTTGCCAACCGTCAGAGTTGCACTGGTTGCAATTACGGGGGTCTGGGTAAAGAGGTTTTCACGCAATACATGTGACACAGCAAGGGGCGCTAAATAGAGTGTTGAGAAGGTGGGTTCGTACCAGAGCACCTGGCCTTCACCCATTCGCATCAACTTTTGAGCAGTGGTCTTGATTTCATTGACGGCACCTTTGACTCGCGCGCGATCGGCCAAACTGTCGGGATCGACAATCTCGCTATCGGCGTTGATTGCAGCAATTACCGCTTCTGCTGCATCTTTAATTTTCCGCACTGGAGCTGCGAGCACATCGGGAAGTTGATCGAGTTTTCTTTGTTCATCAGTGCGAGATCTATATTCCTGACCGTAATCATCCATCGCTTCTGCAAAGCC
This sequence comes from uncultured Clavibacter sp., assembly GCA_964430775.1. Classification (GTDB taxonomy): domain Bacteria; phylum Actinomycetota; class Actinomycetes; order Nanopelagicales; family Nanopelagicaceae; genus MAG-120802. The sequence goes on along the minus strand of CAYSGG010000050.1, from coordinate 1,756 downwards.
ATCAGAGGCTTTCACAAAGGTTTCGGCGAGCTTTCCGGGCATGTGACGGCGAACCATGTTGGCAGCGCGCGCGATTCGTCCAGAGGTGAGTTCTTCGGTAACTGCTTGAGTCGTGCGATCCATGAACTCATGGGCTTCATCAAGGATGATGGCATCACGCTCAGGCAAGATGGGATGCGAGTCAACAATTTCAATCGCTAAAAGCGTATGGTTTGTAACAACAATGTCGGCAGTCTGGGCCTTTGCTTTTGCGTTAACCGCAAAACATTCGCTACCAAATCGACACTCATCGGCACCAACGCATTCACGACCTGATGTGGAATTAGCTAGCCATACGCGGCGGTCTACATCGGGAGCGTCATCGCGATCACCAGAGATCCCTGGCTTCTGGGCCCATTCACGTAATCGACGCGCATCTTTTTCGAGCCCTGAAATCTCAACAAGGAGTTCGCTATCAGCAGTGCCGTCGTCGGCATTCATTTTCTGTAGGCAGAGGTAGTTTCCGACGCCTTTATAGACTGCAAAAGAGATTGTTCGCCCTAACTCTTTTTCAAGGGCATCTTTGACTCGAGGAAGATCTCGTTCGACAAGTTGGCGTTGTAACGCAAGTGTTGCGGTAGCTACGAGAACTCGTTTGCCATGAACCAGTGCCGGAACGAGGTAGGCAAGTGATTTGCCAGTACCGGTGCCGGCTTGAACCAAGAGATGGTGGCGATCAGAGAGCGCATTGGCGACTGCTTCAGCCATCTCGATCTGGCCTTCGCGGGGCGAGCCCTCAATAGCAAAGACCGCAGCGTTTAGGGCGCTGCGGACTTTGTCGATACTCATGGGCCTTACCTTAGTTCCATTAAGGAACCGAGTAAGACTCTATTTATTTCTTAGCTGCAACCTGAAGTAGATCCACAACCCTCGCATACATAGCATGCGCCTGATGCGCGCATCTTGACGCCGCAGGTGACGCAGAGTGGAGCATCGGATTTGATGCCCGCAATCTTCTCGAGGAGTTCAGTGGATGAACCGATCTGAGTTGGAGCAGCTTCAATCTTCACTTCCACTGCTTTTACTGGAGCGGCTTTCTTCTCGACAACTGGTGCAACTTGAGGTGCTGCCACTTCCTGAACTTGAGCGTATTCGCCAGTCTCGAGAGCTTGTGCACGTTCTGCTGATGTGTAGATACCAAATGCAGCGCGCTCTTCATATGGCAAGTAATCAAGTGCGAGGCGGCGGAAGATGTAATCCATCATCGACTGTGCCATGCGGATATCTGGATCATCTGTCATGCCAGCTGGCTCAAAGCGGGAGTTAGTGAACTTAGAAACATAAGTCTCTAGCGGCACTCCGTATTGCAAGCCAATGGAAACTGCGATGGAGAATGCATCCATGACGCCGGCAAGAGTTGAACCTTGCTTACCAAGCTTGAGGAAGATCTCTCCGAGTTGTCCATCTTCGTAGGTTCCTGCATTCATGTAACCCTCTGCGCCACCAACGGAGAATGATGTGGTGCGTGATGGGCGAGACTTTGGAAGACGCTTGCGAGTAGCTGGGGCTGGCGCAGATGCTTCTGCGGCGCCATCTTGCTTTGCAGCTTTTCCGTCAGAGAGTGGTTGACCAACTTTGCAGTTGTCGCGATAGACCGCGAGAGCCTTAAGGCCCATCTTCCAACCTTCGTAATAAACCTCTTCAACATCTTCGACAGTTGCAGATTCTGGAAGGTTAACGGTCTTGGAGATTGCACCGGAGAGGAATGGTTGGCAGG
>CAYSGG010000049.1:0-5989 GCA_964430775.1 uncultured Clavibacter sp. | reverse complement strand
CAAGCATCGCAATTGCTGACTGCACATCAACGCGAACATCGCCGGAGTGAATTGGAATTGGAAATGGTTCTGCGGCAGGAAGTCCTGGATTAAATTCATCATCAACGAGAAGACCCCAGACGTTTCCGAAAGAAACACGACCTACGAGATCGTCGATATCAACGCCGCGATATCGCAGCGCGCTACCTTCTTTATCTGGTTCTGCAATCTCTGATTCAAATGCGATTACGCCTTCAAGACCGGGTTTAAAGTCATCTGCCATGCGCCGTATTCTGCCCCCAAGCGCGAGGTGCGCAAAATGACTCAGTCAAAGATGCCTCAGCGCGTAAAGTGACGTTAGATACACCCATGACAGAACTCGACCGCGCCGCCATCAACGCCATGCGCAAGTCCTATGGCGAAATCGGCCTCACTGAAGATGCAGTTGAGCGCGATCCCATCCGCCAGTTTCAGGGCTGGTTGAAAGAAGCTGCGGAGAACTCCATGGTCGTGGAGGCAAATGCGATGGTGCTCTCAACGGTTGGTGAAAATGGACCAACATCAAGAACTGTCTTGCTCAAGGATGTCACCGACAATGGCTTCACCTTCTTTACTAATTACGAATCACGTAAATCGAGAGAAATTACATCGCATCCTCATGTCTCACTTCTCTTTCCTTGGTATCCCATGGAGCGTCAAGTAATTGTTCTAGGAAGTGCAGAGCGAATCTCTGAGGATGAATCAGCACGTTATTTTGCAACCCGTCCCTGGTCTAGTCAGATTGGTGCCTGGGCAAGCTCGCAATCTGCCGCACTCGATTCTCGCCAAACGCTAGAAGAGAGATTCCGTGAATTCTCAGTGAAGTATCCAGAAGGTAATGAAGTTCCTAAGCCACCTCATTGGGGTGGGTTCCTCGTCACACCCACCAGTATTGAATTCTGGCAAGGCCGTTATTCACGTCTCCATGATCGATTGCGCTACACAGCCAATCACGCTGGTGGCGAATCAAAATGGAAACTTGAACGCTTCTTCCCATAGGCTAAGAACATGAGCGATATCAAAATTCCAGAGAATATGAAGCCACGTGATGGTCGCTTCGGTTGCGGACCTTCCAAGATTCGACCTGAAGCACTGGCATCACTTGCATCATCCGGCTCATCAATTCTCGGAACTTCACATCGCCAGAAAGCCGTCAAGAACGTCGTCAATCGCGTTCGTACCGGACTCTCCTCTTTATTCGATCTTCCTGAGGGTTATGAGGTTGTACTCGGAAATGGCGGCTCTACCGCGTTCTGGGATATCGCAACCTTTGGATTGATCGAGAAGAAATCACAACACCTAAGTTTCGGTGAGTTTTCATCCAAGTTCGCATCTGCTGCGAAAGAAGCGCCATTCCTCGATGATCCATCCGTAATCAAATCTGAACCTGGTTCACATCCATTGCCAGTTGCAGAATCCGGAGTCGATGTATATGCCCTTACCCATAATGAGACATCCACGGGTGTTGCGATGCCCATTAAGCGTCCGGCAGGAACAGATGGTGCGCTCGTGCTGGTTGATGCAACAAGCGCTGCAGGTGGGCTTGAAGTAAAAGCAAGTGAATTCGATACTTACTATTTTGCCCCTCAGAAATCTTTTGCCTCTGATGGTGGACTCTGGTTAGCGCTCATGAGCCCAGCTGCAATCGCTCGCGTCGCAAAGATCAAAGAGAGTGGACGCTGGGTTCCAGCATTCTTTGATCTGACTATCGCAATCGAGAATTCGAGACTCGACCAGACATACAACACTCCTGCAGTTGCGACTTTGATGCTCCTTGCAGATCAGATTGAATGGATGAACTCCAACGGTGGCATGACTTTTGCAGCCGGACGTTCACGTAAGTCTGCAGAAATTATGTATGGCTGGGCTGAATCCAATTCCTACACAACTCCATTTGTCACAGATCCTGCGATGCGCTCGAATGTCGTAGCAACAATCAACTTTGATGATTCGATTGATGCACTTGAAATCGCTAAAGCGCTACGTGCAAACGGGATTGTCGATACTGAGCCTTATCGCAAACTTGGCAAGAATCAGCTCCGCATCGGAATGTTTCCTTCTGTCGATCCCGACGATATTTCAGCGCTAACTCAGTGCATCGAATATGTCGTTGAGAATCTAAAGAAGTAACAGAGACTTAATTCTCTTGAACAAAACCGCTTACGCGCGCGACAAACTCTTCTGGCTAGTTGCGCTTCAGACCGGAGTTTTCGGCATTTTCATGGGTGGATTCGGTCCTGCACTGCCATTGTTACAAGAAGATCAGGGAACATCAGGTGCCGTAGCAGGTCTCCATGGAACAGCGCTAGGAATCGCCTCCATCATCGCGGGTTACTTAAATGCGCCAGTGGCTCATAAGTTTGGTCGCTACAAGAGCATTTGGATTGGACTCACAGTCTTCAATATTGGAGCGATGGCATTTGTTGTCTTGCCATATGCCTGGCAGACGATTCCAGCAATCTTGATATCTGGAGTCGGATTATCCATGACCGTGAATAACTCGATGATGTATCTGACTACTCATTACGGCGACAACGCTCCGCGCGCTGTCTCGCAGGCCAATGGCATCAATTCAGCATTTGTTCTCATTGGAAATTTCATCATCGGCGTAATTGCTGGGACCCAATTTAGTTGGCGACTTGGTCTTCTTATCTGCCTACCGTTTGCAGTCATCTTGTATCTCACTCTCGGTAGACAACATAATCCCGAATACATTCCATCTGAAGAGGGACGCCAACGAGGGTCTCTACCCGGCAAGTATTGGTTGAGTTGGTTTGGAATGATGTTCTGTATTGGCGCTGAATTTGCGATTGCATTCTGGGCCGCAGCGCTCTTTCGTGAGAAGACCGGACTTGGTGCAGCGCTATCCACGACATTGGTACTGGCATATCCATTTGGCATGATGATTGGTCGCTGGTTCGGTACTTATCTCTTCCCTGATCTCGATATCGATGACCGTTTGCGATTAATCATCGGACTACAAGGTGTGAGCTTTATGCTCTTCTGGCTCTCAACAAACCCATTCATCTCCTTCGCCATGCTCTTCATTGTTGGCCTGGGAACTTCGATGCAGTTCGCGCTCTCATCTCTACGTCTACTTCGTTTTGGTCGCGCAAAACCAGACCTGGCCATGGGTAAATCCAGCCTCAGCGCAGGAGTTGCAATCGCACTTTCACCGCTATTTCTCGGCTTTTTGGCCGATAAATTCGGCATAGTTCAAGGGTTTCTCCTAGTACCGATTTTGGTGATGTGCGCATTTATCATTGTCACACTCGTACCATCTAAGTCAGAGATATCGGAGAAGTAGATGAATTACAGAACGCGCAGAATCGTGACCCTTGTGATTCTTTTCAGCTTAGTCTTTTTTGTCCTCATAAGCGGGCTCTAGTACATCGGCAATCGCAACGCTGGCAGGGGCATCGCCTTTGTCATGGAATTGCGAGTAGGTAATCAGCGCAGCCAACAACGAGATTGAACCGCAGATTGCAATGGTTGGTCGAGTTCCAATCGCTTCTGTCATCCAGCCAATAAATGGCGAAACAATAGGCGTGCCTCCCAGGAAAACAGTGAGATAAATTCCCATGACGCGGCCACGAATCTGAGAGTCAGTTCGCATTTGGACCATCGTGTTAGCGCCAATGAATGTCAGTAGCGCAACTCCACCAATAAATGGCAAGAAAATTGCGTAAATCAAATAGCTTGGTGCGAAAGCTCCCATAATGAGAAGTGCGCTAAAGATCATCGAGCCTTTCATCACAAATCTTGGTCCACGCTTCTTCTCTAGTCGTGCTGAGATGATTGCGCCAGATAGCGATCCGATTGCCAAAATACTTCCTAGTGCTCCATATTCAGCAGCGCTCTTATTGAAAACTTCCGTCGCCATCATGGTGTTGAAGATGTTGAAATTCAATCCAAAACTTGTTGCAAAGAAGACCGTGATCATGACAGCCAAAATGTCAGGACGGGCAGCTACATATCGCATAGCTTCGCGGACCTTAGTAGAGGTTGACTTGCGCTCTTCTCTGAAGAGATCAGCTTCGCGGATATTTAGTAGCGCGATGATCACAATCAGATACGAGATTCCATTGAGGACAAATGAAACTCCGGTGCCATAGGCGGCAATCAAAAGCCCTGATAAACCAGGGCCCAGCAAGCGACCAGTATTGAAGTTTGCTGAATTGAGGCCCACCGCGTTCGGTAGGTCATCTTTTCCGACCACCTCTGCGTTGAAACTCTGGCGGACGGGAGCATCAATGGCATTTCCCAGGCCCAGAGTGAAAGCAAAGAACATCACATGCCAGATCTGAATGTTCTCTGTCAGAACGAGAGTTCCTACCGAGAGCGCAGAGAGGCCGCTTGTGAGGTTTGTGAACATCAAGACTTTTCTCTTGTTGAACTTATCAGCAATTTTTCCACCCGAGATACTAAAAAATAGAACGGGAGCAAATTGCAGCGCTGTGACAAGGCCGAGATAAGAACCGCTATCGGTGAGTTCGAGGATCAACCATGCTTGAGCCACGCCCTGGGCCCAGGTGCCGACATTGGAGAGGAAGTTAGCTGAGAAGAGAATTCGGAAGTTGCGATGTTTGAACGATCGCAGAGTTCCCATTAGGCGATTCTAGTATGATTTCAGATATGCGCAGCGCGGTTCCAATCATCATTATCGGAATAGTTGCATGGACGATTGCGCTCATTTTTGCAATCATCGTTAATGCGGTCGCAAAAATTATTCTGACCTGCGTGCTTGGAATACTCCTAGGATTTATTGGAATCCGTTACACCAAACGCCGAGCAAATCGCGAAGAGAAGTAAATTAACCTTCGATTTCTTGAGCAATTCCACGCAAGACCTTAGCTACACGAGCAGCTTCGGCATCACTTGGATGACGACCTTGACGAAGACCATTTCCAACACGATCCAACATCTTGATTGATTCTTCGATGAGTACCGCAAGATCTTCCGCGCCCGCTTTGGAGTTAGCCAATGATGGTGGCGCATCAATGATGCGAACAGATAACGCTTGTGGACCTTTGCGACCTTCTGCAACACCGAACTCGAGTTTGGTGCCCGGCTTTACTGTTGTGACACCAGCAGGAAGTGCAGAAGCTGCAAGATAAACATCTTCACCTTCATCAGATGAGATAAAACCAAAACCTTTTTCGAGGCTGAACCATTTAACGCGTCCGACTGGCATGACGGGAACCTCCTGCAAGGACTTTATCTTTAGGTGTCGTGTGCGCCGCGGTTTGCGGACAGGCCGCTAGTTTATCGCTTCAGAATGCGCGCCGCATCCATGATTTACGGAGACCACACGCGCATCTTCAGGTGAAATCGCGTTAGCGCATACGCCGAACGCCTGTCGGAATGAGCCTGCGATAGGCAGATAGAAACCACAGCTGCCGCAATTCTTTGGCGCATGTTGAGCGATTGGCGCATTGGGACCTCGATCGCCTTCTATCCAACGCTTCGCCGCTTGATCGCGACCTTCAATAGAAAGTACTCGAAGTCGACCTGCACCGAGTTCGAATAATTCGTGGAGATCTAACTCTTCATCGCTAGGCAAAACTGCGCTGGCAGGAACTAAGCGTGGGTCATCTGCTTCGGTTGGAACGATTGTTCCGACGCCAACATCATCGGCTGTGATGCGTTGGCTATAGGGAATCCATTCAGGGGCAAGAAGCGCATCAGATCCTGGAAGTAGAACAACATCGCAGATTGTTGGTGCGCTCTTGTCGTCAACCTTTGCGACAGTAACAGCCCAGCGCCATCCAACATATCCAGGGAGAAAAGCTTCAAAGAGATACGTCGCAACATGATCATCATCAGATTCGACAGAGATTTGCGCGCCGACGAATTTTTCATTCTTGGCATCTTCAAGTGCCGCTAAACGAGCAAAGTCAGCGGCATCGAATGGATCGATACCGCTGACCGCTTTTGAATTCTTCTTCGTCGCACGTGACATGGACGAAGT
>CAYSGG010000048.1:0-6184 GCA_964430775.1 uncultured Clavibacter sp. | reverse complement strand
AAGGATTAACCGGACCTGCAGGTGCAACGGGAGCAACAGGTGCAACAGGAGCAACAGGTGCAACAGGTCCTCAAGGTCCAGCAGGCATTACAACTCTTGGGTACTACGGATCGTTTTATGACACAACCACACAAGTAGCAACCGCGCTCAACACAGCGCGAGCAATGCAATTGAATTCGACTGATCTCACTAATGGCGTAACCGTTGTAAATGATGATGACAATCGCCCAACAAAAATTACTGTCGCCAATGCAGGAATTTATAATCTACAGTTTTCTGCACAACTTTCTAGAAATGCTGGAAATAACTCCGTCGTGATTAACATCTGGTTAGCAGAAGATGGTCTAGCTCTTCCTCACACGAATACAAGATTGACATTAACTGGAACCGCAGATGCCGCAAAAGCCGTAGCTGCCTGGAATTTCTTTGTCACGATGAACGCGGGACAATTTCTTCAATTGATGTGGACGGTAAGCGATTTGGATCTCATCATTGAATCTTTTGCAGCAGCCGCTCCAGCTCCTGAAGTTCCCTCACTAATCCTGACTCTCTCTCAAGTTGGATGATTACGCGCACTGTGAAAGTACTGTGATTTCAATGTGTTGTCGTTGTTCAGTACAACGGATTCACTCTCAATACATTCGCCCCTCACGCAACTTCATTGAATACATAGGAGGAAAAAATGTCTCACGCTAGTGATGTGGCACTTGTCAACAAGGGCGTATCAAAGATTAGAAGTTACTTTTTCAAAAATGAAGACGGTGCAACTGCAGTTGAATACTCCCTTTTGGTTGGGCTAATTGCGGTCTTTCTTATCGCCGCGATTACCACTTTAGGTTCTTCAATCTCTGAGACTTTTAGAGAGGCTGCATGCAAAGTTTCAGGAAAAACCTGGACTGACGGCACCGGTGGTGCAAATGGAACTTGCGTCTAAATCTTTAAAGTGAAAGAAAAGGGGGAAGGTGAGCGAGGATCAACTGTCGTTGAATTTGCGTTGATCCTCCCCATCTTCTTGCTGCTCATCTTCTCTTTGATTGATTTTGGTCGCTACTTCTATGCGCGTGTTGTGATTACCAATGCCAGCATCGAAGTCGCCTCCGCTGTGACTCGAGGCTTGTATCTTGAAGGAGATTCCGTGGCTAGTAAGAATCAGAAAATTGCATTGGTGCTAAACAATGTTGCCCCAAACATTGCAGCATTTTCTCAGCTAGAGAGCAATGCAACCCTAACCGTCCCGATTCCAACAGCGTGTCCTAATACGCTCAGTCAGACGACTGTAACTATCAGCACTCAATTCAAACCAATTTCTCCGATCGCTTCGTTCATAGATGAAGTCAGATCACAGTCGACGATGCGGTGCTTGCGGTGATTGAGAACCCATCTACCGAGACTGACACTCGTGAAGTTGGGGCCTTCTCGGTTCTGTTCTCCCTAATCTTGGGTGTCGGATTAATTATTCTGATTGGCACACTAGTCCTGGATGGCGGTGATATCGCTGTCGAACGACGGGTATTGCAAAATGTTGCAGAGTCCAGCGCAATAGCTCTGGCGAAAGAGTGTGCAGCAAATAGCCAATCTTGTATCTCAAGTACGACCCCCGAAACGCTGGCCCAACTAAATTCTCCAGACAGCCTCACCACGATTACCGAAGTGTGCATCAAAGGGTTCACTCGACTTCTTCAACCTTGCCAACTTCCAAGCACGAGCCGTCTTGATTGTGCACCTACTCCCCCAGGAACCAATAACTTTGTTCGAATTCGTACGGAAACTCTCTCTAGAGATGGGAATGAAATCGCCCCGCTATTTGGCGGAAGCGAAGCACACCAACTCAAGGGGTGCGCGCAAGCAATGTGGGGAAACGCAGCTTCGGCTGAAGTTTTTGCTCCCTTTGCGTTCTCGATATGTGAATGGGCGAAATTTACGACCGGACAACGCGTCATTGTGGAGTTCGAAACGAATGATGGAGTCGCAACTTGCAACTACACCTTTCAAGATTTGCAGGGTCAAACCTTCACCAAAACCGGAATTTCAGGTTGGGCAACTGTAAATCTGCAGTCAACCTCCATTGCTCCTTCAAGCCGAGCAAGTGAAAAGTGTCCAGATCCTGCCTCTGATACTGCAGCAAAGCTTCGAATTGGTGATGTGCTAAGTCCAATCACCAAGAGCACATCTTCGTCAGATTTCTGTGATGACTCGAATTTGGCAAACAAAATTGGAGTTTGGATTGGCACCGAGGTTTACCTTCCCCTGGTAGCAACGAGGAAAACACAAGGTCAAAGCACAGAGCATACGATTGAAGCATTCTCTGGATTTAAGTTTTATGGATACTCGATTCGCGGTGATCGTGGTGGCACTTACCCTTCTGGGGATTGGTGCGCAAACAACAAGAATTGTATTTACGGTGAATTCACTGCGACTCTCTCGCCAGGTTCCGATGTGAGTATTCAGCCAGGTAATCCCAATGTTGGCCTCCAAGCAATCAAACTCATCTAAGGAAAGTAGAGAAGGATTACTATGTTCAAAAAGGGAAGAATTCAAAACTTTGCAATTGGAGTGCTTGCAATTTTCATTGGGTTAACGACTTATCTCTACCTATCGACTCTCAATACACGCTCGGCTTCGAGTTCAGGAGACATAAGTGTCTACGTAGCTGTTGCTGATATTTCAGCTGGAACCAGCTTCAATTCGATGCTGCAAGATGGACGTATAGCGTTAAAGCAGTTCCCAGTTAGTTCAATCAGCGTCGATGCGATTAGTAACGATAGCAACATATCTCCAAGCTTGATCTCAAGTGACTCAATCAAAAATGGTCAGTTAATACTCAGAGCCATGTTTGCTCCCGCAAAGAATTTTGCCAGCGGCCTTAATATTCCGAAGGGAGATCTGGCAATCTCAATCTCTGTTGATGATGTCTCACGAGTGGCGAATTTCGTCGTACCGGGATCGCGCGTCATCATTTACTCGACGGGAACTGATGCAAAGCGCGGCGAAGCGGTCACCAAGATTCTGGTAACTGATGCTCTAGTTCTAGCAGTGGGCCCCCAAGTATCAACACCTGCTGTCGGGTCACAGGTGCCACCATCTCCTCTGGTTACCCTCGCCGTTCAGCCAATCGAAGCTAGTCGAATCATCCACGCCAGCCAGGCATCAAAATTGAGTCTCGCTTTAGCTCACGCTAACGAGCCAGGAACTGTTGCGCTCCCCACAACTCCCATCTCAAGCTCTTCACTCTTTGGGCAGGGATGACATGTATCTCATCATTACTGAAAACTCCGAGGAGTTTTCTCGCCTCAAGTTGACACTCGGTCGCGGACTCAAGCAAGTTAAAGATCGACGTGAGTTGTCGGAAATCCTCAATCGAGACCTGCAACATTCATTCACGCTTGTAATTGTTGGATCAGGAATTGAGTTAGCTACTGCCCTGGGAATCTCTGAAGAATTACGGGTCACATTCCCCACAATCGGCGTCATATTGCTTCGAGGGAAAATCGACTCATCAGTCACTGCACAATCCTTAAGCGCAGGGATTCGCGATGTCGTGCATATGAATGATCCGGAGGCAATTGTCGTCGCATGTAAGAAGTCGGAAGATATCTCGCGACGCCAACTACAAAACGTCTCGCAGAAAGTGGCCACTGCTTCACTGGGCAAAATCATCGTCTTTCATGCTCCCAAAGATGGTCTTGGAGTAACAACAATTGCGGCGAATATGGCTACAGATTTCGCACATCGACGTGGCTTTTCGGTATGCCTTGTCGATAGCTCAGAAGTAATGGGAGATCTAGCAGTCCGATTTCGCATCGAGGCGCAAAAATCTTGGCTTGACCTCACATCGATGCAGGACATAGACGAACAAGCTCTCAGCGCTGTCCTGTGTAAGTCTAAAGACGGGCTCGATCTATTACTTTCACCAAGAGAGCTTTCAACCCAATCTCAAAGTGATATTACTTCCTTCAATCAGTTGATTCGAGCGCTCCAAGCCAAATACCAATATGTGCTGATTGACACCGATTCGCGATTTAGTGAATGGAATAGGAACCTTCTCTACTTAGCTGACAGCATTGTTTTGGTCACTAAACTAGATTTGGCGACACTTAAGAACCTCAAGATTCGCCTTAAGGAATTAGCCTCACTGGATATACCCCAATCTGCAATCACCCTCTGCTTAAACTTTGATGAGGCGAAGGCTGGAATCAAGCCTACAGATATTGAAGAACTAGTCGGTCTCAAACCTGCAGTCACATTACCTTGGGATGTTGACATCTCGCGATTTGGTAATGAAGGTGCGCAAATCGTTATTGCAAAGGAGCGCTCCGGTCTAAGCCATGCACTGGTTCATGCAACTGATGACCTCATTTCCAAATTGGATTCGCTACGAGACGAAGGTTTGAAGTCAAAGGTTCGCTCAAGGAAAAGTGCATGACAACCGACCTTGTCGCAATTAAAGACGATGTACACCTTGCCTTACTTGAGCATCTTGGGCCTAGTCTCTACGAAGAGAATGTTGAAATCACTGGTCTTCAAGATCGTGTATACGAAGTCATTACAGGGGTACTTGAATCGCGAGATTTGGTCCTTACAGCCTTTGATCGAGCTCGCCTTGTTCAAGAAGTTGTCGATGAAATTCTTGGACTGGGTCCCATTCAAAGCTTGCTCAGGAATAGCGACATCACTGAAATCATGGTTAATCACTTTGACTCTATCTACGTGGAGCAAGGCGGAAAAATCCATAAATCTCCGCTTCGTTTCTCCAGCGAAGAGCATCTCCGTCGAACAATCGAACGAATTGTTGCAAACGTTGGACGACGCATTGATGAGGCGAGCCCGCTCGTCGATGCTCGTTTACCCGATGGAAGTCGCGTCAATGCCGTAGTTCCTCCCATCTCGCTAGATGGAGCTGTCTTAACGATCCGAAAATTCGCAGCCGAACCATTTACTATCGATGATTTGATTTCACTTGGCACACTCCCTGATGATGCAGCAACGTTCTTGAAGACATGCGTAGAGGCAAAGCTCAATGTCTTAATCTCTGGAGGTACTGGGTCGGGAAAGACAACAACCTTGAATGTGCTGTCATCTTTCATTCCAGATGACGAACGGGTGATTACCGTTGAAGATGCCGCAGAACTGCAACTCGCGCAGCCTCACGTGGTGAGGATGGAGTCGCGTCCCATCAACATCGAAGGTAAAGGCCTGATTACTATCCGGGATCTAGTGAGAAACTCACTTCGAATGAGGCCGGATCGTATTGTTGTGGGCGAAGTTCGAGATGGCGCAGCTTTGGATATGTTGCAAGCCATGAACACAGGACATGAAGGATCGCTAACAACAATTCATGCAAACTCACCTAAAGACGCCTTGATTCGTATCGAGAATCTAGTTCTCATGGCAGGTGTTGAATTCCCAATCAGGGTAATCCGAGAGCAAATTTCTGAAGCGATTGATTTAATTATTCACCAGGCTCGTCTTCGTGACGGATCACGAAAAGTTACTGCAATCAGCGAAGTCACAGGTATCGACATAGATTCTGTGCAGCTACAGGAGATTTTCCGGTTCACCAGTAGTGAAGATGACGAAACAATAGGTGAGTTAAGTCGTTCGGGCCTTCCACTCGTCAAGCGAGGCAAATTTCAAATGCGAAACGTCAAAGTGCCCAAAGGTTTCTAGAACGATGCGACGTATTGTGGTTCTCCTTCTCTTTTTGACTATTCCATTCCCTATTGCCAGCGGAAATGAGCCTGTTTCAAGGAATTCCATCGTGTTGCTGGACACCAGCGGTTCTATGCGCGGCTCTCAACTAGATCGAGCTAAGGAGCACATTCTTGAGACCCTCAGTAAGCGAGATACTGATTCTGAATTTGAAATTTACACATTTGCTGAAGAGATTTCACCCATTAGTACGAAGGACAAGAGTGATAGTGATTTACAAGCACTTGTTTCAGGGATTTCTGCTGGCTCTAGAACTTCACTTTATGACTCGATTGCCTATCTGATTCCTATCGCACAATCATCTAAAGCTGACATCATCGTTCTTAGCGATGGCGATGACTCAGAAAGCAAATTTGAAGTAACTCAATTACTGAACATCTTGTCAGAAGCAAACGTCAGGGTATTCTTCTTAAGCGACTACATCGATCCACGTTTTCTCGCCAGTGTCGAGAACATTGTTCAATCAAGTGGTGGT
>CAYSGG010000047.1:0-6331 GCA_964430775.1 uncultured Clavibacter sp. | reverse complement strand
CGCCAAAGGTCTGCGCGCATTGTGGACGCGAATTTGAGTGGCGGAAGAAGTGGGCCCGCGATTGGGAGCGCGTGAAGTATTGCTCAGAGCGTTGTAAAGCGGGGAAGTAGCAAACCTATTTACATAGGTGGAATCAAGGTATTGGCGAAGATCTGCCAGGCCAAAGCCGACTTTGCAACGAGCGAGAGAGTTATGTAAGTGCGCTCACCACGGATGTAGTCGCTCCACTTTCCAACTTTCTTGTATTGCAACCATTGGACCAGGGCAAATGAGTTGAAGAATAAGAAGATAGTTACGACGATGCCATAAACGAAGGCTGGTGCCGAAGTTTCGCCGACTCCACCGATGGAAAATACATAGAACATCAGGGCAATCCACGGCACGATTCCGGTGATGCAGCCAAAGATAAATGGCAGCCAACCACCGTTGCCTGGAGTCTCATACTTTTCTTGCAACCAACCAAAGAGAATCATCGAAGCATTAACGCCAAAGATTGAAATCAAGGCTGCGATATCTGCAACGCCGGTGACTTGAGCAATCAAAACAATCATGACTGATGAGCTAATCGAGTATTCGACCCAGCGGAAATAGTTGCGCTGAGCTGCGATACCTGCGCTGTAGCGCGGGAAGAATTGTGGGCTAGCAACAATAAAGTGAGCAAGTGCCGACAAACCTAAGAAGATTGCAACCGTTAATCCAATTGGGGTGCTGAAGAGAATCACCGATGGAGCAAAAGATGTTCCTGGGGGACCTTCCATGTAAGTCGCAGTAACGGGAAGTGCAAAGTCGCTACTAAGCGCGAGTACTGCTGCCATCTGGCCTAGGTGTAGCAAACCAGCGAGGATATTTACTTTACGAAGTCCTTGCATTGTGATCTCTTTACTCATGAGAACACGGTACTCCTGAAAAAGTGAATACTGGGGATTATGTCAGGGTACGACCGCGATCAAATTGGTCAGGCCAATCAATCTTCACACCTAATTCTTCGGCCGCACTCAGGGCCCATCGTGGATTTCTAATCATGGCTCGGGCCAAGAAAACCGCATCAGCTTTTCCAGAAGTGATGATCTCTTCTGCTTGCTTTGCTTCGGTAATCAGACCAACTGCTGATGTTGGAATATCTGCACCTTTACGAATCGCTTCAGCAAAGGGAACTTGGAAACCTGGAGCTGCCTTGATGGGTGCATTGTGAAGATTTCCACCGCTAGAGACATCAATCAGATCGACGCCATGCGCCTTCATTAACGAAGATAACTGTACGGATTCTTCGATTGTCCAACCTTCAGGGACCCAATCACTAGCGCTGATACGGACAAAGAGTGGCAAGGAATCGGGCATTACTGCACGAACCGCATCGATAGTTTCCATCAAGAAACGGATTCGATTCTCGAAACTTCCACCATATTCATCGGTCCGTTGATTTGAAAGCGGGGAGTAGAACTGGTGGAAGAGGTAACCATGCGCGGCATGAATCTCGATCACATCAAATCCCGCATTTACTGCGCGCATTGCAGCTGCTGCAAATGCCCCAACCAATTCTTTAATTTCAGCAATTGTTAGAGCATGAGGCTCGGTCATGCCGTGATATGCCAACGGAGATGCCGAAACTGTCTTCCAGCCACCTTCCTCGATCGAGGCATTGCGATGATCATCCCAAGGGCGCATCGAAGAACCTTTGCGGCCTGCGTGAGCTAATTGAATTCCCATCTTCACATTTAATGAATGCGCAAAGTCATTGATTTCACGGAATGCATCAACTTTTGCATCGGTCTCCATCGAAGGACAACCAATAGAGATTCGACCTTCAGGTACAACACCTGAGGCCTCGGCCATGATCAGACCCGGTGCGCCAGTAGCAAATGCCATTAAGTGCCCACGGTGCCATGCGCCAATCAATCCATCGTTTGCGGAGTATTGGCACATTGGTGAAACCCAGACGCGATTCTGGAATGTGACTGCGCGCAATGTAAGTGGATCAAATAAGTGGGCCAAGTGACTCTCATTTCTAGATTGTGTTGCGAGATTTGCAAGTGTATCAACTACTAAAACTAAGCACTAACCTTGCACTATGACCGAACGCCAAAAGTTTGACCTCGTCAAACGAATCGGGGATCTTGAAATTCGTCGATATCACCCATGCGTTATGGCTGATGTAATTGTTGATGCCTCATATATGAATGCCGGAAGTCTTGGATTTCGTCCGCTCGTTACATACATCTCTGAAAACCGTATCGCGATGACCGCACCAGTATTGCAAGAACAGCTCCATGCAAATTCTTGGGTCGTCTCATTTGTTATGCCCGACGGTATGGAGCTACGAGACCTACCGCTCCCGACTAATCAAAAAGTAACTCTGCGCTCCATTCACGAGCATCTTGCTGCTGCACTTGGATTTAGTGGAATGACGACCGAGTCGAAAGTTCACGAGAAAGAAGAAGAGTTACGTGCCGCAATGACGGCTGCACAACTCAAACCTGCAGGCCCGATGCGCATCGCTCGCTTTGATCCACCTTGGAAACCAGGATTTATGCGCCACAACGAGGTAATCATTCCGATCCAGGAGTAAGCACCAAGGGCTAGATTGCCTCCATGACAAAACTCCGAGGACTTCTCAAAGCGTCGCACTTCGGACCAACCCTGATTGTCACATCGATTGCTTTTGGTTTCGCCCTTTATTACTGGTGGGAAGGCCCGGCCTACGTCATCGCATTTGGAGTATTTACTGGCCAACTCGTGGTGGGTTGGAGCAACGATCTCTACGACTTTGATGATGATCTCCGCCATCAGCGCACCAACAAGCCACTTGTTTCAGGACTTATTACTAAGCAATATCTAGAGAAGTGGTTACGCGTGATGGTGCCATTCTCATTTGTTGCAAACCTACTTGGCCCGCTGGGAATCAAAGGCGGTTTGGTCTACATGCTCGGAATCGCATGCGGAGTTGCTTATAACTTCTACTTTAAATTCTCTGCACTTTCACCTCTACCATTTGCGATCGCCTTCGCAGCCTTGCCATCTTCAATCGCGATTTCAAAAGATATAACTCCGCCACTATGGATGTGGCTCGGTGGCGCACTCTTAGGAATGGCTGCACATTTCATCAATGTCCTCAAAGATATGAAAGAAGATCACGTAAGCGGCATCAAAGGTCTGCCGCAAAGATTGGGAACACGAGGTTCTGTTCTAGCCGCTGTAGTCCTGATTATTTTGGGCGTAACAATTCTCATTCTCTCCCTTTAGACTGATTTCATGCGCGGCTCAATCGCTCTTGTCGGTTCTGGTGAATTCCTGCCGATCATGGCTGACTTTGAAAAATCACTCATCAATGACGGCATCAAAAATGGCAAAGTTGCAAAGTATGTACAGATCCCAACAGCTGCCGGTCAAGAGAGCGCTGATCGTTTGAAGTATTGGGAAGAACTGGGAAATAGACAAGCCGCTTTACTAGATGTCGAACCACACTTCTTGCCGATATTCACTCGTGATGATGCCTTCAATCCAGCATTTGTAGATCAAATAGAGAACTCAGCCCTGATGTATATGTCGGGCGGAGATCCGCATTACCTCGCAACAACCCTCATTAACACCCCAGTCTGGGATGCAATTGTCGCCAATTGGCAGAGCGGCGCATCACTCGCAGGTTGTAGCGCTGGGGCCATGGCAATGTGCACCGAAATTCCAAACTTCAGATTTACAAAACGCGGCGCAACTCCGGGTCTGAGCCTGCTCCCTAACTTGCGCGTCATCCCACACTTCGACAAGTTCTTTAGATGGATCCCAGACAGCGCGGCAAAAGTCATGATGCACGCACCCGAAGACACAGTCTTGCTAGGAATTGATGAACTCACCGCCCTCGTGCAAAGAAGCGGTGAAGAGAATTGGTTAGTCCACGGTGAAGCTAAAGTACATATCCTTCAAGGTGCGCCTAAACAAGAGCTACTCCACGGCGAACTCATAAAACTGTAAACACCAATAGACTGACACCATGTCATTCGTTATGTATTCCACTACGTGGTGCGGTTATTGCAAGAGGCTTAAGTCCCAGCTCGCCGATATGGGAATCACCTTCGATGAAATCAATATCGAAGAAGCTCCTGGCACCGCTGAAATCGTCGAAAAAGTAAATGGTGGAAATCGCACAGTCCCCACCCTGGTCTTCTCCGATGGCACCGCAATGACCAACCCATCAGCTAAACAAGTTGCTGACAAACTTGCTGAGTTAAAGTAAAAAACGCATTCCTTAATGACCCTTAAACCACTCAACCTCGATGCTGATCCGCTCGAGATTATTCAGCGTGATTTTGGCGGTCTCTATTCAGGCGAACCTGGGTTAAGCACCATTACTGGTGGGCAAACCGCAGCAGATCAAGCGCTCGCTAATGTAGATATTACGCACTACGCCAATCTGCGTTCAGAGGTCTTTCCAAAAGAGAGACGCGGAGCAAGCGTGCTTTCCCCATATATTCGCCACAACATTCTTACTCTCCAACAAGTATGGGACGCTGTTAAAGCCGCCCCTGCTAAAGATCGTGAGAAATTCCGCGACGAGCTTTATTGGCAGGAATATGCCCGCCATCTCTATGCACGTCTTGGTACTCGACTCTTTGACAACCTACGTTTTGAAGCGAATTGGAATAGCGAAGGCAACGGTTGGAATCGCGAGATGTTCTGTATCGATCAAGTGGTCTCCGAATTAGAAAGCGATGGCTGGCTGGTCAATCAGACTCGCATGTGGCTGGCTTCGCATTGGACTGTTCGAAATAACAAAGGTTGGCTCCATGGCCAAGAACGGATGCATCGCGAACTCATCGATGGTTCACGCGCAGCTAATCTCCTTGGATGGCAATGGACGGTTGGTGCCGGAACCGGAAAGCCATATGGATTTGCACGTTGGCAGGTTGAAAAACGCGCACCTGGACTGTGTAACAAGTGTCCTCTCAAGAAGAACTGCCCAATTCAAGAATTTCCAGAAGAGATTTCTCCGCACCCATTACAACGCGATCCGCTTCTTGATACTGATCCCGATCTCAAGAGGACTACAGGACCTACCTCCGCCATCAAACTTCGTACACCTGAATACGTGCTACTCACAATTGATTCACTAGGGGATGACGATGCTGCCCTAAGTGCACATCCTGAACTTCCTGCAGTATTTATCTTCAACGAAGGTGCGCTGCAAAAACTACAACTCAGTTCTCGAAGAATCGGTTTCTACTTACAAACCCTCAAAGACCTCGGATCACGCCGAGAACTCCAAGTTTTTCTCGGTGATCCTGTTGCTTTTACGGAAAGCAACGATGTTGCAGTCACATTCGCGCCAGTACCGTCATTCCGCAAATACAAGAAATTCGCTGAAGTCCATCCTTATCCGTGGCTAAGGCTGCCCAAGAGCGGCTCGTTGCGAAGCTTTACTGCTTGGCGACAAAAAATCGACGGCTGAACTTTCCATCCTCTGCCAGTCCCACCTTCCCACGCTTGAAGTAACTAAAAAGTTACCCCGAGGTGCTACCTGAATCCTCAGGCCAGCCCTAGGGTTTAGGGGTGGCACTGATTGAAGTAAAGGACTTGGCGAAATCTTTCGGACAGGTCCGGGCAGTCGATGGGGTATCGCTCCAGATCGAAGCCGGCGAATTCATCACCCTTCTTGGTCCCTCCGGCTCTGGCAAAACGACAGTTCTCAGGTTGATCGCAGGTTTCGAAGATGCAGATGCCGGCAGCATCACCTTAAGCGGTGAGGAGATCACTCACCTTCCACCATTTGATCGCGACGTCAACACCGTCTTTCAGGATTACGCGCTCTTTCCTCATATGACAATCCAAGAAAACGTTGAATATGGATTACGCAACCGTAAAGTTCCGAAACCAGAACGCGCAAAGCAAGCGCTCGAAGCAATCGCATCGGTAAAACTCGAGCATGTCTCTCAGCGCCTACCGCATCAACTCTCAGGCGGACAGCGCCAGCGCATCGCACTTGCTCGCTCACTTGTTCTCCGTCCCCGAGTTCTTCTTCTCGATGAACCACTCGGTGCACTCGATCGCCAACTCCGTGAAGAGATGCAATCAGAACTCAAGCGCATCCAACGCGAAGCCGGAATCACCTTCGTCTTTGTCACGCATGATCAAGAAGAAGCGATGCGCATGAGCGATCGCATCGTGGTCTTTAATGAAGGAAAAATCGAACAGATCGGCACCCCTGAAGAGGTCTATAACAAACCCGCCACCAAGTTCGTCGCCGGATTCCTTGGCGCTGCAAATATTGTCAGCGGAGAACACGCAAAGAAAGTTTTTGGCTCCGCACTCACCATGAGCATCCGACCAGAGCGCATCACGC
>CAYSGG010000046.1:0-6346 GCA_964430775.1 uncultured Clavibacter sp. | reverse complement strand
AGAAGTTGATTTGGAATAAAGGCGTCCTTGTTAAGAAAGCAGCGCCCGGATCGCCATCAACGCCGACACCAACGCCAACCCAGTCCCCCACTGCATTGCCAACCCCTGCACCATCGGTATCTCCATCGCCAATGCCTTCTCCTAGTGCGAGTGCGAGTGCAAGTCCCACTACAACAAGAAATAAGCAGAAAACCTCCTTTGTCACATATAAATCACCAAGTTTGCCAAGCGAAAATATCGAGCTATGCAAAATTAAACAGCCAGGCACCGATGGAACGAAGTCTGGATTTCCTGCCCCCACGCCTTTGCATCAGTCAAAAGGTGTTGTTAAGTGGGCTCTGATTCCCATTGATTTTTCTGATTTACCTGGCGAAGCGAATTTTATGACCCGTGCTCGCGAAGAGATGACTTTCGCATCCGATTGGGCCGAAAGCACTAGTGAGGGACAATTTAAAATCGAATGGCAAGTCCAAGACAAGTGGATAAGACTTCCAGGACTCTCACAAGATTACGCAATTCCTGTCTCTGATAACAGAGGATTTTCATCTGCTGCTCAGCACAGTGTCTGGCAACGAGCGATTTCCGAATCGGATAAGTATGTGGACTTCACCGGAATTCAAGGTGTTCAATTCATTCTTCCTGCGGGACAGAAAATCATTGAATACGGCATCAAGGGCAATATTGGTTTTGAAGTTGTCAGGAATTACGTCACGGGTGAAGGAACCAGAATAGAACTCTTTTCTATCCCTAGCACATTCCAAGAAGAGCCTCGATCAGGACGTAATTTTTGGTCCTGGTGGATGTATCACTACATGGTCGGTGTAGGTGTAGGTAAATTTGGTGGGTCAAGAGTTGCTACGCCACTTCATACTTACTTTATTCAAGGCAGTACAGAAGGTGCCCGTGAATTGGGTGGCTGGATCAGATTTCTAGTCGGTTGGATGCCCGATTCTCGAGTCTATTGCCGAACGGCAGCTAATCTTTCCAAACTAGATGTCACTCTGATTCCACTTTCTGATAATAAAACTCAAGGAATCAAACTTGCAGTCATTCCTCTATCGGAGAAGAAGGCATTGGTATTAGAGTCTCGCAGAGAAACGAAATTCTCGTGCACAACCTTCACTGAGCGAAATGGCGTCTTTGCATACATCTATGACTCCGCTTTGGGACATGAAGATGAATACTTCAAAGCAATTTCTCCGAGTGGAAGACCTACCGAAACTTACTCGTGTTACGCAACTCCAGGAACAGACGTTTTGCTGCATGAGGGAGACAAAGTCACCTATGAAGGTATAACTATTGAAGTAACGGCCCATGGCGACTTTGATCAAGTATCGATTACTCGAAACCCCTGATGTAACCTTCTGCCATGCAATCGAGGTGGGCCTCAGGCGCTACAGCGCCATCGAGTGATCCCATCATTCATCTTCTTCAGAGATTTACATATGGACCGACAAAAGACTTGGTAGCAGAAGTTACCAAGATGGGTGCCGATGCTTGGTTCTCAGAGCAGCTAGATCATTTGTCTATTTCCGACAGTGAAGTGGATGCTTATCTCGCCAAGTGGGATATCTTCAATTACATCCATAAAGACATGAATTTCCTATGGCCCTTGGCAGAATCCGAAGGCGACATCACTAAGGGTCAAATATTCAATTCAAACCATATGTCAGGTCGCGTCTTACATCTTTACACATTAATTCGGCAAGCACATTCGAAACGTCAAGTATTTGAAATGATGGTCGAATTTTGGCATGACCACTTCAATATCACGACGCTTGGAGATGACACCAAAGACGGGCATCTTGATTGGCACACTAACGATTGGAATAAGCGGGTAATTCGCCAATATCCCCTAGGCAAATTCGAAGACTTACTGCAAGCAACCGCACTTCATCCGGCGATGATTGTCTATCTTGATGGTGAGCTAAGTACTAAAGAGCTTCCTAACGAAAATTATGGTCGCGAGTTGTTGGAACTTCACACAGTAACGCCAAAATCTGGTTACACCCAAGCGGACATTATTGATGCTTCTAAGTTGTTTTCGGGTCTACGAGTTAAATGGCCTGAGCGTTGGTATCAAAGAGGTCCACGACCATTCCCTAAAGGTAATTTACTTACTGACGGCATTCCTTTTGCATCGATGCTACAAGAGC
Organism: uncultured Clavibacter sp.; assembly: GCA_964430775.1. GTDB lineage: Bacteria > Actinomycetota > Actinomycetes > Nanopelagicales > Nanopelagicaceae > MAG-120802. The sequence continues at coordinate 4,190 of CAYSGG010000046.1, read as the reverse complement.
AAAGACAGAACTTTGGCACATTCAAAATTATGGGGTGGCAGAGAACAGTCAATTCAATTCATCAGGTCCTACCTGCAATTACATCCCTTTTGAATTACTTGGCCTCTCATCCTGAGACCGCCAAAACAATAGCTTTAAAGTTAGGGCGACGCTTCGTCGAAGATGTTCCCTCACAAAAATTTATTAGCGATATTGCTGCTTCTTACACATCAAGCGGCGGCGACATCAAAGCTACATTGCAAGCAGTCTACAAACATTCGGATTTTAAGAACGCTATCGGAACAAAATTAAAGCGGCCTGGCGAGGATTACATCTCTGTTGCTCGATCGTTAGATGTTTGGCCGAACTTTACAAGAGTACAAAAGTGGACTGGAATCACCAGGGAATTTACTTTTCCAGCGATTGTTGCCAACGAGTTAGCAAGAATGGGACACGCGCCCCTGTCCTGGCCATTTCCTGATGGCTATCCCGATGTTGCTTCCAGTTGGGTTAACGCAAGTTACCAAGTCACACGATGGAATGTGTACGGAAACTTTGTACAAGGCAACACATGGAACCAACCCGCCTGGGAGACTCTGTTACCCAATCGAGAGACAAATTTAGATAGACAGATCGATCAAATTTCTCAACTCCTTCTCTTCAAAGAATTGGGTAGTGCGGATCGAGTCTCAGTAAAAAATGCAGTTACAAAGGTCTACGGGTCCAACCCCGATCTCAACAACTCATATCGTGATATTTCAGCGCTAATTGCGCGATTGATTTTCCAACTACCAGTTTGGAGTCTGCGATGATTACAGAAGAAGCGATAGAACGTTGCCCTGAAGGACGCGATGGTTTTACCCGTCGGCAGTTCTTACGTGGCGTGGCTCTCTTTGGCGGAATGACAATCCTTTCTGCAAATGGAATCAGATACACATTTGCTGCATCAACCACCGAAGTTCCAGATGTAGTGGTAACCATCGTGCTTCGCGGTGGCTTTGATGGCCTCAGCGCCGTTGTCCCCACTGACGAAAACATGATGCGTAAGGCGCGTGGCCAGATCTACATTCCGAATGCCAGCCTTCTTCAATTAGATCGCGATTTTGGCCTTCACCCAGCCTTAAAGAAATTGATGCCATTATGGCAAGCGAAAGAACTAGCCATTGTTAACACGATTGGCGCCCCGACACATTCGCGCAGCCACTTTGATGAAATCTCCGATGTTGCCTATGCCGCTTATGGTGAAAAAGACAAGCGAAGCGGTTGGATGGCACGATTCTTGGATGTAACTGGCAGTGGGTCCGTAGTTCAATCAGTTGGAATTGGTTCCACTACGAAACAACTCGTAGGCGGTAAAGCAGCGCCAATTAATCTGAATGCAATTGATAACTTTAGGTTGGATTCGGTGTACGGATATAAAGCAGAGGATTTAGCTGGATTTATTGATGAGACTCATGGTCGATGGACAAACGTTTGGGCAACTCAGGCAAAGTCCACTATTCAAGCTCTCGATCAAATTGCTAGGGCCGGCGCCCAAAGAACAGCTGTCACATACCCCAGCACAGGAACCGGTCAAAGACTTCGCGATGTTGCCGCACTATTGAAAGCTGGCATTGGTGTTCGCGCCGTCGATGTTGAGTTCCAAGGTGATTGGGATATGCATGCAAATATGGGAAATCTTGAAAATGGATGGCTGACTTCCTACCTTGCTGATCTTGGCGGATCAATCGCATCATTCCGCGAAGATCTCGGAGTTCTCTGGTCACGCGTAACGGTTGTCACCGTTACGGAGTTTGGACGAAGAGTCAGTGAGAACCAATCCACCGGAACAGAGCATGGATGGGGCACGAGTACCTTTGTTGCAGGCGGAGGCGTTAATGGCGGAAAGATTCACGGACGATTCCCTGGTCTTGACGATAAACAGCTCAAGGATGGCGATCTTGTTGTAACTGCCGATTATCGAAGTCTCCTCACTGAGATTCTCACACGCCGAGCAGGAATCACTGCTCAAGGAGCAGAGCAGGTTTTTCCAAACTTCCGACCAGAAGTTCTCTCCGTAATGAAACATCTATCCGAAACTCCACTTCCAGATAATTTCCCCAAGAATGTTAAAGATGCGCTTGGAAACGTCTCCTACGACATGAGTTTGCTACCAACCGCTGCGCCAGCTGCTGCTGTTACTGCGTCACCATCTGCCAGTGCAGTCGCATCACCTTCAGCTTCTCCATCTATGAGTGCTGCAGAGATGGTTGCGCCATCGCCATCTAGTTCTCCAAGTGCGAGCGCAAGTCCAACTCCAAGTGCTTCGCCATCTGCGAAAGTGACTTCAAGCAAGAAAAAAACAATCACCTGCGTGAAGAATGGAAAGACAATAAGAGTTACAGGCACTAATCCAAAGTGCCCTGTAGGTTACAAAATCAAGAAATAAGGATCCGAATCTCGCCGTTCTCTTCAATCGTGCGATAGCTTTTTAGTGGATCAAGCGCGGGACCACGAATAACGGCTCCCGTTTCTGGATCAAAAATCGAACCGTGTGCCGGGCATTTCAATTGAGTACCACTCAAACTACTGGGAACTCCGTTATGTGTGCACCTGACATCAAAGGCAACAACACCTCTCGAAGTTCTCGTTAGCGAATATCCCGTTGAGATGCCGAATGAGTCCTTCAGAAAGAACACCTTCGTCTGTCGGAGTGTGAGATCGGTACTTTTCGCGATTACAAATCCCTCTAGTGTTTTGCTCGGAGACGGAGAAGTGGACGGTGCTGCCTTACTACTCTTCGCGGGAGTAGGAGTCGGAGATGGCTTCTTCTTTTTCGGAGTGGGAGTCGGAGATGGCTTCTTTTTTTTGGCCGCATTCGCTGTTTGATTTATGGCTCCTGGAATTAATGTTCCTAGCAACAGAAAAAGCAGCCTGCGAGATATTTGCGACATAACTAAAATTATATTGGTGGCAGGTCGTATTCATTGTTCTTGCTAATGGCTGATGGGCGCTGAGGGTTTTGATTGAGCGTGCTACGCACCTGTGCCACGTCTACTCATTTTTCTCGACTAAGGACCCACTGAAGTCAATTGGTCTGACCTTCGGAACTTGAGAAGCATATAGTCAGACTTAGGCAGAATTGACTGCCAAACCTCTTCAAATTCTTAAGTCTTGAATTAACCTTTAATCCATGAAAAGAGGGTTGGTTGGGCTCTCCCTTTTGCTCACTATTTCTCTCATTCCCGCAAATTCTGCTACCCCTCCAAAGGTGGGATTGGCCTGCTCAAAACAGGGCACTACTAAAACTTATCTTGGTAAGAAGTTCACATGTATCAAGTCTGGAAAGAGGTTGGTTTGGAGTAAGGGTGTAGTGGTTAAGAAATCGACGCCTTCTCCTTTTCCTTACCTATCACAGACTCCCACTCCCTCTCCATCGCCGACGCCCACTCCTTCACCGACGCAAAGTCCACTCCCAACGCCGTCTACCTCGAGTGGCTTGGACGTGTCTGAACCTTTGGCCTTTTCAAACCTACTCAAAAACACTCAGAATGTTGCTCCTCAAGTTTGGCCCGAAATTCAAAAAAATTCTAGTCAAGGGCTAGTTCTCTCGAGCTTCAAAATTGCATTCGGGCCGAATACAACTCTTCCAAAGGGTGTATCTGATCCCGTAGAGTTTCTGAGCAAGGCTTCCCAACTTTGGAGCGGTTTTAGACAGCCGAGTATCACCAAGGTTTATCTATTCAATTTCAAAGATCTAGCGTGGGCTCAGGAACAGATGCGTAGTCTCAATGGTTCATGGTTCAAACCAGAGCAATTAGCTGCCAACTGCATAAGTCTAGAAACTTGCGGTTCTTTTGGTGGTACTTTCCAAGGAACTGGCCAATTATTTTTAGGAATTCCGGTCAGAGAGAAATACAACGCTAATACCTTCCATAGCAATTTCGTACACGAATTCACTCACGCCGTGCAGTACTACCAGGTTCCCAATTACTCAACTGTCAATGGATATGCGCTTCTTCCCTGCTGGTTTTCAGAAGGTCAGCCAATGGTCTCAGGTGAAGCGATAGGTAATCCAACGCTGCCTCAGTACCAAGGTTCGAGATTGAATTGGCTTAAGACTCCTGCAGGGGTCTTGGATGACTACAGTCCCAACTCATTTCTGAGCTTTTTTGCAAAAACTGGAATACCTAAGGGAGGTGGATGTCAGGCAAGTTTTCAACCTAGAGTTT
>CAYSGG010000045.1:0-6509 GCA_964430775.1 uncultured Clavibacter sp. | reverse complement strand
GCCTCGATACCGATGGTTGCGATGTACTTGTTGATGCAACGTTCATTCATCGCTGGCTTAACTGCGGGAGCGGTCAAGGGCTAATGAGCACGCCAATAATTAACAACCCTCCTCGCCTCCAACATCAGGCGCGGTTGTTGTTAGATCACATCGAAAGTGAAGGCCTCAAGGCGGGAGATCGCCTCGAATCCGAGCGTGAATTAGCGAAGATATTGGGCATTAGCCGCCCATCACTGCGAGAGGCGATCCAGATTCTGCAAGTCCAGGGCCGACTTGTCGTGAAGCATGGAATCGGAATTTTCGTTCTTGACGAGGAAGAGGGCGAGAAGTTACGCGACTCCCTTAAGGCGGCTCAACATAGGATCGAAGAGCTCTTCCAGATGCGCGAGATTCTCGAAGCTCCAGCTGTTGAATGGGCGGCCGAGCGTCGTACTCAAGAACAGTTGCAAGAGATGAAAGATGCTGCGCAAGCGTTAAATGAAGCAATCGCTGAGGATCCGATTGATTTCGAGAAGGTGCGCAAGCTTGATATGCACTTTCACCTAACTATTGTGAAGAGCGCACAGAACCACTTCCTCAATCAAACACTTGGCACTCTGCAAGAAATCATGTTCAACTCAATGGATAACACCCTCAAATTGCCTGGACGTGTAGATGCTTCCGAGCACGAACATGGAGTAATTCTTGAAGCGATCGAGCGACGTGATCCAATTGCTGCACGATTGATGATCATCCAGCATATTCACAATGCTCGAGATGCCTGGTTTAAGTATCTTCGAAAGCCGAATGAGTGATGGCCCAAGTTCTCTCGGTCGGTATTGCAACTGTTGACACCATTGTCTTAGTTGAGAAATACCCTTCAGCAAATGAGCGCGTAATCGCAATAGATTCTGTTCGCGCTGTCGGTGGGCCTGCAACAACTGCCGCCGTTGCTTTGGCGCGTCTCGGAGTTGATGTCGCTCTTTCGTGCGTAATTGGCGATGACGAGGCTGGCCGCTTTATCTTTGATACTTTGAAACGCGAAGGCATCGATACTCGCAATGTCATTGTCGACTCATCAATCAGAACTGCTATTGGAACAATCGTGGTGTCAAAGAGCGAACAGACTCGCGCCATCATGGTCCAGCCTCATGATCATCTGCCCTCAAAGCCAGCCAATATCAAGGATTATCCCTGGATTCATGTCGATCAATTCGGCATGCAGGCGATTAAAGAATGGGGAATCTCTCGCGGCGGAAGCTCAAAGCTTTCTATTGATATTGGATACGCGGCGCCCGGTTTGAACTCGGCTGACTATGACTTGTATGCACCATCAGAGAACATCACAACTGATGTTTCTACCGCTGCTCGAGACAAGAATCTTGTGGTTATCTCTAAAGGGGGAGAAGGAAGCGTTTACTCCGACGGAGTTAATTCCGGAATCGTTCCTGCAATTACCACAGAGATTATTAGCACCCTTGGCGCTGGAGACGTCTTTCATGGCGCACTCGTTGCGACTCAAGTGTGGAATAAACCGATTGAAGAATCAGTGCAGATAGCAAATATCGTGGCGGGACTTTCATGTCGCGCGCTCGATGGACAGAGTGGAATTCCTACCAAGGCAGAGCTCGATGCGTACCTCGCAGGAGCACGACGTTGATGGGGATATTTGGTAATCGAGAGATGGAAAGGAAATAGATATGGCACAAGTGCCTGATTTCCTCCTTCACCATGATGGCGATTCAGTTGCCGTTGCAAATGATGATTTGCAACCTGGCACACTGCAAGGACTATCGGTGAAAGAGCAAACAAAGCACACCGCTGTTCTCAATCACGCAATCCCACTCGGGCATAAATTTGCGTTGCGAGATCATGCAGAAGGTGAAGCAATCATTAAATATGGAATTAAGGTCGGCATCGCATCACAGCCGATCAAAAAAGGCGATTACGTACATACACACAACATGAGGAGTTATCGATGGGAAGCAAGCCGCGCTTAACCGGATACCGTCGCCCTGATGGGTCGATGGGTATCCGTAATCACGTCATTATCTTGCCGGTCGATGACCTCTCCAACGCTGCCGCTGAAGCGGTCGCAAAAGTAGTGCCAGGTACTCTCGCGCTGCCTCATGGATATGGACGTTTGCAATTCGGCGAAGATCTAGAACTAACTTTCCGCACACTGATCGGCACAGGCCTTAATGGCAATGTAGCTGCAGTCGTGGTCATCGGAATTGAGCCAAAGTGGACTGAGCGCGTAGCTGCCGGTATCGCAAAATCAGGTAAGCCTGTCGCTTCCTTCTCTATTGAAGGTAAAGGTGATCTTCAAGTAATTGCAGATGCAGCGCGAGTTGCTCAAGTCTTCTTGCAAGATGCATCTGAAATTACACGTGAACCTGCAACTGAAGGCGATTTGATCATGTCGATTAAGTGCGGCGAATCAGATACCACTTCCGGTCTTGGTTCATGTCCAACAACATCTGAAGCAGTCGATCGTTGGGTTGCTGCTGGTGGAACCGTTTTCTTTGGCGAGACATCAGAACTCACCGGTGGAGAACATCTCATCGCAGAACGCTGCATTGATGATGCATGCCGCGATCTCTTCCAGAAAACTTATGACAATTACATCAAAGTCATCGAGTCAACTGGCGCTAACTTGCTAGGTTCACAACCAACACAAGGAAATATCGCCGGTGGTCTCACAACTATTGAAGAGAAGGCGCTTGGCAATATCGCCAAGACTGGTTCAGTTCCAGTTGTAGGAGTTCTTGCTCCAGCGGAAGCTCCAGATCGCAAGAAGCAGGGTCTCTACTTCATGGACACTTCATCTGCTGCAGCAGAGTGCGTAACTCTGATGGCAGCGGCTGGCGCCGTCATTCACTTGTTCCCAACCGGACAAGGAAATGTCATCGGCAATCCAATTGAGCCAGTTTTGAAGCTCACTGCAAATAAGAAGACTGCTGCATCGATGCGCGAGCACATTGATCTTGATGTCTCTGGTTTATTGCGTCAGGAATACAACCTGACCAAGGCTGGCGACATGATGATGGATGTCATCGAACGCACCGTCAATGGCCGACTTTGTGCGGCTGAGGCCCTAGGCCATCGCGAGTACACCTTTACCAAGTTGTACATCAGCGCATAAATCCTCAACTCGATTAACCAAATTCCAGAAAGGACTGGTTCGTGATCGTAATTAGTGAAGATGTGTGGAGCGCAGACTTTGAAGCGCTTGCTGATTCTTTTCCGATTGTTCGCGAACCAGACCTTTGGAGTAAGACAGAGGAGTTAAAGGCGAAGTTGGCGGGTGCTACTGCACTTGTTGTACGTAACAGAACTCAGGTAACACGCGAGATCATCGAAGCTGCTCCTCAACTCAAGATCATTGCACGTGCTGGAGTAGGCCTCGACAATATCGATATCAAAGCGGCAGATGACAACGGAGTCATCGTTTCGGCCGCATTAGGAATAAATGCCACCGCCGTTGGTGAAGAGACGTTAGCTATGGCTCTCGCTTTGTCACGAAAATTGATTGAACTTGATTCCAGCACTCGAGCCGGTGAGTGGAATCGCAAGGCAGGTAGTGAGATCTCCGGCAAAACGTGGGGACTTCTTGGTTTCGGCGCCACAGCCCGCGCCACTGCAGAGTTACTTAAGGGATTTAGAGTTTCAGTGCTTGCTTACGATCCATTTGCAAAGCCCACAAATGAATATTTAGCATCCATCAACGCCACAATGGCTTCTATCAATGATGTAGTTGCCCAATCAGATGTCATTTCAGTACACCTTCCATCCACTCCAGAAACTAAAGAGATCATCAACGCTCAATTGCTCTCTACGATGAAGAAGAGCGCACTGCTCATCAACGTCGGTCGCGGAGAAGTCATTAACGAAGCAGATCTAGAGAGCGCATTGAAGAGTGGCGTGATTGCCGGAGCAGGCCTTGATGTACGCGCTCAAGAGCCACCACAAGATAAGCGCTTTACTGATATTGCCAATGTGGTCCTGGCGCCCCATATTGCAGGAATCACGCATGAAAGTCAGGCTGCAATTAATAGAGTTTTAGTGAGTGAAATTCGAGCTGCTCTCACGGGTGAAGCTCAACAATATGCCGTCGGTGCAGTAAAGCAGGCGAAGTAATGTCTACTTCCATCAAAGATGCACTTACACATGCAACATCTATGTTGGTTGCTGCGGGAGTCCCAGAATCACATGCCGCAAAGACAGCACGCGCTATCGTCACATCAGATGTCTGGGGAAATCCCAGCCATGGATTGATGCGTCTTCCTTTTTATCTCCAACGTATAACAATGGGCGGCGTTAATGGCGAAGCCGAACTCACAACTATCTCAGAACGTGGTGCAATCACAAGTCTTGATGGTCAAGATGGTTTAGGTCATTGGCAAGTATGGAACGCTGCTGAACTTGGCGTTGTTAAAGCAAAAGAGTTTGGAATCTCATTAGTCTCAGTAAAAAACTCGAGTCACTGTGGCGCACTGGGCGTGTATCTCTATCCAGCACTTGATGCTGGACAGATTGCAATGATTTTTACTAATGGTCCGGCAGTTATGCCTGCGGTCGGTGGAAACGCGCCATTACTTTCAACTAGTCCGATTGCATCAGGAATCCCTTCTCAACCACCAATGATTATCGATCTCTCAACTTCTGCAGTCGCACGTGGAAAAATCGCCTCGGCGGCGAAAGCCGGCGGTTCAATCCCAGAAGGTTGGGCTGTCAATGCACAAGGTGAAGCAATCACTGACGCTAAAGAAGCGTTGATGGGAATGCTTGCTCCCTTAGGTGGCGCAAAAGGATTTGCCCTCGGCCTGATGGTCGAATCTCTTTCGGCAGGATTGAGTGGTGGTGCGTTGTCACGAAATGTCCCGGATATGTTCAACCCTGATGATGACACCAAGCCACAATCAATCTCTCACACTGTTATCACGATCGATCCGAGTGACCTGGGGGATTCAGCCGCATACGAGGACTTCAATGCAATTGCAGCGAGTATTACTGCAACCGGCGGGCGAATTCCTGGAAGCAAGCGAGTTCACCCCAACTCTTTAGGCGATGGCGCAATAAACATCGCAGAGCCAGTTCTGAATGATCTAAATGCGTGGAGTGCGAAGTTGGGGCTACCAAACTTCTCATGAAGCTCACTGCCACAAACCTTAAGTACTTCTCGATTATCGCAATCGGTGTGGCACTTGCGTATGGAGTAAATAAATTTGAAGGTGCAATATCGCCGCTCTTCTTATCTATGGTGCTTGGCCTGATCGTCGTCAACGCAGGTGGTTGGCCATCAGAAGGTAAACAAGCGGCAACGTTTGCCGCACGAAAGTGTCTTCGATTGGGAGTTGTACTTCTCGGATTTCAGATTTCGATTGATAAGTTCATCGAAGTAGGACCACGAGGACTTTTTGCGGTCATCATTATTGTCACTGGAGTCTTCTTAGGACTCCGTTACGCTAGCAAGAAAGCCGGTCTCAGTGATTCACTCTCGACTTTTATTGCAGGTGGGTTTGCAATTTGTGGAGCTACTGCCATCGCAGCAATTAGTTCGACTCGCAAAAGCGAAGAACGCGATGTCTCATACGCCGTAGCGCTTGTCGCACTCTGTGGAACTCTCTCAGTCTTTGTAATCCCCGTGCTTGCCACACTCTTCTCTTTAAGTGATGCCACAGCAGGAGCCTGGATCGGTGCAGCCGTTCACGACGTTGGACAAGTTATTGCAACGGCATCAGTGATGAGCCCCGAAGCTCTCGATTCTGCCGTCATTGTGAAATTGACTCGCGTTGTGATGCTGATTCCTCTTATTCTCTTCTTAGCTTCCAAAAATCCAGGAAAGAAATCACTTCGCACCGCAACACCTACCTTCGTCATCGGATTCGTGGTCTGCGCGTTGATTGTTAATGCTCTTTCGCTTCCAGAATCCGTCGTCACTGGCGGAAAAGAGCTCTCCAAGATCTTCTTATCTCTGGGCCTCTTTGGAATGGGCCTGGGCGTGAAGTGGGCCTCCATCAAAGCTCTGGGCGCCAGACCCCTGGTGGTCGGGCTCTCTGCCTGGGTTTTATGCGGGGGATTTGCCCTCGGAGTAATCCAGGTTGTCGGGCTGTAGGCCCTCACCAGCGAATTTCCCTTTTCTAACCCCCTCTCATAAACTCGCCCTCTGCCCAAATGAGGGTTCGAAGCAAACAAAAGAGGTAAAAGCTTGGCGAAAAAAGACGGTGCGATCGAAATCGAAGGCACTGTAGCTGAGGCTTTACCGAACGCAATGTTCCGCGTCGAGCTCACCAATGGACACAAAGTTCTCGCACATATCAGCGGGAAGATGCGACAGAACTACATCCGCATCTTGCCGGAAGACCGTGTGATTGTAGAACTCAGTCCATACGACCTCACACGAGGTCGGATCATTTACCGGTACAAGTAACAAGTACGAAGTAATTAGTAGTTAAGTAAACGGAACAAGGGAGTCTGATCGTGAAGGTAAAACCGAGCGTGAAGAAGATTTGCGACAAGTGCAAAGT
>CAYSGG010000044.1:1926-6625 GCA_964430775.1 uncultured Clavibacter sp. | reverse complement strand
CTAAGCGCGTCTGTCTCTCCTGTGAGGTCAGACAAGAGTGTCTTGAATACGCTCTGGCTCATGATGAACGTTTTGGAATCTGGGGCGGACTCTCAGAGCGCGAACGTCGTCGCCTCAAGCGCCGTCCAGCGTAAATCTCTTCGAGAGATTACGTTTCTCGATTCACAACTTAATTTCTTTAACGCATCGTCTTTAAACAAATCGACGATTAATTTAAGTAAGAGGCGGTGAGATGCCGACTTCACAGCAACACTTTGTTACCGCAGTAGTCGTGTCACACGATGGCGCACTCTGGCTTCCAGAAGTCGTCGCATCGCTGGCAAAACAACGTCGCGAAATTAACCAAGTAATTGCAATCGATACAGGATCGACTGATAGTTCGATGCGACTACTCAAGAGCGCTGGCATTACAACAATCTCAACTGCGCGGGAAACAGGTTTCGGTGCAGCAGTACAAGAGGCACTGGCCAGTTCCAAACTCAAAGCTGCTCCAGATGGTGCCATCGAATGGATCTGGTTAATTCATGACGACTGTGCTCCGGCTGCGAATGCTCTGGGAGAATTACTAGAGGCTGTCGATCAGCGTCCTAGCGTTGCAATGGCTGGACCAAAATTGCGTGGTTGGCATGATCGCAATCACCTACTTGAAGTCGGAGTGAGTATTGCCGGCAATGGCGCGCGTTGGACAGGCTTGGAATTCCGCGAGCAAGATCAAGGTCAACATGACAATGTAAGTGAAGTTTTATCTGTGAGCACGGCTGGTGCCTTGATTAGACGCGATGTCTTTGAAGAACTCGGAGGATTTGATCCCGAGCTCTCACTCTTCCGTGATGATGTGGACTTTGGATGGCGAGTACATACTGCAGGACACTCAGTCATTGTCGTTCCGCAAGCAATTGCTTTTCATGCTGAAGCTGCGGCAAATGAGCGGCGAAGTATTGATGTAACTGGCGCTTTCTTACATCGCCCATTGCTCTTGGATCGTCGCCATGCAGCATATGTTCTCTTAGCAAATGCATCGTGGTGGCTCACGCCATTAATTGCACTACAACTACTGGGTGCTGCGATTTTCCGAGCAATTGGATATCTCCTCGCAAAATTGCCGGGTTATGCGCTCGATGAAATTGCGGCCGTAGCACTGCTTTTGTTGCAGCCCCAAGATCTCGTTCGAGCGCGCGCGATGCGTAGAAAGAGCCGTTTGGTCTCATCGCGAGTGGTTGCACGATTTGTTCCACCCCGAGGTTCGCAATTTCAACTCGCAGTCGAACGCGCACGTGGCGCAATCACTCGCGCTTGGCGCAGTAGTTCGCTCTACGATGATGGTGATGTCCGAACCTCATCGGCTCTTGATCTCAACGACGAAGCTCTCGAAAACGCTGACATTGACTTGGTGCGAGCGCCATCTCCGATTCGATGGCTCACGAAGCGACCAATACTCTCCATCTCTCTACTTGTTGTAATTCTCTCTTTGATTGCATCTCGGAGCCGATTTGGTGCAATTGTGGGAGGTGCGCTTCCTGAAACTCCAGCTAGCGCGCTCGATCTCCTACGTATGTATTCCGATTCTTGGCACACAGTTGGTCTCGGTTCAAGCGCAAATGTTCCGCCCTGGGTGGCCTTCATTGGCTTGGCATCACTTCTGACGGCTGCAAATTCCTCGTTCTTGATTTCTGCGCTCTTTATTTCTGCAGTACCGCTTGCACTATGGGGCGCCTACTCGTTGGCACGCAAGTTCACCCAACTTCATTTCTTGGCGTTGGCTGCAGCGCTGCTTTATGCATTCTCGCCCACAACACTGAGCGCAATTAATAGTGGACGTCTGGGAACTGTTGTGTTGATCGTTATTGGCCCATGGTTGATTCGCGCGCTCTTTGGACTTGAACAATTAGAAAATTTGGGTTGGCGCAAGACTTGGTGGCTTGCACTGTTATTAACGATTGTCTGCGCATTCTCACCGCTAGCTTTTATGACAATCGTGCTCTGGCAGTTCATTCTGGTGATCTTTGATGTCATCGCATTTAACTCACAGACCAATCCGATGACCAAAGAGATTTTCGATCGGAAGAACGCACGACGTATCGTTCTGATTGCCACTCCCATAGCCGTCTGCGCGCCATGGTCACTTGAATTTATTCTGCACCCGTCGCGAATCTTGCTTGACCCAGGTCTTACTTTGGGTGGGGGAGAAGTGCTCTCTCTCATCATTGGTAATCCTGGTGGGATTGGCGCACCTCCACTGTGGATACTTTCGCCAATTCTGGCGATTGCCTTGATTGCAATTTTTGTTAGCAGAACTGCGCGATTGGGTGAGATTGCCATCTTCTTCATCGGATTTTCTGCTCTCTTGGGATCACGACAAGTTTCCGGCCATGGAAGCTTTGTGCCTGAACAACTATGGGTAGGAAGCTTGATGGTTATCCCAACCATTACTGCACTCATCGCTGCAGTAATCATGGTGGATCAGTATGTGCCATCACTCTCTGAATCAAATATAGATTTTCGTCATATCTTGCTTGGTCTTACCAGCGTTCTTGCGACTTTTTCAGTGATTGCATCCGCAGGTTGGTGGCTCTCATCAAGTTCAAAAGCTCCTCTGCAAGCCAAGAGCGAATCCGCGCTACCGGCGTTCCTCAGCGCAAGTGCGCAGACTGTTGATCGATATAAGACTCTGGTATTTAGAAATGATGATGGAAAACTTAAATACTTCATCGCACGTGAGCGGGATCTGATGTTGGGTGAACCAGATGTGATCACAGGGCTCTCACCTGTCGTGACTCGAGCAGTGAACGATCTAGTTTCGGGATCGGGCGTAACATCGAGCCAAGTATTTGCTGAATTTGGAATTCGTTATCTATTCATGTCCCGACCACTGAATGAAGATTTGGTGCGCACAATTGATGGCGCTGGTGGTTTTTCGCGCGCAGCATCTACTAACGAAGGGATTTCCTGGAAAGTTCCGGGAGCCCTAGGTCACATCTCCTTCTTATCAAGCGATGGGCTGTACTCAGTTCTTCCGAGTGGCGATATTGGAGCAGAAGGAGAACTCACCACGACCGGCACGATTGTCATTACGGAAAAATTTGATCAACGCTGGAAGATGCTTCTTAATGGCACTTATGTTCCTGCGACGGAGACTGAAAATGGAATTCCTCGATTTGTTGTATCTGAACCAGGTGAATTTGTGATCTTCCATGACGCTACAGCGCGACGGGGATGGATTTCATTACAGATTATCGCTTTCGTTACCTTAATTGTTCTGGCCCTTCCTGCCCGTAGGCGAAGAAGCCAGATGCGAGAAGAGGAGCTCGCATGAAAGAGACCAGAGCTTCTATTGCGTTGCTTGTTTTTATCATTGTGCTTCACGTTGCCCACTTACTTCCACAAACTTCCTCAACCACTGAAATCACTCTCTCGTATCCCGCTACAACCTGCCCTGGCCCCATCAGCGATGCGAAAGCGACCGCGCTTCTGCCTTCTAAGTCCATTGCAATTAGAGAAGTCTCTAAACCCAACGCGGATCTTCGAAGAAACTCACTGGGATCATTTACTCTCAATAATGGCGCAATCTTGATTGACGGTAATCCCTCGAACACAATCGGTCTTCAAAGTCGTTCAGGAAAGTGGACTGCTGCGTTGACATGCGCGCTCAATGATGGAACCGCTTGGTTTGTCGGAGGAACAGCGAATGTCACGAGCCAATCTAAGTTGGTACTAATTAATAGTGGACTCAGTGATGCGATTGTTGATGTCACCAGCTTTTCAGAAAACGGTCCGACCCAAACTGTGCCCGTGACGATAAACCCATCTTCTGAACGAGTGATTCGTATCGATTCATTAGATCCTGGCGCAGATCGCATCGTTCTTCGAGTGGAAACTCGAAGCGGTCGCGTCACAAGCTATCTCTTGGATGAGAGAGTACGTGGACTTAATAATGTGGGCGGAGATTTTGTAGCTCCTCTAAATCAACCAGCTGAAGAATTGATTATTCCTTCCTTACCAATCAAGTTTGGAAGTTCAAGTCAGGTAAGCCATCGCTTGCGAATAATGACTCCTGGAAAAGTTGATGCATCAGTAAGCGTCGAAGTAATTTCACCCGAAGGAGTTTTTATCCCTGTTGGATTTGGGGATATCTCATTGAACCCGCAAGAGGTGAAGGATGTAGATCTAAGCGAAGTCGACTTAGGTGGCAAGACCTTTGGTCTCAAAGTGACATCAACTGAACCGATTGTGGCGGCAGTCTTCACCGAGGTACGAAGTGGCTCAATCTCAGACTTTATGTGGAGTTCTGCAGCACAGAGTTTTGGGACTGTTTCCTTCAATCTCTACGGACTCGAACCAACACTCTCATTTGTTGGCGAGCGAGTTTTAGTCGACATCACGTGGCGAGATAATCAGGGCAAGAGTTCCTCCAAGTCCATTCGCGGCGAAGAAATCGTTAACTGGAAAGTACCGACAGGCGTGCGTTTAATGACGATTGTGAATAGATCTGGGGCGCTGGCCGGAATGTCGTGGATATCTCGAGATGGCGTAACCCATCTCTCTGTTGTGCAGAGCACTAATCTGGAGAGCGCGACAAAGCCAATTGCTGATGTCGCGGTAATTCAGCCACGCGGTTAATCAACTTCTGCAGGTCAATACAAGTCATTGAGTCATCTTCAGACTAATCTCGCGCTATGTCGTCAAAGATGAGCTCGGGCAG
>CAYSGG010000044.1:0-1826 GCA_964430775.1 uncultured Clavibacter sp. | reverse complement strand
ACTGTGGGTCGGCGTTGCACCAGATCAAGTTGCAGCGCTCATGCGACGAAAACTCTTACCTATATTTACGCAGATTCAACTGCGGTGCTTGGACCACTATCAACGTATGCCGAACCTCATGCATATGATCTCTGTGCAGATCATTCGATGAAGTTGACTGTTCCACAAGGATGGACAGTTATCCAACACAAGACGGAGTCTGATGAATTAGCTCCGTCGCCCGAAGATGTTCTAGCGATTGCCGAAGCGGTCCGTCAGACCGCAAAGATGGATTTAGCACCGAAGCCAATTACTCCCGAAGTTGGAAGACGCGGCCACCTACGCGCTATTCCGAATCAGAGCTAGTCGTCGCCTTAACCAAAGAAACTACAGAGAAGTAAATACCCATGGATAGAGATTTACTCAACAAGATAATCAAGGCTTATGACATTCGTGGCTTAGTTGATGAAGAGGTCACACCAGATTTCACTTTTGCTTTAGGAATAGCATTTGCTCGTTTTATCGAGCGTGAAAGAGAACCTGCGACAATCGTGGTGGGTGAAGATATGCGACCATCGTCACCAGAATTAGCTACGGCATTTTCTGATGGTGTTATGTCACAGGGTTTTGATGTTATCCGCATCGGATTGGCATCGACAGATCAGCTTTACTTCGCGTCGGGACATCTCAATCTTCCAGGAGCGATGTTCACAGCAAGCCATAACCCGGCGGCCTACAACGGAATAAAGCTCTGCAAAAGCGGTGCAAAGCCAATCGGTCAAGAGTCTGGACTGCTCTGGATTAAGGAGCAGATAGCCCAAGGTTTCCCGATTCCTAATCGCCCGCTAGGAAAAGAAAGTACGCGGGATCTGCTGCCAGATTATGTGGAGTTTTTGCTCTCACTCTTTCCAGAGAAGACATTCACTAAGGAATTCCAAGGAAGGCCAATTCGAATTGCGATTGATGCTGGCAATGGCATGGGTGGACACACCGCCCCTGCAGTAATGTCACGCATCAACGCTGTCGTTGATGGAATCTATTTCGAATTAGATGGAACTTTTCCCAACCACGAGGCTAATCCGATTGAGGCTAAAAATTTAGTTGATCTACAGAACCTGGTTCGAGATAAAAAAGCTGACATTGGATTGGCTTTTGACGGTGATGCAGATCGCTGTTTCCTCGTTGATGAAAAATCAGAACTGGTATCTCCGTCGGCTCTTACTGCACTCATTGCAGAGCGAGAGCTCATGAAGCATCCGGGTTCGCCCATTATTTATAACCTCATCTGTTCAAAAGCAGTCCCAGAAATTGTCGAAGCCAATGGAGGTAAACCGCTGCGCAGCCGCGTGGGTCATTCCTACATCAAAAAGATGATGGCTGATAACGATGCAATTTTTGGTGGAGAACATTCTGGACATTTCTATTTCAAAGAGTTTTGGTGCGCAGATTCAGGAATGCTTGCCGCTCTGCATGCGATTGCAGCCTTACTAGATAATCAAATTGAACTTTCACAACTTCTCAAGAAATATAACAAGTACTTCCTCAGTGGCGAAATCAACACGACAGTAGAGAATCAAAGTGCGTCTATTGCCGCCATTAAGGCTCACTTTATGGATACTTCAGAAAATCTGTCGTTTGATGAGTTAGATGGGTTGACTGTCTCTTCTCAAGAATGGTCGTTTAATGTTCGACCTTCAAATACTGAGCCATTGCTGAGGCTTAATGTTGAGGCTCATACGCCTGAGGAGTTGGCTAGGGTTCAGGATCTGGTGTTGCGCATTATGCGAAACGGCTAAACTGGTCCTCTATTGCCGCTCTATGAAGGAGATCTTCAATCGTGAATCTCG
>CAYSGG010000043.1:0-6708 GCA_964430775.1 uncultured Clavibacter sp. | reverse complement strand
CGATACCGCTGACCGCTTTTGAATTCTTCTTCGTCGCACGTGACATGGACGAAGTGTATATCTATATCTACAGCGAGTCGCATCCACGTATAGATTCGTTCAAATGGCGTTAACGCCCGTGCCACGTACCGTTCAGAGACTCGTCTTATCGTTCATTTGTGATTAAACCCGCAATCATTATGGTTACTTCCAATGGAGTAGGTGCAGGTCATCTCATACGCACGAGTGCAATCGCTCGAGAGGTTTCTGAATTTGTTAGGCCGATTGTTTTCTCTATGGCCTATTCCGCAGTTGAAGTTTCCAAGTCATTGAATTTGGATTGCGAATATGTTCCGAGTCGTGACCGAGGACTAATGCCGCGCAAGAAGTGGGATCGATACTTAAAGGAGCGTCTGGTGGCCCTCATCGATGAAAGTGGTGCTTCAATCATTACTTTCGATGGAGTAGTTCCATATCCAGGCATAATCGCGGCTAAATTCGCCAGGCCACATATCTCTCTAATCTGGATACGCAGAGGCATGTGGCAGAAAAATCCTCAAGGGGTACTTCTTGGATTGCAGTCCAAGTTGATGGATTACGTGATTGAGCCAGGCGATGTCGCTCGAGAAGCAGACTTCGGTCCTACGCGTTGGCGGAAAGAGTCAACTCTGATGAATCCTGTAACTCTTTATAAACGAGATCGAGCTCTGTCCCGTGATGACGCAAGACGTTTCCTCGGTCTTGATTTGAATAAGCCTGCCGTGTTAGTACAAATGGGAGTTGGAAATTCTGATCTCGATGCTCGAGTTTCTGCAGTGTTTCGCGGGATTTCTCATTGGAAAGATGTGCAAATAGTCATGGGTCGAGAGCCCGTTGACCACCAAGGAAAATCCCTTCTTCCCCGTGGCGCATCGGTGAAGGTGATTCGACACTTTCCCCTTGCAGACATTTTGCACGCCTTTGATGCAGCAATCTGTGCGGCCGGATACAACAGCGTCCATGAAATTATTCCTGCGAGGGTACCCACACTTCTACTGGCAAACAATCGTGGTACTGACGACCAGAAAGCCCGCGCCCGTTGGTGTGCTGAAAATAATCTTGCTCTCTTTGCAGACAATGATTCGATTGTAGACATCGAAGCCCAAGCCTCCCGGCTACAGGACTTCTCCGTTAGAGAAAGATTAATGGTGAACTGCAGCAAAGTTTTGCCTTTTAATGGAGCGAGTGAGATTGCTTCCGTAATCAGGCCTCTATCGGACGCAAACTTTCGCGAACTAGTTCACAAACGAATTCACTTTCAGAGATTCATTGCATTCGCAGCTTTTGCTCGTAGTCCACGTTTCTACGTCAAAAGAGTCCTTAATTCTCTTTTGCGTCTCTTGGCCTTAGCATTTCGAGCTCTCTTCCCACACAATGATTTGGAAAGTTCCAAAGGCGAAGTCATCTTTAGCGACTCTCAAAATTTCCGATTGTTAGATAAGTACATACGAGGCCAAGAGCGATTCGAACACTTGCTGCCAAATAGCTCTGGTAATTATCTTGCTCAGAGGCAACAAATTGCTCGCTCTACTTATGGTGACTTAGACATTGTGCCCGTTAAGTCGCATATAGAGATTGAAACGCACCTCAGAATCTCGTCGTAAAGTGCGGAAGGCCTATCTTCATAAGTTGCTGAAGATACTTCTGGTAGCTCTTGTTAAATTCTTCCAAATTCTCGACCTCATTCACCCATCTATTTCTATGCAAACGAGCCGGTATGACTTCATCATTGAAATATCGGGTAAATCGATTTTCGCTTTGCAAACCCAAAAAATTCATCAAACTCAAGAGGCTTTCATCACGTCTATCTTCAACGAGATCCTCTAACCAGATATGAAGTACTCTCGAGTCGCCGCGCTGGCATTGATTAATGATGGCTCTAACTCTCGCTTTCCACCATCGCAATCCCTCCATGTGGGTATTCGGACCCCAATTCTCACGAACAATTGAACTTGCTACATCTCTTCCATCCCTAATCACATGCAGAAAACGTGCACCAGGAAGTAATTGAGAAATTTCATCTTTACGAATTAAGTTGGTTGGCGTCGTGTCAGCCCATAATTTAGAGCCGGACTCAAACTTTTGAATGTCAATGAAGCTCCTCATAAATCGTCTACACGCCCCTAGTCGATCGCGCTGTAGTTCGTGCTCGAGTTGAGCAACAAGGTCCTCCCAGACGTCACGGTTAATCCCCTTATGAAGACCTGATCTACTTCCATCCTTTGATTCCCGATTCCACCACTTCTTTTCAACCGAGCTTTTAAACTTTGTGAAATTCCCATTTGGCAATAAGTTCAGTTTTCCTGCTCGGCTAATCCATGGATCTCTATAAAGATCAATCAGACCAGTGCCGCCAGTTAAGAATTTGATTTCGACTGGTTTAGCCAAAGTTACTTCTGTGTGTCGAGAGAGTAACTTTCCTGTAATTGTCGTACCGCTTCGTCCAGAACCTCCAATCAGAATCACATCGTCAAATTCGATAACCATGGCTATGGAATTCCCCGTATCTTCTTGGATTTTCTTTGCTTCATGCAGTTTATCTTGAGGTTTGCGGACAGGATTACATGGAAAGGATTTAGCCTTGAAAAGAATCGCTGGTTTTACTTGAGAGACCACCGAGTGAACAGATAGTTAAGAGAGCGTGACATGATGCGCTATTTGGAGAATTCTGAGTAAAGTTGAGGAATGCGCCTGGGTGTCTTAGATGTAGGTTCCAATACTGTTCATCTTCAAGTCATGGATGCCGTTACGGGTGCGCGACCAATCCCCAATTTAAATTTCAAGCAAGATGTACGGCTCACTGAATTTCTCACTTCTGATGGGGCAATCTCCGTAGAGGGAATTAGGGTGCTGAGAGAAGCAATTCGTCGATCTTTGGCAGAAGCTAAAAAGGCGAAGACAGAAGAGGTCTTTCCTTTTGCTACCTCCGCTTTGCGTGAAGCGCGAAATGGGCCGGAGATTATCGAGGAAATCAACCATGACTTTGAAATCGATCTGCAAGTTCTCAGTGGAGAAGATGAGGCAAGAATGACATTTCTTGCAGCTCGCCGATGGTACGGCTGGTCTAGTGGGCGTCTATTCATGATTGATATCGGCGGTGGTTCGCTGGAGTTAGCCGTAGGCATTAATGAAGTTCCCGACATCGCTGTCTCCTTACCGCTAGGAGCATCGCGGCTGACACGAAGTTTTCTCGAAGGAGATCCATTCACAAAAAAATCTCTTCGAAATCTTCAAGAATTCGTTGACACACAAATCGAGGAAATTGCCAAGAATTTAATTAATCATGATGAATCTGATAGATGTATCGGAACCAGCAAAACAATTCGAACTTTGGCACGTTTGTGTGGTGACTGGCTCGGTGGTGATGGTAAGAGTTTGCGCGTTGATTGGCTGAGGAAAATTACGCCAAAATTGGCGGAGATGAGTGATAAGCAGCGAGCAGAACTCCCAGGAGTCTCTGCATCTCGCGCGCGTCAAATCACAGCTGGGGCTCTCGTTGCAGAAAGTGTTATGCGACAACTTAATGTTGACGAACTTGAGATCTGTCCTTGGGCATTGCGAGAAGGAGTTGTGCTGCGATGGTTCGACTGGATTAAGAGTTAAATTTGAGGAGCTGGTAAGAATTCAACCGAGACAACTTCACGTTCAACGTGGTGGACAATCCACGCGTCTCCCGGTTCAAGTTTAGTTTCAATCACTTCCATCCCAAATTTTTCCACAAAACTTGAAACTACTCCGGGAAGAATTGGGTTATGGCTGCAAACAAGAGTTGGGTAGTCATTCATAAGTAGTCGATGAATGTAACTGATGGGTCTGTCCGCATTTCTTTGGTAGACATATTCTGAGAGGCTATCCGTGAAAAAGAAATCGATGTTTAGATCTCTGGCCATAGGCGTAATCGTTTCATAACATCTGACCGCGCTAGAGGAATGAATTTCTTCAACAGCAAATGGTGCAAAGTTTGAAATGAGCCGCTGTGCTTGGCGTTCTCCTACTGAACTTAGCGGTCTATCCAAGTCCTCTCCAGCCCACTCTTCACGTCCGACTGCTTTGCTGTGTCGTAGAAGGATGAGTGGCTTTGCGTCCAGATCTATCGCACGAAATCGTTTGAGTACTTCCTTGTCAAGCAAGCGAGTTAGTGTGACTTCTGCATCTTCGAGTAGTAGCCAACGAACTTCATCGACCTCATTGCTATCGGGCATGGCAACTTGTTTCAAGAATTTAGCAGACCAATAAGTGACTGATTTAGGAACACTCCCCACTTTGTAAGAGACTTCCCCCAAAGAAGGTCCGAATCTCACTAAGTATCCTGTTTCCTCTAATACTTCTCGATTCGCACATGCGATTAAGGGTTCATCCCCTTCGCGCTTTCCTTTCGGAAATGACCAATCGTCATATTTGACGCGATGAATAAGTGCAATTTCGATTAGGTCGTCCGAATTCCTTCTCCAAATAACAGCTCCTGCCGCAACAATAGAATCAACGGCCTTCATGCATTACCTCCATCAATCTCTCTTGAATGTCCCACAATGAATCCTGGCTCTGTCCTTTGACGACACGCCTCCATGCGCCAGCTGAATCCAATTCCCAGTGGGTCGAACCAGGACTGCTGTACATATCAAGCAACTCCATTACTTGCGCTATGTGACCTCGATCCTGCAGTTTCACAAGTGTTTCAATACGACGATCAAGATTTCGATTCATCAAATCTGCGCTGCCAATCCAAATCTCATCTTCTCCAGCATTGTGAAAGTGATAGATTCGAGAGTGCTCCAGAAATCTTCCAAGAAATGAACGCACTGTGATGTTCTCTGACAAGCGTGGAATCCCGGGCCTTAGGGCACAAATACCTCTAACAAATATCTCAATTTTTACTCCCGATTGAGAAGCGTTATAGAGACTTGCGACAAACTCTTCATCAAGGAGGGAATTTAGCTTTAAGCGGACTCTCGCAGGCTTTCCGTCTTTGGCATGCAGCACTTCTCTCTCTATCTTCTCTCGCAGAGCAACACGCATTGACTTTGGCGCAACAATAAGACGGTTAAATCTGCTTTCACTTATGAAGCCTGAAAGTTGGTTAAAGAGGCGTGTGACATCATCGCACAAAACAGGGTCAGAGCTGAGAATCCCTAAATCTTCATACAGTCGTGCTGTCTTGGGGTTGTAATTACCCGTTCCTACATGACAGTAACGGCGAAGAGTGTCGTCCTCTTTTCGAACGATAAGGGAGAGTTTTGCATGTGTCTTTAGGCCCATAAGGCCGTATACAACGTGCACTCCGGCTTCTTCTAATTTTCTGGCCCATTTAACATTTGCAAGTTCATCAAATCTTGCTCGAATTTCAACAACGGCTAGAACTTGCTTGCCAGCCTGTGCCGCTTCAATCAACGCTTCCATAATTGGTGAGTCACCTGAAGTTCTATACAAAGTCTGCTTAATGGCTAATACCTTTGAATCACTAGCAGCAGTCTCTATGAATCTAACGACAGAGGAGGAGAATGACTCATAAGGATGATGGAGCAAAACTTCATTTCTGCGAATAATCTCAAAGAAATCATCTTCGTTTTCAGCTTCAATTTCTAGTAGTTTCTGAGGTGTTAGAGAGCGGTATTTTGGATAGCGTAACTCTGGTCGATCTAAGTCAGCAATAACGTTAAAGCCCGTAAGATCGAGTGGCCCCTGATACTTCACTACATCGCGTTGGGTGATCTCTAGTTCAGAGACTAATCGTTCCAATAACTCATGCTTGATATCAGCATCAACCTCCAATCTCACCGGAGGTCCAAATTTGCGACGTAGCAACTCTTGTTCCATCGTCTCTAGAATGTTGTCAATCTCATCTTCTTCAAAATCGAGATCCTCGTTACGCGTCAAACGGAATGTGTAGTAGTCCTCAATTGTCATTCCAGGAAACAGCTCTTGAAGGTGGGCCGCGATGACTTCTTCCAGCAAAATAAATCGGTTTCTATTGGTTTCATGAGTTGGCAAAAATCTAGGAATCAAGTTAGGCACTTTTACCCGTGCGAAGAATTCTTCGTGAGTATCAGGATGTTTTACTATCACAGCCAGACTGAGGGAGAGACCGGAAATATATGGAAATGGATGAGAGGGATCAACTGCAAGTGGTGTCAGAACGGGAAATATTTTGGATTCAAAAATTTCTTGAAGATATGTCTTCTCATCTAAAGAGAGTTGCTCCCAGTGAATAAAGTTTATGTCATGCTCTCTAAGTTGAGGTAACAAATTTGCATGCAAGCAGTTAGTTTGGCGCTTAACAAGAGCGTGCACTTTTGTCATGATCTCTTGAAGTAAAGAGACTGGTGAATAGCCTGCCGCATTGGTGTATGTCGCGCCCGATTCAATTTTCAATTTTACTGAAGCAACTCTGATCATAAAAAAGTCGTCTAGATTTGATGAGAAGATGGAGAGGAATCTGATGCGTTCAAGAAGTGGAATGTTCTCATCTTCAGCTAGTTCGAGGACCCGCGTGTTGAAATCAAGCCAACTCAATTCGCGATCAATTAGTTGGTGCGGCTCTAATGGCGCGTGGACGGTACTCATACTCCACAATGTTCTGGGGAAAAAGTAAACGCCCAGTGAATACTGGGCGTTTACTCAATGAAGAGCAGATTTTATTAGAAGTCCATATCTCCGCCTGGTGCGGCTGGCATCGCAGGCTTAGGTTCTGGC
>CAYSGG010000042.1:0-7006 GCA_964430775.1 uncultured Clavibacter sp. | reverse complement strand
GGATCACTACCGCTCAAAGGATTTCCGATGAGTTAAATGTCATCACTGTCCTTAAGGGTCATCGAACAGTGATTGCTGCTCCTCATTGCACTCCAATAATCGACACCCTGGGCGGGCCCGAACTTGCCGTTGCAGGTTCTGGCGATATTTTGGCGGGATTAATTGGCGCATTCCTTGCTAGTTGGAAACCAGTAAATTTTCAAGAGGCACAGAACACAGTCGCTGCAGCCGTGCATCTCCATTCACAAGCAGGAAAACACGCAGCACGATCTCACTCTGTCGTTGTTGCAACAGACATTCTTGAGTCCTTGGCACACTGCTGATTAGATAGGCGCATGTCAGAGTTCACCCCTAACCCTGCTCGCGGTAAAGAAGTCTTCGATTTAGATCGTAAACATGTCTTCCACTCGTGGTCTGCACAATCACAGATCTCACCTCTACCTGTTGCAACTGGCCAAGGCTCCTATTTCTGGGATTTTGATGGCAATAAGTATTTAGATTTCTCCTGCCAATTAGTCTTTACCAATATCGGTTTCCAACATCCTAAAGTTATTGAGGCAATCAAGAAGCAGGCTGATTTACTCTCAACTGTCGCTCCTCAAGTTGCAAATGAAGCTCGTGGAGAAGCTGCAAAGCGCATCGTTGAGCTTGCTAGCCCACGTCATGAAAAAGTCTTCTTCACAAACGGTGGCGCTGACGGAGTTGAAAATGCGATACGTATGGCAAGGTTGCATACCAATCGCCACAAGATTCTCTCTTTCTATCGTTCGTATCATGGCAATACAACAACCGCTATTTCAGCAACTGGTGATCCTCGTCGCTGGCCTAATGAATTCGCATACGGTCACGTTCACTTCTTTGGTCCGTACGCATATCGCAGCGCCTTCTGGTCAAAGTCTGAGGAAGAAGAATGCCAGCGCGCTCTCGAGCACCTCGAATCTGTTATTACTTTTGAGGGTCCACAAACAATCGCTGCAATATTGATTGAATCTGTGGTTGGTACAGCGGGTGTATTGATTCCACCAGCTGGCTATTTAGAGGGCGTTCGCGCGCTATGCGATAAATATGGAATTCTCTGGATTGCTGATGAAGTCATGTCTGGCTTTGGTCGCACCGGTAAGTGGTTTGCATATCAACACTCATCTGCCGAGCCTGATCTCATCGTCTTTGCAAAGGGCGTCAATTCGGGTTACGTGCCACTCGGTGGCGTCGTGATTTCACAAGCCGTATCGCAGACATTTAATGATCGAGTATTCCCCGGTGGGCTCACTTATTCTGGCCATCCACTCGCGTGTGCCGCAGCTGTTGCAACGATTGATGTCATGAAGGAAGAGAAGATCGTTGAACATGCGGCAACAATGGGTGAACGCATTATTGGTCCTGGCCTACGGGCGCTAGCGGAGAAGCATCCTGTTATCGGAGAAGTACGTGGGCTTGGCGTTTTTTGGGCGCTCGATCTTGTGAAAGATCGTGTGACTCGCGAACCGCTTGCTCCATACGCAGGAACAAGTGCCGCAATGGGCGAACTCGTCAGCGAATGTAAGAAACTTGGTTTGATGCCATTTACTAATTTCAATCGCATGCATGTAGTCCCGCCATGCAATATCTCTGAGGCCGAATTCAATCAAGGTTTGGCGATTCTCGATAAGGCATTCTCCACAATCGGTAAGCACTACACCGGAAGCGCAAAGTGAGATCATGGGCGAGATAAAACGCATAACTCATCACATCGGCGGTGCGTATTGGACTGCGGGCGCAGATCGCGTTGGCGATGTTTACAACCCCGCAACTGGCAAAGTCACAGGTCAGGTTGAGTTTGCATCAGTCTCCGTTGTTGATCATGCCGTTGATGTTGCAACCGCAGCGCAAGTCGAGTGGCGCAGCGCATCCCTTGCTAAACGAGTACAAGTTCTCTTTTCGTTCCGTGAAATTCTCAATGCCCGTAAAGAAGAAGTTGCCAAACTCATCACTGCCGAACATGGCAAGGTTTTATCCGATGCGTTGGGTGAAGTAACCCGTGGCCTGGAAGTAGTGGAGTTTGCCTGCGGCATTCCGCATCTCTTGAAGGGCTCATACTCTGAAGGCGCTTCGACCAGTATCGATGTCTACTCCATGCGCCAACCATTGGGCGTGTGCGCGATCATCTCGCCATTTAATTTCCCCGCAATGGTGCCGATGTGGTTCTTCCCCATCGCTATCGCTTCCGGCAACGCCGTCATTATCAAGCCCAGTGAAAAAGATCCCTCAGCTGTAAATCTCATTGCAGAGTTCTGGAAAGAAGCAGGGCTTCCAGATGGCATTTTCAACGTTGTTCACGGCGATAAAGTGGCGGTAGATCGAATTATTGAGCACCCAGGCATTGCCTCTATCTCCTTTGTCGGCTCCACCCCAATTGCTCGCTACATCTATGAAAATGGCACCAAGAATGGAAAGCGAGTTCAGGCTCTTGGTGGAGCAAAGAACCATATGTTGGTTCTTCCTGATGCAGATCTTGATCTTGCAGCTGATGCTGCAGTTAATGCAGGTTTTGGTTCAGCTGGAGAGCGCTGTATGGCAATCTCTGCACTCGTTGCAGTAGAGCCAGTTGCAGATGCTCTTATTGCAAAAATTTCAGAACGCATGAGCACACTGAAGACTGGTGATGGAGCACAAGGTTCTGATATGGGTCCACTAGTCACAGCGGTACATCGCGACAAAGTCGCCTCATATGTTGATGCTGGAGTCCGGGAAGGTGCAAAACTTGTTGTTGATGGTCGCAATCCCCAAGTTAATGGCGCTGCTGAAGGTTTCTGGTTGGGGCCAACTCTTTTTGACAATGTCACTCCAACGATGAGTATTTATTCAGATGAAATCTTTGGACCAGTTCTCTCGGTTATACGAGTCAAGAGTTACGAGGAAGGCCTTGCGCTGATTAATCGCCACCAATATGGCAATGGAACAGCGATCTTCACCAACGATGGTGGCGCCGCCCGCAGATTCCAGAACGAAGTTCAGGTAGGCATGATTGGAATTAACGTGCCAATTCCTGTGCCAACTGCCTATTACTCATTTGGCGGATGGAAGAACTCACTATTTGGTGATACTCATGCGCATGGAACTGAGGGTGTTCATTTCTTTACTCGTGGCAAAGTTGTAACAAGTCGCTGGCTTGATCCCAGCCACGGCGGAATCAATCTCGGCTTCCCACAGAATCGCTAGCCAAAAAACCCACTTACTGGCTCTCTTTTGGGGGCACTAGCCAAGAATTCTTCTTTTTAGCTCTTCTTCAGGCGCAGTAATTCGAGCGCTGCAACTGTGGAATCAAAGCCTTTATCTTCCTTACTTCCTGTCATTCCGCTTCGGGCAATCGCTTGCTCGACATTATCAACTGTGAGAACACCAAATCCGATTGGTTTGCTACGACTCAAGGAAACCTGCATAACTCCATCGGTCACGCCTTGGCATACGTAATCAAAGTGTGGAGTCTCGCCACGGACTACTACTCCGAGAACTACCGCCGCATCAGCTCCTGCATCAAGTGCAAATTGCGCCGCTAGGGGGAGTTCAAAAGAACCGGGAACATGAATCACGGGATCAATTGAAACCTTGGCCGCAGCGAGAGCGCGATGTGCACCATCTACCAATGCATCACAGATCTCTTTATGCCAGCTAGCTGAAATCACCGCTACTTTGTAGCCGCTCATATCCTTTAGCTCAATTTGTGGGACTGCTCCTGACATTATTTGTGTCCTAACCTCTCGCGTTTAGTCTCAATGTACTTTTCATTGAAAGCGTTTATCTCACCCTGCAGAGTCAATGATGTTGCATCTATTCCGGCAGCAATCAAACTCTGAAGTTTCACTGGATTATTCGTTAAAAGAGTCACCTTCGTGGCGCCTAAACTTTTGAGAATATCCACGGCATCATCAAAATCGCGCTCATCAATTTCGTGGCCCAAGGCTAAGTTCGCTTCAACTGTATCTAGTCCCTGGTCTTGCAACTCGTATGCTCGAATTTTCTCTGACAAACCAATTCCACGACCCTCTTGATCTCGTAGGTAAATAACGATTCCAGAGCCAGCAGCCTCGATTCGCTCGAGCGCGCGTTCTAACTGTGATCCACAATCGCACCGCAGCGATCCGAGAACATCACCTGTCAGGCACTCCGAGTGAATTCGGACCAAAATCGGTTGATTTCGGCTTATTTCTCCATATTTCACAACCGCGTGATCTACGCCCGCACGGCCGCTAAACGCCGCTATCTTCCAATCAGAACTGCTTGCCGCTCCACCAGTCGATGTCGAGCGCGGCAAGTTCGCCCAATGTGAAATTGCTGGGGTTGCTCCTACTTGCGAATCATGAGAGTCAATTGAAGTAGCGTTTTCTAACTCTGCCAATAGAGCAGCAATAGTGACGATGGGAATTGATTGGGATCTAGCAAACTCTTGTAATTCATCTCCACGCATCATGGAGCCATCTTCATTCACGAGCTCGCTGATAACTCCAACTTCAACATCTCCGACCATTCTGCACATCTCGACGACCGCTTCAGTATGTCCCTGACGGGCGCGCAAGCCATGCTCATGTGCGATGAGAGGAAATATGTGGCCCGGTCGAATGAAGTCTTCGGCCGTTGCACTGAGATCTGCCAATGTGCGAATTGTGTTGGCACGTTCTTCTGCGCTGATACCCGTTGTAATTCCTTGTTTTGCATCCACAGTGACAGTGAATGCCGTGCGCTTCGTATCTTGATTATTCTTTACCATCAATGGCAGGTGTAGCTGTCGTGAACGCGCCTCTGTCATCGCAACACAAACGACACCAGATGTGTAGCGAATCATAAAAGCCAACTTCTCTGTGGTTGCAGCGCTGGCCAATAAGAAGAGGTCGCCTTCATTTTCACGCTTCTCATCATCGGTAACGATCACAAAACCGCCGTTTTTGAAAACTTCCAGAGCGCTATTAAGCGTTGAGTTAGTCATCGTTCTCCACTCTCGCTTCCATTGTTTGCGCGAGCAAGGAGGCGCTCCACATACTTCGCGAGTACATCCACCTCGATATTGACCTTATCCCCAGCTGTTTTCTCACTCAGGGCGGTCTTTGCCAAGGTTTCAGGAATCAACCAGAGGGTTACATGGCTTGTGGCATCGTCGATTTCGCCTACTGTCAGTGAGACGCCATCAATACAGATAGATCCCTGGTTCACTACATATTTTGCTAAGTGGGCAGGAATCGCAACCACGAATTTCTGCCACTTCTCTCCTGGCTCATTCACGACAACTTCGCCGACCCCATCAACATGGCCCTGAACAATGTGGCCACCCAGTCGTGCATCAGCGCGCGTGGCAAGTTCTGCGTTTACTTTCGAACCGATTTCTAGTTCTCCGAGATTGGAGAGTTTCAAAGTTTGTACCATGACATCAGCACTCACATCGCTACCTTGTATTGCAATTGCCGTGAGGCAAACACCATTGATGGAGATAGAGTCGCCTATCGATAATTCACTAGCTAATTTCGTCGAGAATGTTACGACTGATGAATCGGCTCGCTTCGTTATCGACGAAATTTTGGCAATATCTTGAACAAGTCCAGTAAACATCTATCCCCTACCTCCTTGACTTACTCCACCTTTGAAAATCTGTGCAAAGTCTTTGCTGCCTGAAAATAATTGCACTCTTAAATCATTGCCAACATGCGCAACTTCACCAAAGCTCAAATCCAGTCGATCCTCTAACGTTGATATTCCAAGGTTTTCAACAAAACTCTTTCCGGAACCCAAGAGAGTCGGGGCTTGATACAACACAATCTCATCAATGAGATTTGCCTGAATCAGCGCGCTATTGAAAGTAGATCCGGCTTCAATCATCACTTGATTCCACCCAGCTTCGCTCGTGAAGGTGATGAGATCATCAAGCGAACGAGTGCCTAGATAGTGAGTCTCTGCCTTGTCGTTATAGACCTGAAAATCGCCTGGAATCGAGCTTTCACCCATGATGATTCGCGCTGGATTGCTCTGACGACCTGTGGGATTAACTCCATCGTTAAATCGTGGCGTGAGCTCAGGGTTGTCGGCCACAACTGTTGTGGTGGTGGTGACTATCGCATCTGACTCATTACGCAGCCTGGCTACGTCCTGACGTGACGCTTCTGAGGTGATCCATTTCGAAGTGCCATCCAGTGCTGACACTTTTCCATCAAGAGTTGCGGCAATTTTGCTCACAATCCAGGGGCGATTATGTGCCACTTTATGGAGCCAAGCACGATTCGTAAAAGCAACAAAGTCTCTTTCCAGCCCTGAAACGACATCAATACCTGCAGCCGATAATGCGTTTGCACCACCCGATGCAATCGGGTTGGGATCTTCCACCGCAAAGACCACGGCAGCGAATTTCTCCATGATAATTGCAGCGGTGCACGGTGGTGTCTTGCCATGATGATTACAAGGCTCAAGAGTTACAACTATGGTGCATTGCGAAAAATCGGTAAATCCCAATCTCTTGGCAGCGCTAATTGCCACAATTTCTGCATGCTCTTTTCCGGCGTGAAAGCCGGATGCAATTTCAACACCATTTGCATCAAGAATGACGGCGCCGACGATGGGATTAGGCGCTGTGAGACCTAGTCCACGCACTGAAAGTTTATTGGCACGCAACATCGCACGTTGCAATTGCAACTCGCGCGCATCTTTAACGCGCATCATGCGTTGCGGTGCTTCATGGTGAGAGTTCTCGCCTTCCGGTTAGTGTGGCTCCGGGGCGAAGGAAAATACCGACGTTGACCTACAAGAGATGTGCGCGCATAGAAAACAGCGCTACACAAAGATTATGAAGCAATCCATCATCAGACCGGAAAGGTCCGACAACGTGAAAGCCTCTAACCCATGCAGGATTAGCGGTTCGTGTTCCCTCTCATCCGGACTTTAACCGTCGGTCTTGGAATTTCACCAAGTCCACCGCTAGCTGGATGCAAGCGGGTCGCAGACTTTAACTGCCGGTTCGGAATTACACCGACCCCGGAAACAACAGCGC
>CAYSGG010000041.1:0-7056 GCA_964430775.1 uncultured Clavibacter sp. | reverse complement strand
TACCGAGCCGCCCATGAGAATCGAACTCATGACCTTCGCTTTACGAGAGCGACGCTCTACCGACTGAGCTAGGGCGGCGTTGCGTGAAAAGCTTCTTCTTTGGAACTAATCCAAGCGTACAACGCCATTAGGCGTCGATAGATGAACTGCAACCAGACCGGTCTGGCCATCGTTTGTTGCAGGATCTACCCATTCAATTGCAACGCCATCAAAGGCTTTAGAGAGATCAGAACCTAACCATTCTTCAATGGTCTTTTCGTCTCCAGCAATTTCAATCTTTACGATTTCAGCAACTGCTTTTCCATCAGTTGATGGATGGTCGTTGCTTAACCATTGGATGAAGAAGGGAAGTTGTGAATCATCGAGAGTTCCAAGAACTCCAAGTTGCTTCCACTTTAATTCAGAACCATCGGGGCGCTTGCGAGAACCATCTACTGCTTGACGTCCAAGACGACTTTCCACTGGCGTGAGATCTTCAGTTGAGACAACCCATGTCAACCAACCGCCACCTTCGTTAGCGCGTTGTGAAACTACGCGACCAAATGGTGATGAATCAGCTGCTGGATGCTCTAGAGGACAGACAACTTCTAGGTAATGCCCATTCTTGAGTGCAAGAGTGAAGTTGCGAGTACCGAAGCGGGGGTGGATTCCACCGTCTGTGAAGGCTGAACCGATTCGTGAACCAATTCTCTGAACTACGTCGACGAGTTGGTCATGTGTAGCTGCATATGAGATGTGGTCTAGGCGCATGTGCGGATAATGCCGAAAGCTACTTCAAAGCGCAAAACAGGGCTTCCAGGGTTGCCAATGGTGCGGCATTACGCGAGAGGTTTGTCCGGGCAGTTAGGACTGCATCAATCTGTTCCAAGGTCCGCTTGGGTGATGTGGTTTGCGCATAGGCCATGATCTGACTTTGCAGGTCGAGATTAAAGAGCGCCTCACTATGACTTTGAACCGCCAACACATCTCGATAGAGAGTTGCGATGTCTAAAAGAGCGTGATCGATATTGTCACGAATAGCGCGCGTAGCGCTGGATTTCTGCTCTTTCTCAAGGTCTTTTACTGCTTTGGCGCCACCAGAAATCAAACCACGACCCGTGCCCTGAAAGGCATCTTGTAATTGTTTGAGTTCTTGCGCATCGCGTTCTGAATTCTCTGCTTCTGCTTGGTCTTCTGCGATATCCAGCAGCCTTTGTGCCGCTTGGAAACAGTGTGCAGTATCTTGGAGAGAAAAAGGTAGAGAGAGAACCTCTTTGCGGCGAGCTTGGGCCTCAGCGTTAGTTGCAATGTATCGAGCACGCCCGATATGTCCTTGTGAGACCCGCGCTGCAAAATGCGCAGTTTGCTTATCAATCTTGGACTGCTTGATGAGAAATTCTTCAACGCTATCAGTAGATGGTGTTCGAAGTTGTACATGTCTACAACGTGAGCGGATAGTGACTGGGACATCGGTCAGAGTTGGTGCGCATAACAACCAGACGGTGTGCGATTCGGGTTCTTCAATTGTCTTGAGTAAAGCATTTGCGGCAGTCTCAGTAAGACGATCAGCGTCTTCGATAATTACGATTCGCCATCCACCAACAGAAGGTGACCATGATGATCGCGCAATAAGTTCGCGAACTTCATCAGCTTTGATAGATAGCCCTGTTGGATTAAATCGCTCTACATCCACATGTGTAGAGGAAAGAACCGTCGTGCAATCAGTACATTTGCCACAACCGCTTTCTTTACAGACCAGAGCAGCAGCAAAAGCAACTGCCGCATTTGATCGTCCAGAACCCGGTGGGCCCACGAATAACCACGAATGAGTCATGGCTTGTGAATTCTCGCCGCTTTTGGCAACGCTCACCGCTTGGGTTAGCTGTTCGATAATGTGATCTTGACCGATAAGTGAACTAAAAACGCTCATGCTATTTCTTCGCCATTAATGCGGTAATTCGAGCCGTAATCTCTTGATGAATCTCGATAACAGGCCGCTGGGCGTCAATCACCATGTAACGCTCAGGATCCATCGAAGCTAGCTGTAGGTACTCCTGACGAACCCGATTGTGGAACTCGATTGATTCACTTTCAAGACGGTCTGCATTTTTAATGCGAGATAGGCCAATATCGGCAGGTTGATCCAAAATGATTGTGATGGTTGGAAATAGAGATTCTGTGGCCCAACGATTGATACGAGCTACTTCTGACGATGACAAGACACGACCTGCTCCTTGGTATGCAATGGAGGAATCAAAGTATCGGTCGGTAATGACAACATCGCCTCGCTCGAGAGCTGGGCGGATTAATGAGTAGACATGGTGTGCGCGATCGGCTGCATAGAGAAGTGCTTCAGACCTTGGCGAAATGTCTCCCGTTGAATTATCGAGCAAGATCTTGCGCAGGTTCTTTCCAAGAGTAGTGCCACCAGGTTCGCGAGTGAGTACGACGGACTTCCCTTCAGTCTCAAACCACTCTTTGAGCAACTTGGATTG
Source organism: uncultured Clavibacter sp. (assembly GCA_964430775.1). GTDB lineage: Bacteria > Actinomycetota > Actinomycetes > Nanopelagicales > Nanopelagicaceae > MAG-120802. The sequence continues at coordinate 4,582 of CAYSGG010000041.1, read as the reverse complement.
AGTCGACTTCCCCGAGCCTTCTCCACCTTCGAATGAGATAAATAAACCTTCGGTCTTAGGCGCGGTTATAGAACCTAATTCACCTTTGAATGCATTAACGATGTCACTCCAGAAAGAGACACCAGGGCGATCCTTCATCTGTTGATAAGAAAGAATTCCAACCAACATCGCAATGATTCCTCCGCCCAGCATGGTGAATGCTGCGCCGTTATAGGTAAGTTGAATCTGACCAACACTAAAACTATGTTCACCGATTGCGGCGGCGGCTAGTGGCGCAACAGCTAGAACTCCCACCAGCGAAACTCGAACTAAGGATTGAATGAAAGCGAAAACTCGACCACGAAGCTCATCGGTAACTTCCATGCCAAGCATCGTGAAGCCAGTAACCCAGGAAACCCCGGAAAATGCGCCCAAAATGACCACCACGAAGATAGCCAAAACCAAGTTCTGTAGCAGCGAAAGGATGATGAGCAAGAAGCCAGCGCTGGTGAGCGCTGCACCAAATAGTCGTCGGCGTGAGAACTGAGCGAAGATCTTTGGCCCCAGAGCGATTCCAGTAGCAAGACCGGTAAAGACTGCCCCAAAGAGAACTCCATATGCTGCATCTCCACCAGCAAGATCACCCACAAAAGTTCGAGCCAATCCAATAACGGCCCCGGCAGCTACGAATGCGCCAAGTAATCCCACGATAAGTCCGCGGACGATCTTTGATGACGAGACAAATTTTCCACCGTCAAGTAGAGAGCTCATCATGGATCCCGACACTTCACTCTTACTCAGATGTTCTTTCGGGATTTCTAGTTGAGAGATTGTGAAGGCGCTAAACATAAACGAAAGTGCATTGATATAAAGGGCTAGATCTACCGCAGAGTTATTGCCAAGACTGAGAGCGGCGCTGATACCTGAAATGAAAATAGATAACAGTGAGAAAACAATGGCTGCTAGCGGCGCTGTTCCATATGCTGCAAAGAGGCTGACTTGGTTTGCATTCTCAAGACGATTCTTGGGTACGAGATTAGGAACAGTCGCCTCTTTCGCGGGGCTCCAGAAAAGTGATACGCACTCAATCAGAACTGTTGCGGTGTAAAGCCAGAAGTAGTTGCCAACAATAGGAATTGAGATAAAAAGGAGCGCTCGTAAAATGTCACCGATAACCATGACTTTCTTGCGATCGAATTTATCTGCTATTACTCCAGCTAGCGGGCCGAGAATGACTGAAGGAAGAAGACGGGCGATAAAGACACCCGCGATTGCAAAGTTTGCGGTTGCGTAATCTCCCCCTGCAAGTTGTTGAGCAAGTGCGGTTGTGGCAAGAAGCCCTAGCCAATCGCCAAAAGAAGAGAACGCCATCGCATTCCAGAGTTTTCGGAAATGTGGGATCGACATAACGCTCTCGCGAACCCCCGCAGAAGGGGTCCTGGGATTGGGAATTGCGTTTGCCATAGCGAGAGCCTATTACTTCGCTTTTTTCGACTTACCGCTCGCTGATTTCTTCGCTTTACGCTTGGAGCCAGCGTCTTTGATGGTCTTCTCGGTCAAGGTTGGAGCAGTTTTCTTAGCTCTGGATTTAGCGCCCTTAGCTTTCTTCTTCGGTGCACCTTCACTCTCGTTAGCGATTTCCCAGGCTCGGCGGCCCGCCAAGAGTTCAAGTGCTCGCTCAATTGTCATCGCTTCGACAGTATCGCCGCGACGCAGAGTTGCATTGGTGTCGCCATCAGTGACATACATTCCAAAACGTCCATCTTTAATGATGATTGGTTTCTTTGTTTCTGGGTCAACACCGAGATCCTTCAGTGGTGGTTTTGCAACGCCACGACGGCGGACCTTCGGTTGTTTATAGATTTCTTTCGCTTCATCTAAATCAATCGAGAAGAGTTGTTCTTCTGAAGTGAGAGTGCGTGAGTCAGCACCGCGCTTTAAGTATGGTCCGTAGCGACCATTTTGAACTGTGATTTCCTCGCCTGTCTCGCTATCAATACCGAGAACTCTTGGAAGAGAAAGTAGCTTCAGCGCATCATCGATTGTGATCGTATCTAATGTCATGGTTGAAAGAAGAGACGCAGTCTTTGGCGTTGGTGCATCTTTCTTCTTACGTGGCTTCTTGCCATCCTCTGTTACTACTTCAGGGAAAACTTCGGTGATGTACGGACCAAAGCGTCCAGACTTTGCAATAACTTGTAAACCGGTATTTGGATCGACTCCAAGTTCACGTTCGCCAGATGGTGCGGCAAGAAGTTCAATTGCTTTCTGTAATGTGAGTTCATCTGGCGCTAAACCTTCAGGAATATTTGCAAACTTTCGATTATCGCCTTGGCCTTCTTGCAGGTAAGCGCCATAACGACCAACACGAATCTCAATGTCATCGCCCATCTTCATGGTGTTGATCTGTTGAGCATCGATGGCGCCCAAATCGGCGGCAAGATCTTGCAAACCTGGTTGATCATCATGGCCATAGAAGAATCGGGTGAGCCAATTGAGTCGATCTTCTTCTCCATTGGCGATCTTGTCGAGGTCTTCCTCCATCGATGCGGTGAATTCGTAATCCACGAGCTTGGCAAAGTGCTGTTCTAGTAACCCTGTGACTGAGAATGCTAAAAAGGTGGGAACCAAGGCTCTGCCGCGCTTTACGACATATCCACGATCCTGCACGGTCTGAATGATGGAGGCGAAAGTCGAGGGACGGCCAATACCGAGTTCTTCTAACTTCTTCACCAACGTTGGTTCTGTGTAGCGCGCAGGTGGCTTTGTTTCATGGCCTTCACATGTGTACTTCGAGACGTTCACATCCTGGCCAACCTTCATGGGTGGCAGGCGCTTATCGCTCTCTTCTTCGTTCTTGTCATCGTTAACATCTTCATAAGCAGCCAAGAATCCTGGGAATGTCACCACGCTTCCATTGGCGCGGAATACACAAGCTTTGCCATCAGAAGTTGTGACATCAAAATCAACACGTGCTTGCATCTTCTTGGCATCAGCCATCTGTGATGCCACAGTGCGTTTCCAAATCAAGTCATAAAGTGCGAGTTGATCACGGTTGAGTTCGGTTGCTAGTTCTCCCGGAGTCTTGAATGTGTCACCTGCAGGACGAATCGCTTCGTGCGCTTCTTGGGCGTTTTTTGTTTTACCTTCATAAAAGCGAGGTGAGTCAGGAACATGGTCTTTCCCATATAAAGATTGTGCAGATTTGCGAGCTGCGTTGATTGCAGTCTGCGAAAGACTGACTGAGTCAGTACGCATGTAGGTGATGTATCCACCTTCATAGAGACTCTGTGCGATTCGCATCGTGAGTTGCGCTCCCCAACCAAGACGAGAGCCTGCATCTTGCTGCATTGTTGATGTCGTGAAAGGCGGCTTCGGGCGCTCAGTGCGAGGTGAATCTTCAATTGTCTTGACTGTGAGTTTCTTGCCAGCAAGAGAGTTTGTGAGTTTCTCTGCTTCTATCTGATTGAGCAGAAGGATGTTTGATGCGCTCTTTTCTTTGAGCGCTCCGTGTGAGTCAAAATCATTAGTGGTCGCCAGGCGCTTGGATTCAACAGAGATAAGGCGCGCATTGAAATTCTGATCAGTTTCTGCGGCTAAATCCCACCAAGCAGAGGCTACGAAAGCCATTCTTTCGCGCTCACGTTCGACGATTAGTCGGGTGGCCACAGATTGAACACGACCTGCCGAGATACGTGGCATGACTTTCTTCCAGAGAACAGGAGAGAGTCGATAGCCAAAGAGACGATCAAGAACGCGACGTGTTTCTTGCGCATCTACCAAGCGCTCATCAATATCGCGCGTCTCATCTACTGCTTTGAGGATTGCTTCCTTCGTGATCTCGTTGAAGACCATTCGCTTGACTGGGACTTTAGGTTTTAAGATCTCCATCAAGTGCCAAGCAATCGCTTCGCCTTCACGGTCTTCATCTGTCGCAAGAATCAACTCATCAGATTCTTTGAGAAGCTCTTTTAACTCTGCAACTTTCGCACGTTTGTCAGGGTTGATGACATAGAGCGGCGCAAAACCATTTTCAATATCTACACCCTCGCGCGACCAGGCAAATTTCTTTACCTCTTTTGGAATATCAGCAGCGCGCTGTGGGAGATCTCGAATATGACCAATGGAGGCCTCGACGATGTAATCATCGCCGAGGTATCCACCAATCTTTCGAGCCTTCGCTGGGGATTCAACAATCACCAGCTTCTTTAGATGTTTGGCCAAATGAATTAGCCAATCATTGTTGAGGCGCGTCGACTACGGACGAGCGCAGCGACAATGATTGCAACCGCGATCGCCGCGATGATCTGGCTTGTGGTTTCGTTACCTTCAAGCGCGAACTTCACGACTGCTGGAGTTACAAGGAGACCAACCAAGTTCATAACCTTGATGAGTGGGTTGATTGCAGGACCAGCGGTGTCTTTGAATGGATCACCAACGGTGTCACCGATGACGGTGGCAGAGTGAGCATCCGAGCCCTTGCCGCCGTAATTTCCATCTTCGACGAACTTCTTCGCGTTATCCCATGCGCCACCAGAGTTAGCGAGGAATACCGCCATCAGAGTTCCGGTGCCGATTGAGCCCGCCAAATAAGCGCCAAGTG
>CAYSGG010000040.1:0-7453 GCA_964430775.1 uncultured Clavibacter sp. | reverse complement strand
CCTTTCGGGCCGATATCTCCCTTAGGGCCTGTGTCACCTTTGACTCCAGACGGTCCAGTAGCACCAGCAATACCCGGAACCCCGGCGTAACCTTTGAGTGAAGACGTCACATTCTTTTCAACTGATGTGCAAGAAAAACTTAAGCGGATTAACTTTGTCTTTTTGTTTTGGCATATCTTTAACGAGTCTGCTGCAGGGCTCGTTGTAGAACCGACCAAGATCAATAATGAGAGGACTAAGACACTGATCTTGAGCGAACGCACCTCGAAACAGTATGGGTTTTACCTCCGCAAGAACTCACAATCAACTCACGATGTGAGCACGATTTTCAGATCAATCGCGGGCAAGAATCAATTCAGAGAAGTCTTTGCGAGTCCGTGACGATGTTTCGCGATTTTTCAGATTCTCGTCGCTGAGTGAATCGACAGTCGCTTGTTTACCGATTACCAAGATAGCAATGGGTTCGATTGATTCGCTGATAGCAAATCGCGATTTCAACGCTTCTTTATCGAAACCTCCTACTTGATGGACTGCAAAACCACGATGAGTAGCTTCGATTGTCATCAGCGCTGAGGCGATTCCAGAGTCGTAAAGTGAGACGGGTCGTGCTGCGCCAGTGTCATTGGTCATTACAGCGCTCAGAACTATGTAGACCGAAGCCTTCGGGGCCCACTGTTGATTAAAGCCTTGAAGGGTTTCACTGATGTAATCAAAATTTTTTCCGCCGCGTTTTCCCACAATGAAGCGCCACGGCTGAAAGTTATTGGCGGAGGGAGCCCAGCGACCAGCTTCGAGAATTGCAATGAGATCGTCATCAGACATGCGATGAGTCGGATCAAAGGCCCGCGGACTCCATCTCTCTTGGAGAAGAGGATGGAGTTGTTGTGAGGTATCAGCGCTCTTTTTCATCGAAGTGGTGGTCATAGCGCCACCCTAGCACAATTAGTTGAAAGTTCAACTAATATCAATCCGGCCCCATCTTCTTTGTAGGTGATACCTTGGCGTTATGCCACGCGTGATTGCTCCACTACGTGACTTCCTGCACCGAGAGTCTTCCAGTGGAATTTTGATTTTGCTTGCGTCTGCGCTGGGACTTCTTGTCGCAAACTCACCGCTAGCAGATCAGTACAAATCCCTTTTGGACTTTGACTTCAAATTCGGCGTCGCGGACCTCTTTGTTGAACTGACAATTCTTAAGTCAATCAACTATGTATTGATGACCATCTTTTTCTTTGTGGTTGGCCTTGAAATCAAGCGTGAGATGACGTCAGGACATTTGGCATCGTTCAAGAAAGCGGTTATGCCATTTGTGGCAGCCATAGGTGGAATGGCCGTACCGGCACTTATCTATCTTGCAATTGCGGGCGATGTGGAAGCTAATGGTTGGGGAGTCCCTGTCGCCACAGATATAGCGCTGGCTGTTGGACTTCTTGCAATGGTCGGTTCGAGCGCAGTGGCATCACTTCGCTCTTTTCTATTGGCGCTAGCTGTCATAGATGACATCGGCGCAATTTTGATTATTGCTCTGGTTTACTCAACAGGAGTGCAGATCTCGTGGATGATGGCTGTACTTTTCACAATCTTCTGGATCTTTGCCTTCAAGAAAATGGATAGCCATTCGACATGGATCTATGTTCTCCTTGGCGTAGCTCTCTGGTACTGCATGTATCGCAGCGGAGTACATCCAACTCTGGCAGGAGTAGTTCTCGGATTAATGACACCAAACATCCCAAAGAAGGAGTCGGGCCTGATTGATTCTGAAGATGGCTCGGTCTCCGTCATCGAATGGCTGGAGAGTCGACTACATCCTTGGAGTAGTTTTGTCATCGTTCCACTGTTTGCGTTTGCTAATACAGGTGTGGAGATTTCTGCGACGTCGATTCGTGATGCAATTGGTTCGCCAATTGCGTGGGGAATCTTTTTCGGATTAGTGCTGGGCAAGCCAATTGGTGTGTTAGCTGCGACTTATTTGGCGAGGAAAGTACGCCTAGGTGAGTATCCAGAAGATGCGCGGAACATAGATATTGCAGCCACAGGCAGCGCCGCCGGAATCGGCTTTACGGTCGCTATCTTCATTGCAAACTTGGCTTTTGATAATGCACAAACTCAAGATCTTGCAGTCTTTGCCGTCATCACAGCATCAATAGTCAGCGGCGCGATTAGTTTCTTGCTCTTTAAAGTATTGGGGCGTCGAAAAGCCTCACATTCAAACTAATTTTTACCGAGCCATCCCCATACTGACTCAGCGCCAGAATGTCCTGTTAGATATATGTAAACAAGAGCCAGAATCGCAGCGGCAGCGAGAAGAACTGAGACTAAACGTCGTACTCGGGCAGAACCGACAGTAGCTCCTGATCGATCCATTCTCCAACGGATGAAGAGTAGAACTAGTAACGGAATGAAGGTGAGTGGTGCAGTTTCGCCAAACTCCGCATGCCTTTCTACTTCTTTACCTAGTCGCTCTTCAAATGGTTCTCCGCTCGACTTGGCAAGAAAGAGAGAGAGTTGGGCAACAACGGCGAGTATGAGAATTGGCTTGCCATATTTTCGAGAGAAGCTGGGCCAGTAGGACATCGCAAGCGCAGAAAGCGCAACGAGTGGAACTAAGACCACAGCCGCATGAACGACAAGTGGGTGGACAGGAAGTCCCATTATTAAATCGAGCGGACCACCAAGTTCATCGCCATCGTAAGAAATCATGACCTTAGTTTAGCCAGCAATTAGATACCTGCCGCGTGACCTTCGCTACGTGGGTCGGAGCCGGCGATGTAGGTCCCATTCTCAAGAACGTAAAGTAATTGGACTGCAGAGCCGTGACCGTATGCAGGAAGTTCCTGTACTGCATGGCCTTTGGCGTTGAGAGAATCTTGAGTTTCTTGAGAGTAGCGATTTTCTATCTGTAGAACTCCGTCAAAGCTCTCTTCAACTGAGGTTTCATTGGGTTTGTTGAGATGTTGCCATCGTGGCGATTCTACATTTTGCTGTGGATTCATCTTCAGATCGATGGCATTAACGATAATTTGGAAATTTGTCTGTACTTGAACGTTAGCCCCTGGAGTTCCACCAACGTGACTCAGAGAGCCATCTTTATTTGTAACTGTCCAAGCATTGAGCGTATGTGCCGGCCGCTTTCCAGGCGCGATGAAATTTGGCGAATGAGGATCAAGTGAAAATCCGGTGAGTCGATTATTCATAACAATGCCAGTACCAGGAATCGCCCATGAAGCACCAAACCCGTGAAAGACGGATTGAATCCATGAGAGCGCATTGCCATCACGGTCAGCAACGAGAAAGTACGTGGTGTCGCTGCCCTCTTGATTATGGCTAACTGGCTGATTATTAGCCTTATCGAGATCAATCTCTGCTCGTCTTTTTGCGATGTGAGAATCTCCAAGAATGTCGGCCACATTGACGTCGACATGTTCAGGATCGCCCAGAATTCGATAGCGATCTGCAAAAGCTAATTTCTTGGCCTCAACCATGAGATGTATTCGATCAGCCTCGGAGAGAGAGGCAAGGTCAGTGCCTTCAGCAATTCGTAACTCTTCTAGCAGGATCATTCCCTGACTTGGAGGTGGTTGGCCATGTACAAAGTAATCACGGTATCTCACCGAAAGCGGAGGAACCACTCTAGTTCGATGTTGATCAAGGTCGTTCTGGCTAAACCAACCCTGAGAAGATGCAATTAATTTTTCGGCAATATCGCCTTGATAGAAAGCACTTCTTCCCTTAGCAGAAATCTCCTTGAGACTTTGGGCTAAATCTGGCTGACGAACAAGATCACCAATTTCAAGTGACGTCGAAATTCCGAGAGTTTCAAAGAGTTTGGTATCAGGGTAGAGCTTTACATGGTGGTTGATACGTCGGACGAAGCCCGAATTTGCGGGGAACCCCTCCTCTGCATATTCGATTGCGGGCGCGAGCAACTCCTCCATAGGAAGTAATCCAAATTCTTCGTGGATCGCAAACCAGGTTGAGACCAGACCAGGAACTGTTGCTGCGCGAAAACCATGTTTATCTATTCCATTGGGAAATGCTTCAGCTGTTGCAGAGTGTGGCGCTTCACCACTTCCATTAAATGCAAGATTGCTTTTGTCAGATGATTTATAAGAAATAACGAATGCGTCACCGCCAAGATGCGATGCGCCAGGCTCTACGACGCAAAGCACAGCGCTAATAGCGATTGCAGCATCGGCGGCTGAACCACCTTTTCTCAGGATTTCAATGCCGGCAGAAACTGCTAACGGCTGGCTCGCGGCTGCCACACCATTTCGCGCAAAAACATTTCCACGATGAGTGTTCTGGGCTGCCATGTCCCAAGGTTAGTGGGGGAGAGCACGGTTTGTGAGAAACACCTGCTAGCACCCTAGTTTGGTAGGTGAAAAATGGGGGACGATTAGCGCATGAACAGTTTAGGCAAGAAATTTGTACAGCGATTGAGGGAAGTTTTCTACCTCGTTCTCTCATTTCCCATTTCAGTATTGTTCTTTGTACTTGTGATGATAGGACTCAACTTTGGAACCTTCATCCCGATAGCTGCGGTCGTCTTCCTGCTTGTATTGAGCGCCATGGAGTATGTCGCAAGGTTCGAAATCACGCGGACAAACAAGATTCTGGGCACAGATTTCAGAGTGGTTGAAGATTGGTTTGGAAATCCATTGTTTTCTTGGGAAGGCGTGCGAGAGCGCGTAACCTCCATAAGGGTCTGGATGGCGGTCGGTTACATCTTTATCTCATTTGGTTGGTCGATTTTCTCATTCGTTTTAGTGGTGTTGGGAGTCTCGGGACTTGCTGTTGCGCTCTTATCTCTTGGAATCATCGCGCTCTCTAACTTCAATCGCTCATTTGAAGTGGTAGACAACGGTGATTTTTTCCGGGGTAGCATCTCATTCAACGATGACCTCGGTAAGGTGAGATTGGAATTTGGAGATGCGACTGATACCGGGTTCGTAAATTGGGATTTCACCTCAAACTGGACTCTAGTATTTGGACTCCTCTTTACTCTCCTTGCACTGTGGATCATTCCGAGAAATGCGCGTGCGATGGCTGCGATGACCGAAGGATTACTCTCTGGAACTTTTCTACCAAAAGTGGAAGAGCAACTGACTAAGCTGAGAAGCCGAAAGAAAATTAGCGAGCGCGATATCCGCGAAGCTATGAATCAAGAGTCACTACAACCGCAGTTATCAGAACTTTCGAATCGCGAACGAGAGATCTTGGCATTGATGGCGCAAGGAAAGTCCAATGCGGGCATAGCAAAAGCTCTCTACATAACGGAAGGCTCTGTGGAAAAGCACATTTCAAATATCTTGAGCAAGCTTGAACTCAAGCCAGGCGACGATAATCACAGGAGAGTTTTGGCCGTTCTTACTTATCTTGGAATCAATCCCACTAACGGTGAGGGGTATAAGGTCTAGGCATGAGTAGCATCAAGATCGAGTTCAAGAATCTCTCGAAAGAATTTAAGGATGTTCGGGCGGTCTCAGATTTTTCGGCACAAGTCTTGTCTGGACGTGTGACGGGATTTCTCGGTCCTAACGGAGCTGGCAAGAGCACAGCGTTACGTTGTCTCTTGGGTTTAGTAACGCCCACTGGTGGTGAGGCGCTCATCAATGGAGGGGCATATAGCGCGCTTCATGAGCCGATTCGACATGTTGGCGCAGTACTCGATAGCCGCGGATTTCATCCTGGTCTCACTGCATTGCAGAACATGAAGGTCATGGCAAGCGCTTCTGGTGTTGATTTTGCACGTATCGACGAAGTTCTCACATTAGTAGATCTGGAACATGCGGCGAAGAAACGAACCAAAGGTTTCTCTCTTGGAATGAAGCAACGTCTCTCTCTTGCTATTGCCATGTTGGGCGATCCTGAAATCTTGGTACTTGATGAACCAGCAAATGGACTTGATCCACTAGGAATTGTCTGGCTTCGAGAGTTTGTTCAGAAGTTGGCTGCTGAAGGTCGAACAATTCTCGTTTCCTCACACCAACTAGCAGAGATGCAGAACACTGTTGATGATGTGATGATCATCAATCGCGGAGTACTCGTGGCACAAGGAACAATTGATGAAATTCGTCAAGGCAAGTCCTTGGAGGAAGCGTTTCTCGAACTAACCATGAGGAGAAGCGCATGAGCGAGTTACTTCAATCAGAACTCCGTAAGCTGATTTATCTTCGAGCTAATTGGCTGTTGCTACTTTGGTCAGGAATATTTGCTGCGCTCGGTACGGTCGCTCCCATTGTTGTATTGAATTCGGAGACCGAAGGAATGGGAATGGGTTTCTCGGGCACCTCCACACCCGAGGGTATTAACGCGGTATTCGCCAATGCTGCAGGCGGATATCTCTTTGCTTTAATCATGGGAATTCTGATTATGACCAATGAATTCCGCCATGGAACTGCGGTAGGAACCTTCCTTGTAACACCGAAGAGAAGCACGGTTCTGTACGCCAAAATCATCGCAGCATCTATTGCTGGATTGGTTGTTCAAATATTCTCTTTCGTGACGGCAATATCTGCAGGACTGATTGCTCTCAACTTTTATGAGCCACATGCGCCAGTAACCAGCGAACTTCTCTGGAAAGTCTTCCGAGCCTCAGCTCTCTCTGGACTTGTGCTCGGAATCGTTGGGGTGGGTCTTGGCGCTCTGGTGAAGAATCAAGTTGCAGCGGTCACAGGAGCTGTGATCTGGACTCTGATTGTGGAAGGTCTTGTTGTCGCATTCGTTGAATCTGTCGGAAAGTATCTGCCCGCAGGCGCAATTACTGGTTTGGTAGACCTCGATTTCGGAGAAAATGACTTCAATTTCAGTATCGAAAACTACCTCTCACCAGGTCCGGCAATCGTTGTACTTTTGGGCTATGCCGCGCTATTTTCATCGATAGCGATGCGAACCACGCTCCGTAGAGATTTGGATTAGGAGAGAGATGTCAAAGGAAGTCTTTGCAGCATATGTTGAAGATGTAAATCGTGTTCAAGAGTTTTACGACACCTTTTCGTTTAGCCTCGACAAAGTTCCTAGTGATGGTGGTTGGACCGCTTCGCAATGCCTTGCGCATATCTGTGATGCCGAAATCTCACTCTCACTGCGTATTCGCATGATTCTCACGACGGATAGCTATCAATTTTCGTCTTGGGATGAGGATGCTTTTGCGGCGATCAAAGTTGATCGTGATGCGCGAACATCAGTTGAGACTTTTACAGCGCTACGCCGTAACAATCTCGACTTGCTACAAGGGTTGACTGATTCACAACTGCAGAAGCAGGGCATCAAAGCCAATGGTGAGCCCATCGCGCTCATTGATTATGTTGGCTATATGTCAAAGCATGTTCGAGCTCATCTCGAGCAAGCTGTTGCTGCCAGCCAGTAGGACACTTCCTACTTCTGCGAATTATCTAGAACAGGCATACCATGTGTGTTATGAAGAAACTTCTAGGTCTTTTGATGATTCTCT
>CAYSGG010000039.1:0-8451 GCA_964430775.1 uncultured Clavibacter sp. | reverse complement strand
TTGATCTTCGTAGCGCTATTTATGTACGGCATGCTCGGCTTCTACATCTTCGGCGAAGAAGATGCCGATAATTGGGGCAGCATCACTCGTGCGATGACCAGCCTTTTCATCCTATTGACGCTAGAAAACTTCCCGAATTACCTCGAGGCTGGCGTAGCCATAAGTCCGTGGGCTCTGCCGTACTTCTTGTCTTATGTCTTCGTTGTGGTCTTTACCGTGCTCAACGTCCTTATTGGTGTGGTTCTTAACGCCATGGATGAAGCTCGGGAAGAGAATAAACAGCGCGTTATGCGAATGAACCAGCTCAGCGAGATAGTCGATGACGTTGAGTTGATGACCGAAGATGGCAAGATTTCGGCGGATGAAATGAAGAGCTTGCGCGAGAAAGTCGCTGCAATGGAGAAACTGCTCGAAGAGAAGTAAGGCTAGATACTTACTTGGATCTCTGAGTATCCCCGAAGAACAAAGGTTTCACGAAGCTCAGGTTTCTCGGTCATCTGAATAGTTGGGAATCTTTCGAAGAGCGCAGGTAGGGATGTGCTGAGTTCAAGTCTGGCAAGGGGCGCTCCAAGACAGAAGTGAATGCCGCCCCCAAAAGAGATGTGGTTGTTGGGGTTTCGCTCGAGATTAATCTTTTCAGGATTATCAAAAACTAATGAATCTCGATTTGCAGAACCAAGGAGCGCAGCAATCTTTGCTCCGGTTGGGATTGTGACTCCGTTGATTTCTGTCGGCGTCGTTGCAGTGCGCTCAAAGAGTTGTAGCGGTGCATCGAAACGAAAGAACTCTTCCACGGCGGTTGTAGTTACTTCTCGAGGTCGAGTGCGGAGAGTTTCTGCAGCCTGTCCATCATTCATTGCGGCGACAAACCCGTTTCCGAATGCATTGACGGATGCTTCATGACCCGCGTTGAGTAGTAGTACGCACGTCGCAATGAGTTCTCGCAACGTTAACTTCTCACCAGACTCTTCAACTCGTGCTAGCTCTGAGACTAAATCGTTAGTGGGATTAGCCTTGCGACTCTCGACCATAGTGGTGATCATGGCTGCAAACTCGCTGCTGGCATCTCGTGCTGCAACTTCTTCTTCACGAGAGACATCAAATTCATACATCTTCACGATGGCTTGTGACCATGGACGAAGATTGACTTCATCAGCTGGCGAAACTCCGAGAAGTTCAGCAATAACACGGACGGGAAGTGGTTCTGCAAAGTCTGCCAGGAGATCGAATTCCCCTAATTCTTCGCAATTATCAAGGAGTTCATCAACAATCTTTTGAATGCGCGGCGCTAGGCGATCTATCTGGCCTCGATTAAAGGCCTTGGATACAAGTGCTCGGAGTCGAGTGTGCTTTGCTCCTTCATTCTCCATAATCGAATCAGCATGGAGCCAGTTGAATGTCTCCCAGAGATCGCTCGGTTCTTGCGGTGTATAGATACGACCAAGGGTTTTAGAGCGCAAGACAGCCGTTGCATCTGCATGTGTTGCAGCGAGCCAGAGTTGCATCTCCTCATGCCACATAGGTCGACCCTGTGCGCGAAGTTCGGAGAGCACGGGATATGGGTTGAGAAGGAACTGCGGATCTTTGAGATTGAAAGAGTGCGCAAGTTCCATGCGTGTAGCCTACTTCTATGTCGCAACGGCAACGTGACTTCGATGTAGTGATCATCGGATCTGGGTTCGGTGGATCAGTAGCGGCGCTGCGCCTGACAGAAAAAGGTTATCGCGTAGCTGTGATTGAAGCAGGTCGCAGATTTAAAGATAAAGACTTTCCTAAGACTTCGTGGCGACTCTCTAAGTTTCTCTATTTGCCGCGACTAGGTCTGCGCGGTATTCAGAGAATTCATGCGCTACCTGATGTTCTTATTCTTGCCGGTTCTGGAGTTGGTGGCGGATCACTGGTTTATGCCAACACTCTCTACATGCCACCTGATAGTTATTTCAATGATTCACAGTGGAAATCAATCACGGATTGGAAAGCAGAACTCACTCCTTGGTATGACCAAGCGTCACGAATGTTGGGAGTCGCAGAGAATCCTTACTTCTCACCTTCTGATCAAGCGATGAAAGATGCTGCGGATGCAATGGGAGTAGGACACACATTCAAGATGGCGCCACTGGGTGTGCATTTTGGTCAGGGTCCAGGCGTCATAGAGAAAGATCCGTATTTTGGGGGAGTTGGACCGGATCGACATGGCTGCCAGCAATGCGGTGGTTGTATGACGGGATGTCGTTTCAATGCCAAGAACACTCTGCCAAAGAACTATCTGGGGCTAGCCGAAAAGGCCGGGGCAGAAGTATTTCCGGATACGACGGTGGAAAAAATCGAACAACTCTCGCATGGTGGTTGGAAGATAACGGCGCGTAAGAGCACCGCGTGGTTTGGTGGCAAGCGAACCTTTACTGCAGGCGAAGTTGTTGTGGCAGCAGGTACTTATAACACTCAGAAGTTATTACATAAGATGAAAGATTCAGGGGTACTGCCGAATCTATCGAGTTCACTAGGGAAGTTATCTCGCACTAATTCAGAGGCCCTAACAGGTGCGATCATGCCGCATTCAAGTGAGATCGATTTCTCAAAAGGCGCTGCAATTACTTCATCCTTCTTTCCTGATGAACATACCCATGTTGAGCCAGTGAGGTATGGAAAAGGCTCCAATTTCATGGGCTTACTCCAGACAGTGATGACTGACGGGGAGAGATCAAAAGATCGTAGATCGATGTGGATCAAGACAGTACTGAAGAACCCAGCGATGTTTCTCAAAATATTCGATGTACGAAAGTGGAGTGAGCGAACCGTTATTGCTTTAGTGATGCAGAACGTTGATTCAGCCATGACAGTGCGAGGCAAGCGTGGGATATTTGGGTGGAGACTTACATCAAAGAACGATGCAGAGAATCCTAATGCGACATACATTCCGGCCGCTAACGAAGTAGTTCGAAAGATTGCCGATAAGTATGGCGGTACCCCTGGTGGACATATCGGCGATTTGATTAGCGCTCCCTTTACTGCGCACTTTGTTGGCGGATGCGTGATTGGTTCTTCAGCCGACACTGGAGTCATCGATCCGTATCACCGTGTGTGGAACTACCCCACACTTCATGTTGTTGATGGATCTAGCGTCACAGCAAATCTGGGAGTAAATCCATCGCTAACAATTACTGCACAAGCCGAGCGCGCATTCTCAATGTGGCCAAATAAAGCTGAGCCAGATCCACGACCAGCTCAGGGAAGTTCTTACAAAAAAGTGAACGCAGTAGCGCCACATAAGCCTTTTGTGCCAGAGCACGCCTACGGCGCCTTACGCCTGCCCGCGAAGTCGTAGCGTTTCTTTCAAGCGGCGGTTTGGATTGAGCGTCATCGGATAGCTCGGATCGCGATAAAAGTCCTGCAGGATTTTCTTCACCAGTTCAGGTTTTTCTTTTAGTACTGCATGTGATGTGCCAGGAACGATTGCGAGCTGTCCATGAGGAATTGCCTCAAATAGTTCGACCGTGTGCTCATTGCTGAAAGGTTCGTCGTCACCTGCCAGAACCAGCGTCGGGCACTTGATTTT
Source organism: uncultured Clavibacter sp. (assembly GCA_964430775.1). Lineage (GTDB taxonomy): Bacteria > Actinomycetota > Actinomycetes > Nanopelagicales > Nanopelagicaceae > MAG-120802. The sequence goes on along the minus strand of CAYSGG010000039.1, from coordinate 4,895 downwards.
CTTCAATTGAGCTTTAGTCATGCGTGGTTCGGAGGCCCAGACTTTATGTGCCTTGTGAATGATTTCGACTAACAACTCGCGAGGCTGCCCAGTACGCGCTGCAAAATTATCTTTAGCCTCTTCTGCTACTTCTCCATCAAAGATCTGATGGTTGAGGCCGCAGTCATAATGGTAATTGGCACCTATTGCAACAAGTGTTTTAACTAGATCAGGGCGAGCAATCGCAACCATCAATCCGATAATTCCACCATCGCTATGGCCGATGATGTGTGCAGGTTTCTTTACGACATCTTCGAGGTATGCAATCGCTTCATCGCGTTGGAATTTGAAATGGTAATAACCTTCACGCACTTTAGTTTTGCCATGCGCTGTGCGATCGTATCCATAGATATGGTGAGTACGTTTGACGCTGGGAAGAATCTTTGGGGCAAAACTTTCGGTTGAACTTAAACCGCCATGTAAAAGTAGTAGCGGTTCTTCTTTTCTCTTCTTCCACTCTTGATGCCAGATTTCATGGCCTCGAAGGTTGATAAAACTCATGAAATATCCATGATGTGACGATTACCGCGATCAAAAGTCAGATAGTTCCAGGTCCAATCCGCCATCGTGCCAATCTTGTTGCGTCCACCAAGGAGATAGAAGAGGTGGAGCCAGAGCCACATGTACCAAGCGATGACGCCGCCGATACGGATTCCCTTAACTTCAACGACCGCTTTATGGCGCCCAATAGTCGCCATCGAGCCTTTATCGATGTACTTGAACTTCTCCAGCGGCTTTTGTGAAGTTAAGCGCGCAATTTGTTTTGCGACGAAGCGAGCTTGCTGCATCGCAACTGGCGCGACCATCGGCAGGAATCGTCCATCTGAGCCCTTAGCGCCAGCAGCATCACCAATAGCGAAAACGTAGGGATAATTAGTGACCTGCATTGTTGGGTCGACCGCTACACGCCCATTTTCTTGCGGAATATTTAATTTTGCGATTGCAGGCTCACCTTTAACGCCAGCCGCCCAGACAGTAACTTCCGATGGAATCGAGGTTCCATCAGCGAATTGGATTTGGCGAGGTTTAACTTCTTTGACGACTGCACCAGTCAGAACCTTCACGCCAAGCTTTTCTAAGTCGCTCTTGGTGCGCTCGGAAAGTTTGGGAGAGAGCGCAGGTAATACTCGAGGGCCAGCCTCAACAAGGTAGACATCAATATTCTTTGCAGCGTCTGCCATGTCGGATGAAAGTGGACCGCGTTTTAATTCAGCGATTGCTCCAGCCATCTCGACACCAGTGGGGCCGCCCCCGACAACTGCGATAGAAAACTTAGTGTTATCTTCAAAACGGCAGAGGTCTTCAAAACGACGCATAATCTCAGAGCGAATAGCAAGCGCTTCATTGACAGTCTTCATACCCAGAGCATTTTCTGCAACACCCTTAATTCCAAAGTCATTCGTGGCAGAACCTAATGCGACGATCAAGTAATCGAAATCTAAAACTTCACTGGAATCTAATTTCACGCTCTTGTTCTTGTGATCCACCGAGATAGGTGAACCCATTCTGAATTTAACCTTGGTTTTTCTCAGCGCACCACGGATGGGATAGGCAACGTGGTCTGCAGCTAGTCCCGCAGTAGAGACTTGATAGAGAAGCGGGAGAAAGGTCTGGAAGTTATGGCGATCTACTAACGTGACATCAGCGATGCGATCGAGCGCGCGAGCAGCCGTCAAACCACCGAAACCTGCTCCGAGGATTACTACTTTTGGCCGCGACACCTGAGGAAGTCTACTGTTGCGCCTATGAATCAGTCGCGTCGAATACTCGTCACAGGTGCCTCAGGCTATGTGGGTGGTCGTTTAGTACGTGCACTTCTCAATGAAGATATGAAAGTACGGATTTTTGTCCGAGATAAATCAAAGGTGCTTGGGCAGCCATGGGTAAATGATGTTGATATTGCGGTCGGAAATGCCAGCAGCTATGACGAAACGCTTGCCGCCCTCCAAGGTGTTCATACTGCCTTTTATCTGCTCCATTCCATTGGAGTAGGAACTCACTTTGATGAGATTGAAGCCGCAATGGCGGATAACTTCTCGAGAGCCGCTCAAGCCGCTGGAGTTTCACAGATTGTTTATCTAGGTGGAATCGCTAATGATCGTAAACAGAGCAAACATCTTGCATCTCGAGCACGTACTGGTGAATTACTAGCGTCTGGAAAAGTCCCAGTAATGGAACTTCGTGCAGGCATCATCATCGGTTCTGGTTCGGCATCATTTGAGATGCTCCGACATCTCACCCATCGCTTACCCGTAATGACAACGCCTAAATGGGTTACCAACATGACTCACCCCATCGCAATTCGCGATGTGCTCTGGTATCTCACCAGCGTTGCCAAATTGAAGAAACCAGTTAATGGCGTCTTTGATATTGGTGGCCCAGAAATTCTTTCCTACGCAGACATGATGCAGAAGTTTGCTGCATGTTCGGGACTTCGACGTCGTTGGATTATCAAAGTTCCCGTTCTCACTCCCAAGCTTTCAAGTCTCTGGATTGGTTTTGTTACACCAGTCCCAACAGCATTGGCCCGGCCACTTGTTGGCTCATTGATTAATGAAACCGTTGCAGATCCCAAGAAAAGTATCGATGCGATTGTTCCTAAACCACCTGAAGGATTGATCGATGTAACTACCGCGATTAATTTGGCGCTTTCACGCACCACCAGTAATCAAGTGGAAACTCGGTGGTCTGATGCAACTGCGCCAACAGCGCCGTGGCAGAAAGCCCAGAGCGATCCCGAGTGGGCCGGCGAAATGATCCTCAAAGATCGGCGTGAAACACTGACTGATGCGCCGATTGATTGCGTGTGGAAGTCCATCGAACAGATTGGTGGCGAGACTGGTTGGTACGGAGCAGATTTCTTATGGTGGGCGCGTGGAGTTATAGATCGCATGGTTGGTGGAGTAGGTCTGCGTCGCGGACGACGTGATCCGAAGCATCTGCGTGTAGGCGATGGTCTGGATTTCTGGCGCGTAGAAGCAGTTGAGAAAGAAAAAGTTCTACGTCTTTATGCCGAGATGATTCTTCCAGGCAAAGCTTGGCTCGAGTTTAGAATCGAGAAAGAGGGTGAGCAGGTTCGCATTATTCAAGAAGCAACGTTCTCTCCTCGCGGACTTGGTGGCCAGCTTTATTGGTATGTCATTCTTCCGCTTCATGCCTTTGTATTCCCAACGATGTTGCGCAATATAGTGAGAAGCTCGAAGCGAAAGGCGCTATTCGGCGATGCATGAGTTTGATGAAGAGATTGATGCGCTCGCTGCAAAAATCTTAGAGTACGCACTTGTCCGTCTCAAAAAAGATCCACCACTTGATGGGCCATGGACCTATGACGAGCTGTACGCTGAAGTCGGCGAGACCATCACCGAAAAAGGAATTGGTGGCGAGAAAGCACTTGATCTTTTCAAACATGTCCTCGCTCAAGCATGTATCTCAACAGACCATCCAAGATATCTAGCGTTCATTCCTTCAGCCCCAACTGAATCCTCCAACTTATTTGATCTTGTTGTTGGTGCATCTGCACTTTATGGCGGATCGTGGCTCGAAGGTGCAGGCGCGGTATTCGCTGAGAATCAAGCGCTGCGCTGGTTAAGCAATCTCGCAGGACTTCCCGAAAGTGCAGGTGGCGTCTTTGCGCAAGGTGGAACTGTCGGAAACCTCTCGGCGCTCGTTGCAGCTCGACATGATGCACGCAGCAAGTTTCCGGGCGTAAAACGCTGGGTTATTGCGTGTTCTGACGAAGCTCATTCTTCGATTAAATCAGCGGCAAATGTGATGGATGTAGAAGTTCTTGCTATCCCTACCGATAACAATCACAAATTACAGGGCAGCACTGTTGCATTTGAAGTCGATAAGTATCACCAACAACATCCTGATCATCGAGTTTTTGCAATTGTTGCTACGGCGGGCACTACCAATCTAGGAATCATTGATGATCTCGCGGGGATCGGTAAAGCTGCAAACGAGCGAGGGATTTGGTATCACGTTGATGGCGCCTACGGATTGGCAGCGCTTGCATCGCCACGTTCTAAGCCACTCTTCAACGGCGTTGAATTAGCCGATTCATTTATTGTCGATCCACATAAGTGGCTCTTTGCACCATTTGATGCTTGTGCTTTGATCTATCGCAATCCTGAGATTGCTCGTCAAGCACATACCCAACATGCGGGATATCTCGAGACTCTCGAGTCGGGAGATTGGAATCCATCAGATTATGCAATTCACCTCACTCGTCGAGTTAGGGGATTGCCATTTTGGTTCTCACTTGCAGCGCACGGCACCGATAAATATGCCGAGTCGATGGATAAGACCATGGATGTCGCGCGAGCCGCAGCAGATCTCATTAAAGAAAATCCCAACCTCGAACTTCTCATGGAACCTGAACTCTCCATCGTTGCCTTCAAACGAAAAGGTTGGACTTTGAGTGATTATCAAAAGTGGAGTGATAAGTTGCTCAACGATCAGATTGGATTTGTCACCCCGTCATCCCATGAAGGCGAGCCCATCCTGCGCTTTGCGATTGTGAACCCATGGACCTCGGTAACCGATATCAAGGTAATTCTGGCCACCCTCTAAATCCACGATTTTTCGCAATTCTCTAGTTGAATATCGCCTATGGAAGAGAGCTCGTTACAAGTCCAGTCGCTCCTGAGCGACCTCGAAGTCCGCATCCTGGATTTCGAGCGCCAATGGTGGAAGTACGCCGGGGCCAAGGACGCTGCAATCAAGGAGCTCTTCCAGATCTCCGCTAAGGAGTATTACGAGCTACTCAACAACCTCATCGACCGCGAGGACGCCCTGGCTGCCTCGCCCCTGCTTATCAAGCGCCTGCGTCGCCTCCGCGAAGCCCGCGTCTCTTC
>CAYSGG010000038.1:0-8700 GCA_964430775.1 uncultured Clavibacter sp. | reverse complement strand
CGGTAACTTCATCGCCAACAGCGACAACTTCACCTGGGTGATCGATGTGCTTCCATGAGAGTTCAGAGACGTGAACGAGACCGTCAACACCGCCCAGATCGACGAATGCGCCGAAATTAACGATTGAGGAGACGACTCCGGTACGTACTTGACCCTTCTGAAGTTGGTTCAAGAAGGTGGTGCGTGACTCAGATTGTGTCTGCTCAAGGTATGCGCGGCGAGATAGAACTACGTTGTTGCGGTTCTTATCAAGCTCGATGATGCGACATTCAACCTGCTTACCAATGTATGGCGAGAGATCGCGGACGCGACGCATTTCTACGAGTGAAGCTGGCAAGAAGCCGCGGAGTCCAATATCAACAATGAGACCGCCCTTGACGACTTCAATAACGGTTCCCGTGACTACTTCATCGCGTTCCTTCTTACCTTCAATCTCTCCCCACGCCTTCTCGTACTGAGCGCGCTTCTTGGAGAGAATGAGACGTCCTTCTTTATCTTCCTTCTGAAGTACTAGTGCTTCTACACGGTCGCCAACTTTGACCAATTCGCTTGGATCAAGATCGTGACGGATAGAGAGTTCGCGGGCAGGAATTACGCCTTCTGTTTTGTATCCAATATCAAGAAGGACTTCATCGCGATCAACCTGGACAACGACTCCAGATACTAAATCTCCATCGTTAAAGTTCTTGATTGTGCCTTCGATTGCGGCAAGAAAATCTTCTGCTGTTCCAATATCGTTTAAAGAAATTTGAGTTGACAAGGTACTCCGTGGGGAAATCATCTAGTAGTGAACGCTCAAGTCCGACTCCAATCCAAGATTGGGCACGTCCTACTAGGTCTGAGGATGAACAGGTTTCCTGAGCGAGGAGCGTAAGGCTACTTACTCGCTATCACTATGGTCAATTTGGCCCCATTGTTCGGCTTGAGCAGAGAGCTCTAGTGGGCTGCGAGATCCCAACTCTTTCCAAATCCAATATTGACGTCCAACGGAGCCTTGAGTGGATATGCGCTGCCCATCTCGCGGCGAACAAGAGACTCCATCGCTTCATGCTCCCCTGCAGCAATCTCGAAGATCAACTCATCATGAACCTGCAGAAGTAAACGTGATTTCAAGTTCTCCTGGCGAATAGCACGATCGACATTGAGCATGGCCACTTTGATGATGTCAGCAGCAGATCCTTGGATTGGAGCGTTGAGGGCCATGCGTTCAGCTACTTCTCTCCGTTGACGATTCTCATGGTTGAGTTCGGGGAGATATCTTCGACGACCAAGAATTGTTTCGGTGTATCCCTTTTGTCGGGCAATTACAACGACTTGTTTCAAATAGTCCTGAATCCCGCCGAATCGCTCAAAGTACTTCGCCATCAGCGCGCTGGCATCGGTGGGTGAAATATCAAGTTGTTGAGCCAGTCCATAGGAAGATAATCCGTAAGCCAATCCATATGACATAGCCTTGATCTGACGACGCATATCTGCATCTACATCACTCACCTTCACATCAAATACTTGTGATGCAACGGTGGAATGCAAGTCCTCGCCAGAGCGAAACGCTTCCAATAATTCATGATCATCAGAGAGATGCGCCATGATGCGCATTTCGATCTGACTGTAATCCGCTGTGAGCAGATCGACGAATGGACCTTGAGCTACGAAGCAATCTCGAATTTTGCGACCCTCATCAGTGCGAATCGGGATATTCTGCAAGTTTGGTTCTGTAGATGATAAACGACCGGTTGCTGTTGTAGTCTGCTGGAAAGTCGTGTGAATACGCTCGTCACGCGCGATTGCATTAAGTAAGCCTTCGATTGTGGTTCGCAATTTGGTAACTTCTCGAATGCGAAGCAGAGATTGCAGAACTGGATGCTTCGTGGTGGCAAAGAGCCACTCTAAGGACTCTGCATCTGTACTAAATCCAGTTTTGATTCGTTTCGTTTTCGGAAGTTTTAGCTCATCGAAGAGCACTGCTTGTAGTTGTTTTGGTGAGGCAGCGTTGAACTCATGTCCTACAGCGGCAAATGCGCTCTTCATGGATGATGCCTCTTCGCCCTCAAAGTAAGCGCGCAGAGATTCAAGCTTCTTTCGATCTACTCCAACTCCAAGAATCTCCATCTGAGCAAGGATTTCCATCGTTGGGATTTCCAATTCGCGATAGAGCTTAAGTGCGTTGAACTCTTCCAGTTCCTTTTCGATCAAGACCCAGAGAGCTTCCATATGTGCTGCAGCAACCGGGGTCCAATCCTCTGAGAAGAGGTCGGCGTCAGATGCTGCGACTTCAATCCCTAAATAACGCCGAATGAGATCTACTAACTCGATATCCCGTGATCCAGGGTTAAGTAAATATGCCGCAAGCTCTAGATCTACCGAGACTGCAGAGAAATCGCCCTGGCGAATCAATTTCTTGGCGCCATGTACTAGCCAGCGATCACAGGAGTCAAGCAGATCCTGTACTGCCGCCTTCTCGAAGGTTATAACTTCATTTGCCGCCAAACAGATCGCAATTGAACTCTCTGATGTCACCGCAGAAATTAACTTTGAGGACTCTTTGATGAGGGTCGAAAGTTCTGATTTCTTGCCTTCCCGTACAACCACGTCAGTAGCAGGCGCGCTTTCTACAGTTTCACCGCGGGAAATTGTCTTGATGCGCTCCTTCAAAGCTTTTATCTCAAGCTTCTCAAAGAGTGAATTCACATGAGTGAGATCTACACCTTGCCATTCGAGTTCACTTAATGCTGGATTAACTGGAACATCATGGCGAAGTTGAGTGAGTTCTCGATTTGTGAGGACGGCTGGAAGGGCATTTCGTAGCGCTTCGCCAGCCTTACCGGGGACCGAATCAACACCCGCGACTAATTTCTTCAATGATCCAAATTCTTGAATCCACTTCGTTGCTGTCTTCTCACCCACCCCTGGTATTGAAGGGAGATTGTCGCTGGGGTCGCCGCGTAGCGCAGCAAAATCGGGATATTGCTCGGGGGTTAACCCATACTTCTCGAAGACCGCCGATGGAGTCATGCGCGCCAATTCAGTAACGCCTTTTTTTGGATAGAGAACTGTTACATCATCCGAAACTAGTTGAAATGAATCTCTATCCCCCGAACAGATGACAATCTCACTATCTCTGCTGAATTTACTTACAAAAGTTGCGATGACATCATCCGCCTCATACCCCTCTGCCTCAAAGTGCGGGATCTTCAATGCATCAAGAAGTTCATTGATATACGAAATCTGAGATCGGAATTCATCGGGGGTCGCAGCGCGATTAGCTTTATATTCTGGGAACTTCTCGGATCGAAAAGTCTTGCGGGATACATCAAAGGCCGTAGCGATATGTGTTGGTTTTTCATCTCGAATGAGGTTGATAATCATCGATGCGAAGCCATAGATAGCATTGGTGTGCTGCCCCGTTGATGTTGTGAAGTTCTCTACCGGTAACGCAAAAAAGGCTCGATACGCCAGTGAGTGGCCATCGAGTAGGAGCAACTTCTTCTTCATCACGCTCAATCCTAGGCATTGGCACCTACAATTACCCTCATGACAGACTTCATGCAGATACTTAATGAACGTGGCCGCGGCACACTCGACAAGAAAATGGGTATCGAGATCATCGAAGCCTCACCCCAGCGTCTCGTTGGAACTATGCCAGTCGAGGGAAATACTCAACCATTCGGACTTCTCCATGGTGGGGCCAATGTTGTACTCGCCGAGAGCTTGGGATCTGTTGGCACTCATCTACATGCTGGGCCTACGAGAAGAATTGTCGGAATCGAAATCAGCGCGAGTCATCACAAATCTGCCACATCGGGGGTCGTCACCGCCGTCGCAACAGCTGTAACTCTTGGCAAGACGCTATGTACCTACAATGTTGAAATCACAAATGACAAGGGTGAACGTACCTGTACAGCACGCATTACTTGTTTGATTCTTGCGGAGCGTTGATCTAGAAGATTTCGTGAGCGCCGGTACCTAGATAGGCCGACTTCACATGTGGATCATTCAATAGATCTTTTGCATTCGCTTCTTTTGTGATCGAGCCAGTCTCCAAAACATAGGCACGGTGGGCGCGATTGAGCGCTTGCTGTGCGTTCTGTTCGACGAGAAGAATTGTGACTCCCTGCTTGTTGATTTCTGTGATGATGCGGAAGATATTCGCAATCATCTGTGGGGCAAGTCCCATGGAAGGTTCATCAAGGAGAAGAACTTTTGGACGAGCCATCAGTGCGCGGCCAATTGCAAGCATCTGCTGCTCACCACCAGAGAGAGTTCCTCCAGCTTGGTTTACGCGCTCTTTCAATCGAGGAAAGAGTGTGTAAACCTTCTCAAGATCTTCTGCAATCTCCGCGCTGCGCATCTTGAGGTGATACTTACCCATCTCAAGGTTTTCAAGGACGGTCATACCCGGGAAGATTCCGCGACCTTCTGGTGCTTGCGAGATTCCGAGCTTAACTCGATCATGTGCAGGCATCTTAGAAATATCTTGACCGTCGAAAACAATCGAGCCCGATGAGACTGGGCGCAGTCCTGAGATTGTCTTCAATGTTGTGGTCTTGCCCGCGCCATTGGCGCCGATGAGCGTGACTATTTCGCCCTCGTTAACGACAACGGAGATTCCCTTAATCGCTTCGATCTTGCCGTAGTGAACTCGTAGGTCCTTAATTTCAAGACGCATCTTCAGGGACTCCTAAATAGGCTTCAATAACGCGCTTATCGTTCTGGACTTTGGCAGGCAGGTCATCTGCAATCTTCTGACCAAAGTCGATAACTACAACTCGATCTGAGACGCCCATGACAAGTGACATGTCATGCTCGATGAGGAGAACGGTGTAGCCAGCATCGCGAATTTTGCGAATTGTCTTTGCTAGCTCAACCTTTTCTGCCGGGTTGAAACCAGCTGCTGGTTCGTCAAGGAGAAGTAACTTCGGCTCAGTACCAAGAGCGCGGGCAATCTCGAGACGACGTTGAACACCATAAGGAAGATTCTTGGCAAGGCGATCGGCATATTCACCAATACCGATGAAATCAAGGAGTTCCTGGGCACGAGCTTTATCGCGCTTCTCTTCGCGTCGAGAGACAGGAAGTCCGAAGAGTCCGCTCATGAGTCCAGACTTCTTATGGGTATCAGTTGCGGTGATGACGTTTTCAAGCGCGGTCATATCGCCCCAGAGTCGAATGTTCTGAAATGTTCGTGCGATACCGCTATTGGTAATCCTGTAACGCTTCTTTCCTTTAACGGATTTTCCTTCGAACTTTATATCGCCCTTAGTCAGCTGATAAACACCGGTGATGACATTAAAGACTGTTGTCTTGCCTGCACCATTAGGACCAATAAGCCCAAGAATCTCCTGCTTCTTTATTTCAAAAGAGACATCATTGAGAGCTGTAACGCCACCAAACTGCATAGTGACGTTCTCAAGTTTCAAAATAGATTCGGTCATGATTGACCTTTCTCAGGAAGGGCCTTTTCGCGCTTCTTTCGAGGCAGCAACCCATCTGGTCGGAGATTCATCATTAAGACCAAGACTGCACCGAAGACCAGGAGACGTGCATCAGAGATGAAACGGATGCGATCTGGAAGGTAGCCGAGAATGATCGCACCAAGTACGACTCCCCAGATATTTCCCATTCCGCCGAAGACCACACACGCGAGAATCAAGATTGAAACCTGAAGCGTGAAGTTATCTGGTGAGATGAAGAGCGTCTTGGAGGCATAGAGCACACCGGCTGCGCCACCAACGGATGCACCGAGTACGAATGCCCAGATCTTGTAACGGAAAGTTGGAACTCCCATCAATTCAGCAGCATCTTCATCCTGGCGGATGGACTCCCACGCGCGTCCTGCGCGACGGACAGAGAGGCGGCGAATCATCCAAATTGTTAGCAAGATGATGATGAGGAATGTCCAAAAATAGAGTCTGTGATTATCAAAAGTGTATTCGAGGCCAAAAATTGTCGGCGGAGTTGGAATTCCAACAATTCCATTTGCGCCACCAATCGAGTTGAGATTGAGTGCAGTAATGCGGACAATTTCACCGAATCCAAGAGTGATAATCGCAAGATAGTCACCGCGAAGACGGAGAGCCGGTACGCCAAGGATTAGTCCGGCAAACATCGCCATTGCGATACCAATCGGGAGAATCTCCCATGAATTCAATCCAGTCTTGGTGCCGAGCAATCCCATGGTGTAGGCGCCAATTGCAAAGAACGCAACATAACCAAGATCCAGCAGACCGCTCTTTCCAATAACAATGTTCAAGCCCAGCGCCATGATGACGAAAATTGCGACCGGGAAAACTAGAACAGAGCCGTAATCGGCAACCGGAGTGTTGAGGAATGTTCCACCAAGGAACGGAAGTGATGCAGCAGCAGCAATCGCACCTAGTGCAATAAGTACACGAACTGGACGCCCTGAGCGTTCCCAGATGCCAGCTCCCCAATCTCGAAGATTAAACATCATGCCCTCGTCTGCGTAATTGCTTCACCGAACACGCCATTCGGACGGAAGTAGAGAACAACAACTAGAACTACGAAAACCGTAACGGCTTTCCATTGTGTGCCAAGGAAGAAAGATGCATAGGTTTCAAGGAGCCCGAGTGCGATTCCACCGTAGAACGCTCCCTTGATATTTCCGATACCGCCCAGAATCGCGGCAGTGAAGGCTGCGATACCGAGCTCGAAACCGATATTGAATGAGGTGTTCTCGTACTTCAGCACATAGAAGAAGCCTGCGGCGCCGGTCATCAGACCGCCCACAAGGAATGTTCCCGAGACCACGAAATTGAGATTGACGCCCATAAGTTTTGCGGCATCTTCGTTCATAGACACTGCACGAATCGCCTTTCCGAGGCGGGTGCGTTGAACGAATTGGCTGAGAGAGATAAAGAGAATGAGGCCTGCAACGACGATGATGACGTTATCGACTCGAAGTTCTGCTCCAAAGAAATTACCGAGGGATGCCTTATCCAATACTCGAGGGCTTCCGACATATCGAGAGTCAGTCAAGATGCGCATGAACTCTGCAAGCACAATCGACATTCCGATTGCAGAGATAAGTGGTGCAAGTTTGTTCGAGCCGCGATTACGTAATCTGCGGTAGGCAACAAGTTCAAGAAGAATAGAGAGAATTCCTGACATCAACATCGATGCGAGTAAACAGAGAATAAGGATGTAGACCAATCTAAAACCCGTAGCCGGTTCAGATTGTTGAGTGAAGCCGAAGAGATCACGGATGACGATGATCGTGGCAAAAGTTCCGTACATAAAGATCTCGGAGTTCGCGAAGTTGATCATGCGAAGAACTCCGTAGACCATGGTGTAGCCAAGGGCTATGAGGACATAGATGAAACCGAGGCTTAATCCGCCTACAGTCAATGAAGGAAATTGATCCTGAAAGTTACTGAGCACTATGTCACTTTCTTCTTATGGATTCGGCTTTATTTGTGCGTAGCGCCCAGCAAAATTAATTGCTGGGCGCCAGCATCTCGATCTAGAAATCTAGAGCGAGTTTAGAGCTTACTTACTTGACTGCTCCGGTGTACTTGATAGCGCCGCCTTTGATTTCAAAGCCGTTCATTACGCCACCAGCGGTATCGCCGTAACGATCAAATGAGAGTGGGCTACCGGTGATTGACTTGCCCTTGAACGACTTAACGCACTTGAGCATTGCAGCACGAGTAGAGACACCCTTTGCGATACAGCTAAGGAATACGTTAGCCGCATCGATTGATTCAGCAGCATATGTACCTGAAGAGACGCCCATCTTCTTCTTGAAATCTGCTTCTAGAGAAGCTGAGATCTCAGATAGAGGAACGGTTCCGCCAGTGAGGCGAACACCTTCAAGGATTGATGCGCTAGCCAAAGTCAAGATACCTGGGCTGAGAACTCCGTCTCCACCAGCAAGAACTCCTGTGTAACCGGAGTCGCGGAGCTGACGGTAAAGAGTTGCAGCTTGTGCGTAGTAACCAGTGAAGATTACGACGTTTGCGTTAGCTGACTTGACCTTAGAAATTGTCGCTGACCAGTCAGTTGTCTTATCTGGAACAGAATCCTGTCCAGCAAGAACTGCGCCGCCAAGCTTCATGTATTCAACGAGACCGACACCGTATGGTGACTGATCATCGATGACGAATACCTTAGGAGATGAAACTCCACGGGTAGCAAGCTTGTAAAGAGCTGGGCCCTGTACGCGGTCAGTTACTGGAATACGGTGGAACACAGGGAATCCAATAAGGCCCTGAGCTGGATCAGTAATTGATACGCGAGTAGCAGATGGAGAAATCAATGGAAGATTTGTCTGCTTGTAGAAAGGAAGAGATGCGATTGTTGCGCCTGAGTATGCAGGTCCAACAAGACCGATGATCTTCTTATTTGATGCAGTTCCTGGAGCAACCTTCGCTGCTTCAGTTCCGCTACCTTGATCGTCAACTGCGACGATATTTACTTTGAACTTACCTTTGTTCTTCGCATTGAAGAGTTTAACTGCGTACTTGACGCCGTTAAGTTCATCGATACCGACCTGAGCTTCTTCACCGGTTAGTGGGCCCTGGAAAGCAATCGTGAGAGTCTTCGCTGCTGCATTCGATGCTGGGGCAACCGCGACAGCAGAACCTGCTGCAAGTGCGATTACGGCAGCAACTGAAATTAAGCGTTGCTTCTTCATTTAATGCCTTTCATTCATGATCATGCCCCCTGGGACAGGGAGGGGTG
>CAYSGG010000037.1:0-9238 GCA_964430775.1 uncultured Clavibacter sp. | reverse complement strand
GGTCCATGACCTTCTGGACGCGCAAGAACGAAGTGCACAATGTTTTCGAATAAGTCTGCATCACCTGAAGTAATGAAACGCTTTGTTCCAGTAATGTGCCAAGTTCCATCTTCTTGCTTCACAGCTTTGGATCGACCAGCACCGACATCTGAGCCAGCATCTGGTTCAGTGAGCATCATGGTTGCGCCCCACTCTTTTTCAACCATGTGCTTAGCAAGTTTCTTCTGACGCTCATCACCCAAGACATGTGCTACTTGTGCGAAAGCAAAACCTGAGGCATAGATATGGACTGCAGGGTTTGAACCAAGAACCATTTCGGCAATCGCCCAACGAACTGATGGAGGAATCTCTGTTCCACCAAGTTCTGCAGGGACATCAACCATTCCCCAACCACCATCAACATAGGCGCGATATGACTTCTTGAAACTCTCGGGCACTTTCACATCGCCAGTTGCTTTATTGAAATCAGTTCCTTTGCGATCACCTTCAATGAAGGAATCAGCGAGATCGTTCTCGCAGAGACGCTTCACTTCTTCCAACATCCCCATCGCGGTTGCGCGATCAACGTCGGAGTAGATGCCCTTGCCGAGAATCGATTCACGATCCAGGAGGTCAAAGAGGCAGAATTCAATATCGCGGAGATTTGCTATGTAATGGCCCATGAGCCAAGAATGCTACTGGCGAGTAACTTACGCAAGATGAGCGCGCGCAGGGTGTAGGGTCGCTAACCATGTTGCTTAGCGATCGCGATATCGCCGCCGAAATCAAGGCCGGCCGGGTTCAAGTCGAGCCCTTCGAACCGAAGATGATCCAACCCTCCAGCGTCGATGTGCGCCTGGATCGATTCTTCCGCGTCTTTGAGAACCATAAGTACGAAGTTATCGACCCATCAGTCGAACAATCAGAGCTCACCCGCGAAGTCGCAGTCGCGCCCGATGATTTCTTCATCCTGCATCCCGGCGAATTCGTCCTTGCCTCTACCTATGAAGTGATCACTCTGCCGGATGACATCGCAGGGCGCCTAGAAGGTAAGTCCTCACTCGGTCGTCTCGGTCTACTCACACACTCCACCGCCGGCTTTATCGATCCAGGTTTTAGCGGACACATCACTCTTGAGCTCTCAAATGTCGCCAACCTTCCAGTGAAGTTGTATCCCGGCATGAAGATCGGCCAACTCTGTCTCATCAGACTCTCATCAAGTGCTGAGCATCCTTACGGTTCAGCAGTTTATGGTTCGCGCTACCAAGGTCAGCGCGGCCCAACCCCAAGCAAGTCTTGGTTGAATTTCCATAAAACCGAGATTCAATAATCTCTCAACTTCAGTAGATTGGTCCCATGGACGCATCGTTACTTATCATCATCGCAGTCGCACTCTTTGTTGTGTATGCGATTCTGCAATACAACAAATTAGTTCGACTCAACATCCAAGTCGATGAAGCTTTTGCCCAGATCGAAGTCCAACTCAAGCGTCGCGCCGATCTGATTCCTAATCTCGTCGAGACCGTCAAAGGTTATGCATCCCATGAAAAAGAAGCGCTCGAGAAAGTTGTCCAAGCGCGCGCTGCCTCAACCACAGCATCAACACTTCCTGCAGTCGCAGCCGCTGATGGCGCGCTGACCAATGCGCTTCGTGGATTGCTCGCAGTTGCCGAGGCATATCCAGATCTCAAAGCCTCCACTAACTTCCTACAACTACAAGAAGAGCTCTCGACCACCGAGAATAAAGTCTCCTTTGCTCGCCAGTTCTACAACGACAATGTTCGCACTCTCAATACTGCGGTAAAAACCATCCCCACTAGCTTTTTCGTCGGCCTTGCCAAAGTAGGCGAGCGCGAATTCTATGAAGTAGAAGATCCACAGATTCGCAACGTCCCTAACGTCAAGTTCTAAGTAAACGCATGTCAGATTTTCGTGCGATGCAATCCGCTAATAAGCGGAAGACTTTTCTCCTGCTCTTCTTTATGGGAGTTCTGGTCTGGGTAATTTCCTATGTCGCAATCTCCGCATTCGGCGGCACTGGCGCGGGAGTTATTCCTCTTGCTGTTCTGATCACTCTAGTTTCTGTCTGGGGCTCATATTTCGCTTCAGATAAGTTAGTTCTCAAAATGACTCGCGCGCAGGTCATTACCGAGAAAGACAATCCCAATCTCTTCAACCTGGTACATGAAGTTGTCATTGCATCAGGATTACCAATGCCGAAAGTTGCCATCGTCAATGATCCGGCGCCGAATGCTTTTGCCACCGGCCGTGATCCCAATCATGCGTTGATTGCATTTACTACAGGGTTACTTGATGCCATGGATCGTGATGAACTTCAAGGCGTTGTCGCGCACGAGATGTCACACGTCGCAAACCGTGACACTTTGGTCTCCGCAGTCGCAGCCACCACCGCAGGTGTTATCGCACTTGTCTCAGATATTTTGATGCGCATGCTCTGGTTTGGTGGCGCTCGCAATCGCGATCATCATGGACAACAGATGCCAATCTTCCTGGCCATCATTCCGCTGATTCTTGCGCCCATTGCAGCAGCTCTTCTTAAAGCCGCCGTCTCGCGTCGTCGCGAAGCTCTCGCTGATGCCACTGCAGTTTCATTTACAAGAAATCCTGCAGGGCTTCGCGCAGCTCTTGAAGTTCTGGCGCGCGATACAACCGTGGTGCAGGCTCGCTCTAATGCCGTAGCCCATATGTACATAGAGTCACCTCTGGATGCATCTGCAGCCTCAAAGTTATTTGCTACTCACCCACCGATTCAAGAGCGAATCGCAGCCCTTCGTGCAATGGAAGCGAACCCTAAGCAGTAAGTAGTCGTACCGCGTTAATCACAATAATTGCAATCGCAACCGCAATACCTAAAGGCCGGCGTGGTACTACCGAAACTAATTTTGCAGCAATCGGCGCCATCAAGATTCCACCGAGCGCCAAACCACCAACTGCGGACCAATTGATATCAAGACGCGCGATATTTACCAAGAAACCAACGCTGGCACAGACCGCCACAATAAATTCTGCTGCGCTAACAGTTCCAATAATTTTACGCGGTTCATGTTCTGTTGTAGCCATCAGTGTTGGTGTGACTATTGGACCCCAGCCACCACCACCTGATGCATCAACAAATCCTCCAGTCGCACCCAAGAATGTTAGGTAACGTGGATTGTTAATCTCAGCCATATTTGGCTTAATAGTGGTTTGAAAGACATTACGATAAAGAAGTACAAAACCAAGCAATAACAAGATTGTTGAAATGAATATTTTTCCACCACTTAAATCAATGGATGACAAGAATGTGGCGCCCGCAAAAGCTCCGATACCGCCGGGGATTGCCAAGCGCTTCAAGATCTCGTAATCAACATTCTCTCGGTGCCAATGCGAAATTCCTGAGGCCAGCGTTGTTCCAATCTCAGCAGCATGTACCGCAGCTGAAGCAACAGCGGCTGATGTACCAAGAGTTAAGAGAAGGGTTGAACTTGTGAGTCCAAAACCCATTCCCAAAGCGCCATCAATGAGCTGTGCAATCGATCCTGCTAAGGCGAAAAATAGCCAATTCATAGGATCTCTTTGAGCAATCTTTCTACGTTGGCATCGATATCTGCAGTGCCATCAAGGACTAATTCCGCATCGGTTGGTGGCTCATAGTCCTGGCCAACACCAGTGAGATTCGGTAGCGATCCCTCTTTTGCTTTCTTATAAAGTCCCTTGGGATCACGCTGGGCACAAACTTCAGCTGGGGTCTTCACCCAGACTTCAGTGAATTCTCCAGCGTCAAAGATTTCGCGCGCATGGTCACGATCAACTTTAAACGGACTTACCAGTGCAACAATCACTACGAGTCCTGCATCGACCATCAATTTGCTGACTTCAGCAACGCGACGCACGTTTTCTGCGCGATCTTCCTTGGTAAACCCAAGATCCTTATTGAGTCCAAGACGGAGATTATCTCCATCAAGAATGTAGCTATGAATTCCGGCTGCGAATAACTTCTTCTCCAAAGCGTTTGCAATCGTTGATTTACCAGATCCAGATAGTCCAGTCATCCAAACAACTCTTGCACGTTGGCCCTTCTGTGATGCACGGACTTCTTTATTGACTTCATAATCATGTTTGGTGATATTGGTAGCGCGACGTAGCGCATGGACCACCATTCCAGCGCCCACAGTATTAAGCGTCACGCGATCAACCAATACAAAGTTTCCAGAGTTTCTATTCTCAGAGTACTTCGTCAACGGGATCGGGGCATCGGTCGCGATCTCAACTAACCCAATCTCATTCATGCCAAGAGTTCTTACCGATTCATGTTCGCCATTATGGATATCAAGACGATGTCTAATTGTTGTAATCGTGGCTGGAACCATTGATGAACCATTGACCAAGTAGTACGAGCGTGAATGAATCAACTCTTCTTCACCCAACCAGACCATGTGAGCGCTAAATCGATCGGTAGGCACCGTGAAATCTCCTGCTTTTTCGATGAAATCACCACGTGTGGCATCGATATCTGGCGCTAGAACCATCGTCACTGCTTTTCCAGTCTCGGCCACAGGGATATCTCCATCGAATGTCACAAGACTTGCGACCTTTGCCTTACGCTGACTTGGCAGAACGATTACCTCATCACCGACAGCAAACTCTCCTTGAGAGACAGTTCCTGAAATTCCACGGAAGTTCTCTGCCCGCGAGATGAGCTGGACGCCCATCCGTGAATGGCCCGACGTATTGGGTTTCTCTCGCCAGTTCTGAATCTCATCTAAGAGTGAACCACCTGAGTACCACGGAACGCGATCGCCCTTGTAAACAACGTTGTCACCCTCGAGCGCACTTACGGGAATATAAGTAATAGCTTCGATCCCAAGTCGTTCTACTGTTGGACGGAGCTCTTCAATCAGCGCGTCATAAACTTTCTTATCAAATCCCATCGCATCTAACTTATTAATAACCACCATGATCTTCTCAACGCCCATCAAGGAACAGATAGTCAAGTGACGCAGAGTCTGTGGGCGAATTCCACGCGTGGCATCGACGAGTACTAAAGCTATATCTGCACGCGATGCAGCCACAGCCATATTTCTCGTGTACTGCTCGTGGCCTGGCGCATCAGCAATAATCAATCGGCGGTTATCAAGTAGAGACATTGAGCGATACGCAACATCAATCGTAATTCCCTGTTCGCGCTCTGCTTCTAAGCCATCAGTCAACAAACTAAAGTCAATCTCTCCGGCAGGAATAATTGAGCCAGCACGACGCACTTTTCGAGTTGTCGAAAGAGTGTCATGTGGAACAGAGTCAGTCTCAACTAGTAAACGGCCAATGAGGGTGCTCTTTCCATCATCAACACTGCCACAGGTAAGTAAGCGGATAATTGGACGGGCTTGCATTAGAAATAGCCCTCCCGCTTCTTCTTCTCCATCGAATCTTCGTTATCGCCATCAATCAATCGAGTAGCGCGCTCGCTCAGCTTCACACCAATAACTTCTTCGACAACCTCTTCCAAAGTCGTAGCGTTAGATTCCACACCAGCAGTGAGTGGATAACACCCCAAAGTTCTGAATCGAATCATCTTCATCTCTGGCTTCTCGCCATCACGCAGTGGATAGCGATCATCATCAACCATGATCCATTGCTCGCCACGCTTGACGACCGGGCGTTCCTTAGCGAAATAGAGCGGATTTACATAGATATTCTCTAGGTGGATGTAGCTCCAGATATCCAACTCAGTCCAATCCGAGATTGGAAAAACACGCATTGTCTGATCTGGACGAATACGTGGGTTATATGTCCGCCATAACTCTGGACGTTGTTGACGTGGATCCCAACGATGACCTGATTCACGCACGCTAAAGAGACGCTCTTTCGCGCGACTCTTCTCTTCATCACGACGCGATCCGCCAATAGCAGCATCAAATTGGTATTTATCAAAAGCTTGCTTGAGCGCCACAGTATTCATAACTCGGATGTATTCCGAGATTCCATGACTAAATGGAGTGATGCCTTCTTTCAAACCATCTTCATTGATATGTGCAATCAACTTCAAGTTATGCATGGCAATCACTTCATCTCTAAAAGTGATCATTTCCTTAAAATTCCAGGTTGAATCAACATGCAACAAGGTGAAGGGGATAGGTGCTGGATGAAAAGCCTTGCGCGCTAGATGGAGGATTACCGTTGAATCCTTACCAATCGAATAGAGAAGAACTGGATTCTTGAAAGCAGCCGCCGTCTCTCGGAGAATCTCTATTGATTCATTTTCGAGTGCACGCAAAATCTCTGGACTGCTTCTCACTCCGAAATCCTATTATTTATCGACTATAAATCTTGGATTGGGAAAAAGAGAGTAAAGGTCGCGCCTTTTCCTAACTCAGAATTTACGCTGACATTTCCTTTATGAGCCTTCATCACCGCATCAACAATCGATAATCCGAGCCCAGTTCCCTCAACACCGTTACGTACTCGCGAAGGATCAGCGCGGTAGAAGCGCTCAAAGATTTTTGCCTGAGATTCATCTGATAACCCTGGTCCATTATCAGCAACTGAAACAAAGGTTCCCGACTCATCTTGTTTTCCAGTAACAACAATCTTTGTCCCAGCAGGTGTATGAATCCGCGCATTAGCTAATAGATTCGCTATTACTTGATGAATACGGAGCGAATCACCCAATACAAATAAATCCTCATCAGGAAGCTCAACAGAGATCTCATGGCTTGGTCCTGCGGCTCGTGCTGAGGCCACCGCTTCCTTTATCAATGTGCTGATATCAACGGGCTCCATCGCCATTTCACGTGATTGATCTAGCCGGGCCAATAACAAAAGATCTTCCACTAACGATGACATACGTACTGATTCTTGTTCGATGCGCCGTACAAGCTCTGCAGTTTTCTCTTCACCTTGAATTGCTCCTTGGCGATGCAGCTCTGCAAAACCACGAATTGCAGTCAACGGTGTTCGCAGCTCATGGGAAGCATCGGCCACAAAGCGACGTAATTTCTCTTCGCTTGCAACCTTTACAGAGAATGATTCTTCAATACGTTGCAACATCTGGTTTAAGGCCGAGGTCAAGCGTCCAACTTCTGTATCACTGCGGGCTTCAGGCAAACGTGCTGAGAAGTCTCCTCGCGCAAAAGCCTCCGCAGTTTCTTCTACAGAAGTCAAAGGACGAAGTGAAATTCCAATAATCCGTCGGGATATAAATCCAAGGATAATAAGTACTAGAAAACCAACTGCAAGAAAGAGGAAACGGAGTTGGTTCATAGATTTCTCTACGCCGCCTAGTGACACCGCAGTAATCACACTTCCTGCACTCGATGGGAGCAATCGAGCAAGAACTCGATAGTCAGAGCTACTACCGCGCGAATCCAAGGTAAAAGGTTGATTCTTGTATTCCTGCACATCCGTTGGAGTCAACCCGGCGACCAAAGTCTGGATTCGCTGTGGGCTCTGTGAATCCCCTACAGTTCCCAAAATATTTCCTTGTGCATCAAGGAGGGTAATAGTGATATCCGAAGGGACTTCTCGCAGAGGTTCGAAAGGTTGAAATAAGGGCTGATTTTCAGATGTTGGTTCATCGTCTTCGTTATAGATACCAGCGCGATCAAGTCTCAAAAGTGAGCCCCCAGCAACGCTTTCTAGCTGGGCATCGACCTGGGCAATCAAGAAGGTTCTAAACGCAGTCTGTGCCGCTAAATCCGACGCCGCAATTCCTAGAGCGCCAAGAATGACAACGCCAACAACCAACCGGTTTCGCAAACTCCACTGGCCGGGAGCCGGCTTGTATTTGCGAAACGGTTGATTCATGAATTCCTAACTCTTAGCCGGCAACCTTAGTCGGTAACCAACGCCACGCACTGTGTGAATCAGCGGTGGTTCTGTCTGATCAATTTTCTTACGTAGGTATGAGATGTAAGTTTCAACGATACCCGCATCACCACGGAAGTCATACTGCCAGACATGATCAAGGATCTGAGACTTCGAGACCACTCGATCCGCATTGATCATGAGATAGCGGAGCAAGATAAATTCAGTAGGAGATAGATCAATCAAGTTGCCGGCACGGCGGACTTCATGTGTTGCCTCATTCAACTCAAGATCAGCAAAACGAATGATCTCCTCATTGATAGAGGACTCTGTGACTCCTGTGCGACGTAGAAGCGCACGGAGACGAGCAACAAGCTCTTCGAGGCTAAATGGTTTTGTTACATAATCATCGCCACCAAGAGTGAGACCTTTGATCTTGTCTTCAGTTGTGTCTTTAGCTGTTAGGAACAAGACACCAACATCTTGACCATCTGCACGGAGTTGCTTGCAGACCTCAAAACCATCAAGGTCAGGCAACATCACATCAAGGATGAGTGCGTGAGGTTTGAATTCCTCGGCAACCCGTAGCGCTTCTGCGCCACTAGCGGCGGTGCGCACTTCAAATCCCACAAAGCGCAGGCTCGTGGTGATTAGTTCGCTAATACTTTTCTCATCATCAACGACAAGGACCTTTTGGACCTTAACTTCGTTTTCTTTGGTCATCGATGGCTCTTTCTCAACTAGGACTGTTGAATTCATGTGTATCACCTCGGCGCCCATAGTTCAGGGCCCACTTTAGAACTTCCTGAGAATGGACTGGGTCCCAGGGGGGACTTTTTGAGCGTGAGGGAATAGATCAGAGCCTTCCTTGGTTGAGCCCAGTAGCAAGGTTGAGCCAGTTCGACTCAATCTTTTGACCGTAAGGGACTCAATGTTGGAGGGTATCCCCCTCTCAAGAGTCAGAACTTCTAAGGAGCATAGAGAAAATGGCAAGAGCTGTCGGAATTGATCTAGGTACGACCAATAGCTGCGTATCCGTCCTTGAGGGTGGCGAGCCCACCGTTATTGCAAACGCGGAAGGCGCACGCACAACCCCCTCCATCGTTGCTTTCGCAAAGAATGGCGAAGTGCTTGTTGGCGAGGTCGCTAAGCGTCAATCTGTCACCAACGTTGATCGCACAATCCGTTCTGTAAAGCGCCACATGGGCACTAACTGGACCATGGATATTGATGGCAAGAAGTACACAGCACAAGAGATTTCAGCTCGCATCCTCCAGAAACTCAAGCGAGATGCAGAGTCGTATCTTGGAGACACTGTTACTGATGCTGTTATTACTGTTCCTGCATATTTCAATGATGCACAACGCCAGGCCACAAAAGAAGCGGGCGAAATTGCGGGCCTCAATGTCCTTCGTATCATCAACGAGCCAACATCTGCTGCTCTCGCGTACGGACT
>CAYSGG010000036.1:0-9698 GCA_964430775.1 uncultured Clavibacter sp. | reverse complement strand
GTTGCCGGTCAAGAGGTAGAGGGCTCTTGAACAGGAGGCCAATATTGCCATGTTGAGGGCTATATGCCCAATTAGCCCCTAGCGACCTTCTTGAGCAGCGCGCTTGGCGGGGTTTCCAGAACGCGATTTCTTTTTTGGCGGCTGGGAACCAGCGCCCTGGGTGGATCTCGAAGGTAACGCAGCGTTCGGCATGATGTTTGGCATTCCAGCAGGAAGCGCCATTCCTTTTGGCATTCCCCCGCCGCTGCGCATCTGTTTCATAACTTTCTGCGCCGCCGAGAATCGATCTACCAGGGAGTTGACCTCTGTGACTGTGCGGCCGCTTCCTAACGCAATACGCGCTCTACGCGAACCATTGAGAACCTTTGGATTCCGACGCTCTTCAGGGGTCATGGATTGAACAATTGCTTGCGTACGAACTAATTCTTTATCGTCAAGGGAATCAATCTGCTTCTTCATTGCAGCATTATTTGCTCCGGGCAACATGCCTAACAACTTAGTCATAGAGCCCATCTTCTTCATCGCCTGTAACTGCTCTAAGAAATCTTCTAGCGTGAAATCTTCGCCTGAGACAAACTTTTCTTCTAAACGACGTGCGCTATCGCCATCCATCGCTTTCTTTGCCTGTTCGGCAAGCGTCTGAATATCCCCCATGCCAAGGATGCGTGATGCCATTCGATCTGGAAAGAAGTAATCAAAATCCGTGAGCTTTTCGCCCGTCGATGTGAAGAGAATTGGTTTACCGGTTACTTCGGCGATTGATAACGCCGCGCCACCTTTTGCATCACCATCAAGCTTGGTCAATACAACTGCATCAAATCCAACGCCAGATTCAAATGCTTGCGCTGTTCGAATCGCATCTTGACCAATCATCGCATCGACAACAAAGAGGGTTTCATCTGGACTGACCGCAGTTTGAATCGCCTTAGCTTCTTTCATCAGCTCTTCATCGACGCCTAAACGTCCAGCAGTATCAATGATGACGATGTTGTGGAGCTTCTCTTGAGCGAATGCGATTGCCTTGCGCGCCACCGAAACTGGATCGCCCACACCATTGCCGGGCTCAGGGGCAAAGACTGGAACTTTAATTGATTCAGCCAATACTGATAGTTGAGTGACGGCGTTCGGACGCTGTAGATCCGCTGCAACAAGAAGCGGGGTATTTCCATCTTCCTTAAGGAAGAGAGCGAGCTTTCCAGCCAGCGTTGTCTTTCCCGAACCTTGTAGACCGGCCAACATGATTACAGTCGGAGGATTCTTCGAGAATCTGATTCGTCGGGCTGCGCCACCTAGGATCGCAACCAGTTCCTGATTGATGATTGCGTAGATTTCTTGGGATTGGTTGGTGCTCTGCCGTAGATCTGGCAGAACTTCTAGAGACTTTTCCCGAACTTTCGAAACAAAAGACTCGGCTACCGAGAGCGCGACGTCTGCATCAAGTAGCGCAGCTCGTAACTCTTGGCAGGTAGATTCGATATCGGACTCAGTGATGCGCCCCTTCTTGCGAAGCGCTCCGAAAACATCGGAGAACTTATTGCTGAGGGACTCAAACATGGCCGTAAGCCTATCTAATCACCTGCCAAGAGCACCAAAAGAAGAGCTAGATCGCTGCTTCACCCTTCTCGCCAGTTCTTACTCTTACAACTTGGTCAACTGGAGTTGTCCAGACTTTTCCATCTCCAATTGAGCCAGTTGATGCAGTTTTGACGATGATGTCGATAATCGAATCAACTTCCTTATTCTCCGCCAAAATTTCGAGACGAATTTTCTGAATCAAATCGATGGGGTACTCCGCTCCGCGATATACCTCGACATGGCCACCTTGGCGACCAACACCAGATACTTCAGAGACTGTCATACCTTTCACGCCAGCATCTCGAAGAGCGCTTTTGACCTCATCGAGTTTTCCAGGTTTGATGATTGCAGTAATAAGTTTCATCTTTAACGACCTCCCTTAAGAATTCCACCCATTTCGTAGGCGCTCTCAGCATGTTCAGAGAGATCTACACCTGCGAGCTCATTCTCACTCTTCACGCGGAAACCAATCGTCTTCTCAATCAAGAATCCGATAATCAACGTCATGACAAATGAGTAGGCCATAACTAAGCCGACACCTAGTGCTTGCTTTGCTAATAGCGCTGTGCCTCCACCGTAGAAGAGCCCATCTAGTCCGATGGAATTCACGGCACTTGATCCAAAGAATCCAATCGCCAAGCTGCCAACGATTCCTCCAACGAGGTGAACTCCGACGACATCAAGGGCATCGTCGTAGCCGAATTTGTATTTCAATCCCACCGCAAGCGCGCAGATCGCGCCTGCTAGGAAGCCGATGACGACTGCTGCCCATGGTGCGACGAATGCACATGCCGGAGTAATTGCAACAAGTCCCGATACAGCACCTGATGCAGCGCCGAGTGATGATGGATGTCCATCGCGAATTTTTTCAGTAACGATCCAACCGAGGAGTGCACCGGCTGTTGCTACTTGAGTATTGATAAATGCAAGGCCCGCAATGCCATTTGCTCCGAGTGCAGATCCAGCATTAAATCCGAACCATCCAAACCAGAGCAAACCTGCTCCGAGAAGTACTAGTGGAAGTGAGTGCGGACGCATTGGAGTGCGTTGCCATCCGATGCGACGTCCAAGGACAATCGCTAGCGCTAATCCAGCAGCTCCCGCATTGATATGAACAGCGGTTCCACCTGCGAAATCTTGTACGCCACGTGCTGCAAGGAATCCTGCACCTGTGACTGTGTCGCCGACTTTATTGCCGAAGGCGAAGACCCAGTGAGCAACTGGGAAGTACACGATAGTGACCCAGAGTGCTACGAAAATTGTCCATGATAAGAACTTTGTTCGATCTGCAATCGCGCCGGAAATGAGTGCGGGCGTAATGATCGCAAACATCAATTGGAATGTTGCAAAGACCAGAAGTGGAATCGGATAGACACCACCATTGTTGGTCAATTCATCGACGACATTGCCAAGTCCAGAAAGCGAGAATGATCCATACCATTCGGAGTTTGCTTCATAACCAAAAGCTAATTTGAAACCGTAAATTACCCAGAGCACGCTAACGACGCCCATGGTTACCATCGACATCATCATCATGTTCAGTGCACTCTTTGCTCGAACCATTCCACCATAGAAAAAAGCCAAACCTGGTGTCATAAGTAGAACGAGTGCAGAGCTAGCCAATACCCATGCAGTATCGCCAGCGCTGAGGACTACTTCATCCATGTGTTTTCTCCAGACTTTGTTGACTCTAATTCAGCAGGACTGCCTTGGGGATGCGGCATCGCTTCACGAGTCTTCTCGGTTCTCTCCGTTGAGAATGAGAGAAGGGTGCTATGGGTCTATTACAGATACCCCACGGTCGAGGTTTCCGTGAGGTGACAGTTAGAGGGCTTCTGTTACGTCTATGTTAAAAGTTCAGCGATATAGCGATCGGCCTCAAAGCGCTGGAGATCCGTGATGGATTCGCCCACACCGACGAATTTCAGAGGAATTCGCAGAGCCCGCTCGGTCGCAAGCGCGATGCCACCGCGAGTAGAGCCGTCAATTTTGGTAACAATCATCCCCGTTAATGAAACGCTCTCTGAGAAAACTTTTGCCTGTGCAATTCCGTTCTGTCCCGTAGTTCCATCGAGGACAAAGAGGATCTCATTTACTGGCGTGACCTTCTCAATGACGCGGCGAACTTTTCCTAACTCATCCATCAAATTGCTCTTAGTGTGAAGTCTTCCTGCAGTATCGATGATGAGAACATCAAAGTTTTCGTTCTTGGCACGGGTTGCACCATCAAAACAGACCGCAGCAGGATCAGATGCTTGCGAACCTCGCACCACCTCAACCCCTATTCGCGTGCCCCAAGTGACGAGTTGCTCCACCGCTGCGGCACGGAATGTGTCTGCGGCAACAAGTAAAACTCTCTTTCCTTCATCCTTGAGAAGGTTGGCCAGTTTTGCCGCACTTGTTGTCTTTCCGGTGCCGTTTACACCGACAATCAGGATTGTTGTGAGTGAACCACTTTGAATATTCAGGTCGCGTGACTCAGAAGTCAGATACGACTTGATCCGGCTTTGAACTGCAGATTCTAGGTTCTCGGACTTTTCTTTCTTAACTAATTCAACAATTTCATCTGCGGTCGCCGCACCAAGATCTGATTCAATAAGTATTGTGCGGAACTCTTCAATATCTTCAATCGAAGCTTTGTTTCGAGAGAACTTCGATAAGAAGGAGCCGAACAAGCCCATAGTTAAACTGATTCGGTTTCAATCTCACGAAGCCGCTGTGAGATTACTTCAGAGACTCCATCACCGCGCATTGTTACTCCATAGAGCGCATCGCCAATCTCCATGGTGCGCTTCTGGTGAGTGATGATGATGAGCTGGGAAGCCTGACGCAGTTCTTCTAGTACACCCAAGAGTCGACCGAGATTAGTGTCATCAAGCGCTGCTTCAACCTCATCCATCACATAGAAGGGGCTTGGTCGAGCCTTAAAAATCGCAACCAAGAGCGCAACAGCAGTCAGTGATCGCTCGCCGCCAGACAAGAGGGATAGACGCTTAATGCGTTTTCCAGGTGGGCGAGCTTCTACATCGACTCCTGAATTCAACATATCGCTGGGATCGGTGAGGATCAAGCGACCTTCTCCCCCAGGAAATAGTCGGGCAAAAATCTTTTCGAATTCTCGAGCGGTATCGCGGTAAGCCTCTTCGAAGATTTCTTGGACTCGCTCATCCACTTCTTTGATGATGTCGAGGAGATCTTTCTTTGACTTCTTAAGGTCCTCGAGTTGTTCAGCGAGGTATTTCAAGCGCTCTTCTAATGATGAGTATTCCTCAAGCGCTAGTGGATTAATCTTGCCGAGAAGTGCCAGAGAGCGCTCAGCTGTCGCCAATCTCTTCTCTTGTTGGGCGCGAACATACGGAATGAATTCTCCTTGAGAGAGATTTCCTTCGTCATCTTCGATGAATGTAGGGACATCTTTATCGGGACCGTATTCATGAACTAGGGCTTGGGAGTCGACGCCAAACTCCTCCATAGCCTTACCTTCGAGTTGCTCAATTCTTAGCCGTTGTTCCGCGCGGGCAATCTCATCTCTATGAACACTTGATGTGAGTTGATCTAACTCCGTGGTGAGCTCTCGTACTTGGGCGCGAATAGCAAGAATTTCACCATCACGATTGGAGCGAGATACCTCGAGACGTTCACGTTCAGCATTTGCCCGTGAAATAGAATTTTCGATTTGGATAAGTGCTTCATAGGCAGCATCCGCTATGGCTTGTGCACTAATTGCTCCTCGTGCTCGCGCCTCACGTCGTGCGATGCTCTTGCTGGCCGATTCACGTTCGTTGTTAGCCGCAGTTTCAAGATCAGCTGCTCGGCGTGAGATAGCTGCAACACGCTCTTCCAACGTACGAAGGCCAAGGCGAGCTTCAACTTCTACTGCTCGCGAGGTAGATACAGATGCCCGTAGATTCTCCACTTGCGTGAGATTAGGTTCTTGCGGTTCTTCACTTTTCGCAAATTCTGCCTGCGCAATAGCCAACTCATTCTGATCACTCGTGAGAGCTTGCTTGAGCTCATTGATTGAGGTTTGGAGACGATCTACTTCCGCAACGCTGCTACGGACGCTTTGACCCGCCGCCCCCATTTGCTCAGCAAGACCGGCCATTGCTGCATCGGATTCATTGAGGCGAGCAAGTGATTGATCGTATTGAGCCTGATCGTTGCGGACCCTTGATTCTGCTGATGAGATTTCAAATCGGATTCGATCACAATCATGGGCGAACTTCTGAAGTGCAATCTCACTTCTCTCAATCATGGAGGTAATCTCAATGAGCGAGGAACGAGACGCGGAACCACCACTTGCCCGGCCTCGACCAATCAGATCGCCATCCTTAGTTACGGCGATGAGATTTCGATTGTTTCGCACAATTTCCTCAGCGTGAGCAAGTGAATCAGCTGCGACAAAACCGCGAAGTAGACGAGGCAAAACTGCACTCAATGTTGAGGATGAAACTTTTGAGACAAGCGGCGCAAAATTAGTTGTGGCCGATTCTTGATTCTCCGAATTCCCATCAAGATCTGCAACAAAGAGTAGTTCGGCATTACCTGCTGACTCAGACTTTAAAAATGCCAACGCTGAGATTGCTTGTGATGCATCATGTACGACAAGCGCATTTGCTAGAGATCCGAGAGCTACAGAAACTGCACTCTCCCACCCGGCTTCAACAGTGATGAGTGAGGCGACGCTGCCGCGAATTTCAATCCCACGAGTATTTGTAAGTAGAGCCCCGCTACCGTCTTTATGGAGCGTTGCTTGTCGAAGTGCA
Source organism: uncultured Clavibacter sp. (assembly GCA_964430775.1). Lineage (GTDB taxonomy): Bacteria > Actinomycetota > Actinomycetes > Nanopelagicales > Nanopelagicaceae > MAG-120802. Next base: position 3,357 of record CAYSGG010000036.1, on the reverse strand, counting down.
TCTACCTTCGCTTCAGCTGCACCTTTTTCGCGCTCTGCACTAGATAACTCTGTTGTGAGTCGTTCTAATTCGGATTTAGATTGCGTGAGGTTCTTCTTTGCTTTTTCGAACTCTGCGTCTAAACCAAGTTCGCCAGCATCAAGCCCAGCAACTTCGCTTTCCAGTCGGGCAAATTCTCGTCGTGCTTCATCGACTCGAAGATTTGCTTCGCCCAGCGCTTTATCTAGCCGAGCAATTTCTGAGAGCGCACCATCAATTCGAGACTGCAGGCTCTTAATATGACCTTCTTGACGCGCAGTTCCTTCTCGATAATCTGCAATTGCGCGCTGGGAGGCAGAGACGCGATCCTCTTCATGTTTCAGGCGAGACTCGAGTTCTGCCACGTTGCTGCTTGCAGAATTGAGCTCTTGTCGAGCTTTATCAACAGAATTTTGTAGTACCTGTTCTTCCGTTCGCAGCGTACGAGCTTCTGCATCAAGGGCCTCGGGATCACGACCAGATGCACGTGCTTCTTCAGCTTCCTCCGCTAAGAAACGAGCACGCTCTGACGCCAAATTCTGGGTACCGCGCAATTTTTCACGTTGAGCAGTGAGGTTGTAGTAGTTATCTTGTGCGGCGTTGAGTTGCGGACCTTCGCTAGATGCGATGCGATCAAGTTCAACTTCACGATTACGGAGTTGATCAAGCTCCTGCTCTACTTGCGAGCGTCGTTCGCGTAGCGCAGTCTCGTCTGCAACTTCCGACGTCAAAGTTGATTTAAATGCAATGAGGTCATCTGCCAAGATACGTAACTTTGCATCACGTACATCGGCTTGAATGACAGCTGCTTTACGCGCAACTTCAGCCTGCTTGCCTAATGGACGAAGTTGACGCCTTAACTCATTTGTTAGATCTTGAACTCGTGACATATTGCCTTGCATCGACTCCAACTTACGAAGCGCTTTCTCTTTACGCTTACGATGTTTGAGGATTCCGGCCGCTTCTTCGATAAAACCTCGACGTTCCTCAGGATTAGCCGTAAGAATTGCATCAAGCTGTCCTTGGCCCACAATCACATGCATCTCGCGACCAATTCCGCTATCGCTGAGCAGCTCTTGGATATCTAACAGACGAGCAGATTCTCCGTTGATCTGATAATCGCTCTGGCCATTTCTAAAGAGAGTTCGGGAAATAGTGACTTCTGTGAAATCAATCGGCAACGCACCATCGGTGTTATCGATAGTGACAGAGACTTCAGCGCGTCCCAACGGAGCACGACCAGAAGTTCCGGCGAAGATGACATCTTCCATCTTCCCGCCTCGCAGGCTCTTTGCACCTTGTTCACCCATCACCCATGACAAGGCATCCACCACATTGCTCTTGCCCGAGCCATTGGGTCCGACGACACAGGTGATGCCAGGCTCAAAACGCAAGGTTGTGGGGGCCGCGAAGGACTTGAATCCCTTCAGGGTCATGCTCTTCAAATACACAGGTAGAACCTATCGGGTGAGCTCGCGCCCCTTTGGTTTTTGACCCCGCTTCAGGGCGGTTTTTTTCACACTTTTCTTGGAGCGACCATTGAACTGGCAGGTGGGACAGAAGTGTGAGGAGCGATTTCCAAAAACTATCCTGCGAATCTGTGTGCCACATCTCGAACACGGTTCTTCCTCTTGGCCATATGCCTCAAGGTCCACATCGAAATAACCACTCTCGCCATTAACGTTGATATAGAGGTCATCAAAACTTGTACCCCCTTGTTTCAAGGCGGCAGACATCACCTCTTTGACAGCCAGGATCAGCGATGTGATTTCTTCAACGGAGAGAGCATTGGCCATTTTCTCTGGATGGATTCGTGCTCGCCATAGCGCTTCATCTGCGTAGATATTACCCACCCCGCTCATGACTTTCTGATCAAGTAATACCCGCTTGATTGCGCTCTTCTTCTTACTGATAGTTGAGATAACTTTCGGCTGATCAAATAAGGGATCAAATACATCGCGCGCAATACGAGTAAAAGATCGCGGGAGTAGATTTCCATCCTGCTCAACAAGATCATCAATCGCCATCCAGCCAAAAGTTCGCTGGTCTACAAATCGAATCTCTCGCTTGCGGTCACCACAATCAACCCGAACACGGAGATGCTTCTCATCTTCTTTTTTCTTCTCTTGAATGAGAAATTGCCCACTCATGCCTAGGTGCGCCACCAGAGCTAAATCGCGATTCAACACAAACCATAAGAACTTTCCGCGACGCGCGATTTCCACAATCTTTGCGCCTTCTACCGCCGAAAATGGCGCATAGGTTGTAGAACGGTTACCGCCTCTATGTACGACTTCAATCTCTTTGATCTTCTTTCCAACTACCCATGGTTCGAGCCCACGTCTCACCGTTTCTACTTCAGGTAATTCAGGCATTGGAGTGCGCTCGTATCGTCGAGAAAGAAAGTTAGATTGACGGAGCTTGTGAGATTTCTTCGTAAGCCAATCTGGCAGCTACTTGCTCTGCTTCACGCTTGCTTTTGCCATGGCCTTCTTTATAAGTAACGCCGTTCACTAGTGCTACCGCAACAAAATCCTTATCGTGATCAGGACCAGATTCAGTGACTTTGTATTCAGGAGGTTGCCATCCGGCTGCTGCGACAATCTCTTGTAACGCAGTCTTGCCATCGAGCCCAGCGCCGCGCGAGACTGCTTCTTCAATCGCGCTCTCCATCAGCGCCATTACAACCTCTGTGGTCTTTGCATAACCATGATCGAGATATACCGCGCCAACCAGCGCTTCAAGGGCATCAGCCAAAATGGAGTTCTTGTCACGACCTCCAGTGACCTCTTCACCTTTACCAATCTTCAATGCAGAACCCAGATCTAATTCACGCGCGATAGTTGCAAGTGCGCGCATATTGACGATTCCGGACCGCAGCGGAGATAGACGTGATTCGTCAAGATCTGGAAAACGTTGGTAGAGAGCTTCGGTGATGATTAAACCAAGAACGCTATCTCCCAGAAATTCGAGGCGTTCATTTGTTGGAAGCCCACCGAATTCGTAGGCAAAAGATCTATGAGTAAGCGCGAGATTGAGAAGCTCTGGACTTACCGAAACTCCGAGCTTTTCGGTTAAAGCCAGCGTCAGGACTAGACCTCGAGAACTTGACGGCGGTTATATGTGCCGCAGGTTGGGCATGCAGCATGCTGCAACTTTGGTTGCTGGCACTGGCTGCAGTTAGCTGTCGCTGCAGGAGTTGCCTTCCATTGGCTGCGACGAGAACGCGTGCGCGAGCGGGACATCTTTCGCTTTGGTAATGGCACGGTGGTTCTCCTTTAATCTGATCTTCTAACGAGCGCGTAAGTATCCCCCACGAGCCAGATCTTTGCCAAATCG